>JAAYJK010000008.1 GCA_012522955.1 Syntrophomonadaceae bacterium
GAATTTTCCAATAGTTTTGGCCTTGGCCGCAGATTCAACAATTATTAAAGTATTACCCGCCAATATTTTCACCTCTCCGTGTCACAACCTTCTAATTAAAGCTTGACATAGTAATTACCCGGTAATGATTGTACTATACCTCTAAATTCAAGATTGAGCAGTAAGATACTCAGCTGACCAAAATCAAAACCGGTTATATCTAACAATGTATCAAAATGGCATGGTTCCCAACTCATATTCTCCATTATCACTGATTCTTCTTTATCGAGCAAGAATAATTCTTCCTGTTTAATCTGCTTGGGACCCGAAACCTGGACCAGATGAGCATATTCTTGTATAATATCTGAAATTTCAGTATACATGATGGCGCCCTGTTGGAGCAATTTATTAGTGCCTGCACTGGCAGGGCTGCTGATTGGACCTGGAACTGCAAATACATCTTTACCCTGCTCCAATGCAAAATCTGCCGTTATCAGAGCCCCGCTTTTCAGGCGCGCCTCTACCACCACTACTCCCTGAGCCAAGCCCGAGATCAAACGGTTTCTCATAGGAAAATTTCGGGGTTCGGGATGAGTACCGGGAGGAAACTCGCTGATAATTAAACATTCCCCGACCATCTGCTCATATAAGGCCTTATTTTCCCGGGGATAGATCACATCAATTCCATTACCGAGTACGCCTATGGTTAACCCCTGCCCTTCCAGAGCCCCCAGATGGGCTTCCCGATCTATTCCTCGGGCCATACCGCTGACTACATTGACCTGATGCTGGGCCAAAGCCTGACCCAGATTCCTGGCCACATGTTTTCCATAAGGGGTGGCAGCCCGGCACCCCACCACCGCCAGGGATAACTTATCCACCTCCCCCATGCGCCCTCGATAATAAAGGATGACCGGGGGATTGGATATATTTCTCAAGGCTTGGGGATAGCCATGCTCTTCAATAGCTGTAACCCCGATATCCCTTCTTTCCATTTGCTCCAAAAAAGGCAGGGGATCAAAGCGCTTTCTCAAAGCTATTATTTCATCCAGCATGGTAGCCGACAAAGAAAATTTGCGCAGCTGAGCTCGGTTTAACTGGAGAAACCCCTGGTAACTGCCAAATTCCTCCTTGATTTTAATTAAACTTCTATGGCCTAACCCTTTAACAGAATGGAGCAGGCACATAGCAGCTTTTTCCTCTCTTTCCATAATCCACCTCCTATTTACTTTTTTTGATGATATGTGAATTTATTTCAAAAAACAAGGTGTTTAAAAGGATAAAACACGAAAATGCTTATAAATTGCTATTTAAGAACAACTACATAAGCCAGGCAAATAGCGGACAAAATAAAATGATTATATTATGAAAGGGGTGTTTTTTTGATAGCAGGACTAATGGATTATAAAAACTCGGCGGTAAAAAAGATGATGCAGCAGGATAAGATAGATCCGGGTGGTTTCAGCTTCATGGAACCCGGCTGGTGGGCTCTTCATGCCACAGCTATAACGGCTATTTGGGTAATAGCCGACCGAATGGCCCGCAGTTCATCTGAACGAGATGGCTAAGGGAGGATAATATGCTTATTCACAGTATCAAGCCTATCTCTTATCACCAAAACCGAGTACAGATTCCTTTAAGAGCAGAAGACCTGCTGGATGAAAATGCATATGAGGAAGTCTGGCTGCCCTGGGGAGATAGTCCTGAAACCGATATCTACCGACTGCTGGAACAGAATAGACTCTAAGTTGGGGCTGTGCCGAAATTCGGGCACAGCCCCCTGCTGTGTAGTCTAAAGTATAACGGGTGCGGGCCTTTAGGGGCCTGTGGTCGCCCACCCCGATCCCTATTTCCATGGTCTGGGCTTGTTGGAGGCTAGTGTTACTCAACCCAATTTATTATTGATTCCCCAGCGCCCCAACTCCCACCACCAGGCTTTGAATCTGGCTGTCACCAAATATGTCGTAGGCTTTTATGGCTATTCGGTAGCTATCCTGCAAGGGAACCTTTAACTTAATACTATTCCGAAGGCTAGAGTCATAATGTTTTTTATCCCGTAAAACCTGGACCTGAGAATGAAATATTTTCCCATCATAATTTAAATCCACTTCCCAGAAATCGATCAGACTGCTAAAGTCCACTTTTTCCTGCAAAGCCTGCAGATATTTGGCGTCTGGTTTATAGTCCTCAATCTCAAGTAAGATAAGAGCATATTCATGGTCATAAGGCTGAATGAGTGGAATTTTTATACGCAAAGATCCTGCAGGGGCCTGAGCAGAAATTGGCCCTACCTGCTCCACGGTAAATGAGCCCTGTCCTTGCTTAATTAAGCGGTTTATGGTGGTTTGGATTGCTATAGGACTCTTATCACAACTTATCCAGCAGCGTTCTAATTGCTGACTAATAGCCCCGGTAGTTCCTGAACCGGCATAAAAGTCGGCTACCAATGAGCCCGGATTGGATGCTGATAAGATAATTCTTCGTAGCAGAGCTTCTGGTTTTTGAGTGGGAAATTTAAGGTTTTCAGCGGCAGTGGGACTGAGTATTTTATTGATATCGGTCCACCAATCCTGCATCAAAGCTCCCTGGGAATGCAGCTGGTATTTGTTGCCCTTGACCTTGGTTAATCCTCTTTCCAGGGTAGCGGAAGAATAAGGACGATACTGGGGATTAAATATGTATTCATCACTATTGGCATACCATAAAATCAGGTCGTGTTTACGATGAAAATGCCTTTTGGTACCACTACCTCCACCATAACACCAAACAATTTCATTGACAAATTGTTGAGGCGAGAATATTTCATCCAACAAAATTTTAACATAGTGACTGACATGCCAATCCAGATGGACCAGCAAACTGCCCTGAGCTGACAACAGCTCTTTCATCAGGCATAAGCGAGGATAAAGGTGATCCAAATATTGCTCTATATCCCCAAATCCCGGATCAACGAAAACCGGTCGACTTATGGATTCCCAGGGCTTATCCTCAGCAGATCTAATCTTCACTCGGGAATGGTAGGCATTGGAGCTAAGATAAGGGGGGTCTATGTATATAAGATCAAAAGCAGCCCGGTAACCACTATGGAGCAAGAACTGCATCAATAAAAGGTTGTCACCCTGAAAGACGCGGCCTGAAGGCTTTACATCTTTAGGAGGCAACAACCGCGGGAGCAGCAAATCAAATATGGAATCGCTGTCCCATGCAGCTTGGGGGTGAACCATTTCTATAATATGATGGTCAAAACCTTCATCACTAGCCGGAATATAGCCAGTTTTGCTATTCCAGGTCAGTTTAATACTATACTCACTCAAGACCAGCTCTCCTTACTAATTTTCTTAGTCTAAGAGAAGTTTACCATAAAAGTGAATAAACTTGAGAATAAGAAAGCTAACTGTGGCCATTCAGCCTCCCTGAATTAGCATCACTGGTTCATCCTTGTGCCCGCAGCCCACCGTTGTTTTTAGCGGAACAGATAAATGTTTACTATACCCGGAATAGGAGCTATTGACTGGTTGCCAAGGCCCGTATGAGTTGGATCGCAAAACAAAGTGCGTTGGATAATACTACAACAATTACTGTAATGGGGCCAGGAAATTAAGAAATGGGCTGGAACCCGCCCAACCCATTTTGGCTCTTATATAAATCTCAATTCGCTTATCTATATTCCAACTGGATCTTCACCAGGTTGTCAGGGGTAAAAGCCCGTTCTGAAGCGTAATAATGATTGGTAATTGGAATTAGCAGTGTGAATATTATAGCTGCCAGGGTTACCAGCAGCAGATTCCTTCCCATCTATTTCCTCCCTTTCTAGATATGTTTTTTCAACTGCTTTAAAGCGGCCTTTTCCAATCTGGAAACCTGGGCTTGGGATATACCTATCTCCTCCGCTACCTCCATCTGGGTTTTTCCCGAGAAAAATCGCAAGTTGACAATGTGCTTTTCTCGGTCGTTTAGTTTCTTCATCGCTTCTTTGATGGCTATCTCTTCCAGCCACTGCTCATCGGTATTCTTGTCATCGCTAATCTGATCCATGACCAGGATGGGATCTCCCCCATCGTTGTATATAGGCTCAAATAGGGACACCGGCTCTTGTATGGCGTCCAAGGCAAATACCACTTCCTCTCGGGGCAGTTCCAATTCCTTAGCGATTTGGTTTATGGAAGGTTCAGACTCATTGGTATTAACCAGTTTTTCCCGAGCCTGCAAGGCTTTATAAGCTATATCCCGCAAGGAGCGAGACACTCGAACCGCATTATTATCCCTTAAATACCTTCTGATTTCCCCGATAACCATTGGCACTGCATAAGTAGAAAATCTTACATTCTGACCCAGATCAAAATTATCTATGGCTTTGATCAAACCAATACATCCCACCTGAAACAAATCATCCACATATTCGCCTCGGTTACTAAAGCGTTGGATCACACTTAATACAAGTCTTAAATTGCCCTGAATCAAAGTCTCCCTGGCTACATTATCACCCCTTTGCATCTGCGCAAATAATATTCTCATCTTTTCATTCTTAAGTACTGGAAGTTTGGAAGTATTAACTCCACAAATCTCGACCTTGTTTGTCAACACCTAACACATCCCCTGCCAAGTTTAATCTTCAAGGGTACTACTTCTTCTAAATTGCTTTTGGATTAACAAAAAGGTTTTTATTAATTATTTACGCTTATACCAGAAATTATTCAGAACTTAGAATATCTAAGTTGTTTATGCTGAATATCATAAGCCTGTTAAAGAGAGAGAGGCACGTTTTTAAGACTGATAGATGGAAATGTCATGTATCCATGGTATTTCATGGAACCTAGAGCAAACCGGCTTACTATAAAGCACTGCCTGCTACCAACTTTGACCCTCCGGCTGAAATTAGAGCTTGGGTCTACTCAATTTTCTTAATCTCCCGCTGCAAGCGCTTTAGAATGCGCTTTTCCAGTCGGGATATGTAGGATTGAGAAATACCTAGAATATCCGCTACTTCTTTTTGAGTTTTCTCCCCCCCACCCATTAAGCCAAATCGTAGTTGAATAATGGTTTTTTCTCGGTTGCTGAGTTTATGCATGGCTTGCCATAATAGACTTTTTTCCACTTCTCCTTCAATTTTTTTATATATCATGTCGCTTTCAGTGCCTAATACATCGGAAAGCAAAAGTTCGTTGCCATCCCAATCAACGTTTAACGGTTCATCCAGGGAAATATCCCCCCGATTCTTCAAGTTGCGGCGCAGGTACATCAGTATTTCATTCTCAATACACCGGGAGGCGTAAGTTGCCAATTTGATGTTTTTGCTGGGTTCGAAGGTATTAACTGCTTTTATTAGACCAATTGTTCCTATGGACACCAGGTCTTCAATGTTAATTCCAGTATTTTCAAATTTTTTGGCTATATAGACCACTAATCGCAGATTATGCTCGATCAGGGTTGATTTAACCGTCATTTCCCCCTGCCCCAAACGGTAAATTAAATCCATTTCCTGTCGTTCCCCCAGGGGAGGGGGGAGTACTTCGGTAGATCCGATATAGTAAATAGCTTTGCTTAACTTAAGAGCCACCAGTATTTTTATTATTCCCAGCCTAACCCGACTAATATTGATCTTCCATCCCATAGCTATCTCCTCCTATCCACCCTCAACTATCTCTGCCGGAATCAACATTTGATAATGGTTATGGGTACTCAATTTCCCCTTATATATTCCAACCACCATATTCTTATAACTGGGATAATTTTGACCCCATTCCACCTTTACTTCATCAGCTCTGATACCCACTAGCATCCCATGCTCTTTCCCAATAGAAGTAAAGGGTATGAGCCTCAAACGGCGGGACCAGCTGGATTCGATCAAATCATCCAGCAGCTGACTTGCATCATGATTACCCTTAATTGCGTCCCTTACGTCGGCCGGCAAACAGTCCTTTATAAAATCATATTCGGCTACGATAACCGGCCTGTTAGTAAGGGGATCCCGAAGATTGTTACCGGTATCGAGGAAACCTTGACCTCTACATCTTTTTTGCTCGAAGGTCATTTCAACTTTAAATCTGAGCAGACCAGGTATAATCCGCTGGCTGAACCATTTAACACCAAATATGCCAATCAGCAAAGCAGATATAATACCGGCTACCAGCCATAAATAATGGGAGCTAAGATTGTGACCCTTCATCATATATGAACAAGCTATGGAAGCTCCAGCCACCGTGAAGTTAATGGCATAAAAGAAAACAAAGGCTCTTTTAAAAACTTCCCAACTGCCAAGGGGCAAAGCTATCAATAGCATTAAGCATGAAAACAGTATTTTGGCGGGAAAAGTGTAGAAGACATATAAGGACGGCAAGAGGAATCCAACTGCATATATTCCGCCTACAAAGGCTGCTACTCCTATCCTGCTTAATACCGGAGTTATTCGGACCATCCGGGCGGTAGCCCAGAGGATGATAAAATCCATAATAAAGTTGATCAGCAGCGTCAAATCAGCGTAAACTTCAGGCCTATCCACTTAATCACCATCTCATCCTATAATTATCCACACCCTCTGCTGCAGTTATACCACGGTCCTTGCTTACTCACATCAGTAAATACTTATTCTCCTTCTGTCCCCGGCATGTATTCCAAATTATACCAAAGGATTGGCTTGTTTTTTGTATTTTTATCTGTATGATCAAGGCTTTAATACCCTATAAAATAGGAAAAACCGGGAATACTAGGATCCCCGGTTAGGTCTGCTTAATCAAATATGAATAATTGGCCCTGCTGTTGTTATTTATCGCCTACATGGCCTATCTGTTTTTCCTCAAAAATGGAGGGATTTCCAAATCAGCTCTATCCAAAAAAGATGGGGGTGGTTCTATAACCCGGCCTTGGCTATTATCAGCTGCTATAGATGGCTTTACGGTATCAAAACCGGTAGCTATTACGGTGACTCGAACCCCATCATCCAAGTTTTCGTCGATATTGGCTCCGAAAATTATATTGGCTTCCGAATCGGCTGCCTGATGTATTATTTCAGCTGCTTCATTAATTTCAAACAGGGTCAAATCACTGCCGCCGCTAATATTGAATAATACTCCTTTGGCTCCCTCAATAGATGTTTCCAAGAGTGGACTGGAAATAGCCAAGCGGGCAGCCTCCGCAGCCCGGTTTTCGCCCTGGGCCTGACCTATTCCCATTAAAGCCGATCCTGTATTCTGCATAACCGTCTGTACATCGGCAAAATCACAATTAATAACCCCGGGTACGGCAATCAAATCCGATATTCCCTGCACACCTTGCCTAAGAATATCATCAGCTATCTTAAAGGCATCATTAAAGGCAGTATTTTTATCTACTACCTGCAACAAGCGATCGTTAGGAATGGTTATCAAACTGTCTACTTCAGCTCTGAGACTGTTAATGCCATTCTCAGCCTGGGTATTCCTCTTTCGGCCTTCAAAAGTAAAGGGTTTGGTCACTACTCCTACCGTGAGTGCTCCGATCTGCCTGGCTATTCTAGCCACTATAGGTGCTCCTCCGGTTCCAGTTCCTCCGCCCATACCAGCGGTAACAAAAACCATATCTGCTCCCTGCAGGGATGATTTTATTTCATCAGAATTTTCTTCGGCCGCTTTCATACCTATTTCAGGATCGGCACCCGCGCCCAGTCCTTTAGTTAGTTTACTTCCTACCTGTATTTTTTTCTCCGCCCGGGATAAATAGAGCGCCTGAGCATCGGTGTTGACGGCAATAAATTCAACTCCCTTTAAGCCGGCATCGATCATGCGGTTAATGGCGTTGTTGCCACCCCCCCCAATACCGATAACCTTGATGTTGGCAAACTGCTGTATATCTACATCAAAATCTAATGGCATTAAAATACCTCCTCTAAATTTAAGCAAAAAACTCTTTTAGCCAATAATTAATTTTATTAAACAGGCCATTAACGCGCTGTTTATTATCGTAACTTATCTCCAGATTGCTGCCAGCATAGATTAGGCCTCCAATAACGGTAGCATATTCAGGTCGATTGATATCAGATTGCACACCACGAAGATTCTCGGGTATGCCCAGTCTAACTGTTATATCCAGGTTTTTCTCCATTATGTCATCTATACCCGTTAATTGAGCTCCCCCTCCGGTAAGCACAATTCCACCGGGCATTTGCTCCAAACATCCAAAATGTTTTAGCTCAGTATATATCATCTCCATCAATTCTACCACCCGAGCATTGATGATGTCAGCAATAACTTGCTGAGATACTTCTCTGACCTCTTTGCCCCGCAGATTCTGCACCTTTATAATATTCTCTTCAGAAGCCTGATCTGGTCCTGCTACCCCATCTTCTTCCTTAATCTTCACTGCATGTTCCAGAGAAGTTTTTAACACTATAGCTAAATCTCGAGTGATATAATCCCCACCTACCGGTAAAACCGAGGCATGTAACAGATTTCCACCTTCAAAATAAGCAATATCAGTGGTGCCTCCCCCGATATCAATCAACACTACTCCCATTTCTTTTTCTGCCGGCAACAATACTGCTTCGGCTGCAAGAATGGGATTATAAACCAGTCTTTCTATCTGCAAATCAATTTTCCCGGTACAGCGATACATGTTTTGTATGGCTGCAGTAGCGGCAATAACAATGGTCACTTCGGTTTCCAGTCGGCTTCCTACCATACCTATCGGGTCCTTGACCCCGTCATATCCATCGACCACGTATTGTCTTTCAATGGTCTGTACCACACATCGATCCATGGGTAAAGCTACATTTCGTGCCGACTGAAGTACTCGCGATTTATCTTCTGAACTTATTTCGTAATTGGGATTACCTACTGCTACTACGGCCCGATTATTAAGGGTACTGATGCTACTGCCGGAATAACCTAGCAAAGCGCTGTCTATTTCTTTCCCGGCTAATCTTTCTAATTTATGCAAGCACTCATCTATCACCTTGGCTGCAGTATCTATATCAATAATATTGCCTTTTCTTAAGCCCTGACTGTCTTCTGTTGTTATCCCCAGTATATGAATATCCTCACCGTAGTTGAGCTCGGCTATGGCAGCTTTAATTTTGCTGCTGCCAGCATCCAGGCAAACTACTATGTTTCGTTTTTTGATAAAAACGCACCCCTTATAAATTGCCTATACTGATAAATACCACAAATGCTCGCCTATTCCTTTAATCGGAGTTGATTTTCTTTAGTGTTTTTTTAATAGATATCGACGAATTATACCTAAATTATTGAACAGTCGGACCCCAAATACGATAACGGCAGCCAGATAGAGTTCAACCCCTAACCGGTCTCCCATATAAGCCAGTCCAGCTGCTAAAAGCATATTAACAAAAAAACCGGAGGTAAAAATCAAATTATCAAAGCTATCTTCCATATAGGCTCGGATTCCTCCAAATACCGAATCCAAAGCGGCTAAAACTGCAATGGACATATATTTGGTATACACCAGGGGAAGCATTACCGGCAACTGAAAGCCTAGTACTAGTCCTACCAACAAACAGAATACTGCCAATAACCACATACTACTACTCCACCTTTTCTTGGTACTGGGAAGGGACTGCAAAGTTTATTTTCATAGGGCCACTATAGGCAGGCAACTTTATTTGTTCCGCTTTCTGTACACTGGTTTGCAATCCCAGGAATTTTAAGGTGGTTAATTGACCTCCATTTAGCATAAGTCCACTCTGAAGCATATCCGGATCACCAATAGCTTCAATTGTAAAAGGAGGTCCGATTTTAGTCCAATTAACCAAAATCAGAGTGCCAGCACATCGAATTTCCGACATGGCAGTCAGCCTTTCGCCATTGATCGCTATGGCTTCGGCTCCTGAGGCCTTTAATTCATTGACCAGGATCAGTAAATCAGAATCATGTACTATAGAATAATTAGCATTATCCCCCGGTTGTATATTAATATTGCTGTCATCGAGGGATATTACCACCCCGGGCCCTTCAGCTGGGATGGTTCCCGCTGCCATCTGAGCCTTATGCAGTTCATCCTGTAAATCTTTCATGGCCTTATCGGTTTCCCGCACATGGATTAACTTATCCCTCAGGGATAATACCTCTTCTTCCAGAGCCTCTTTTTGCTGGGTTACGGTATCCAGTTTCTGAGTTAATTCATCTACCCTTTCCGGCATTAGGTCGGCCTGATAGGTGTCAGTTGCCTTAAACTGAACCGCCAAAAGCATGCCCATAACTAGGCAAACCAAGGCAATGGATATTTGCGCTCCTTTACTTTTCATAAAACCACCTTCTACGTCCATTTACTTGATTTGTAGCACCGGTTGGCCAGAAAACCTGAGATCTATATACTGCAGCACACCCGTACCTTCTTCTTCCAGTCTTTCTTCCATCTCAAACACCTGGTTTATTAAGGCCGTTTTCTCATTCAATCGTTCCAGGTTGCCGAATTTGATTTCGCTTCCTCTTAGAGTATATATTATTATTTCATTTTTTTCCGATTCATAATGAAATTGAGAAATCTGTTCCTTATCCTGTTGGGGCAAGAGCCGACAGATCTCTTCAATCATTTTTACTCCTTGAGTGGCTATGGCATGTCCCAAATTTACCCTCTCAGGAGGCTTATCCATGGTAATCAAACAATAATCGCCTTGAGGTAGATTAACTACCCTGTCAATACACACTCCTTCTGGATCCAGGATCAGGAAATTATCATTATAAGGCATTACTGCCCACTGTTCTCTTTCCACAACCGTAATACTTATTTCCCGGGGTAAGTGGCGGATTACCTGAGCTGATTTTATTAAGGGATGAATCTCTATGGATCGAGAGGAAAGCCGATTGTTGACTTTAAATATATTGGTGCCCTGTTTAATATCAGACAAGTGTAAAACTTCGGACTCGGAAACTTTTTCTGTCCCCGTTACAGTAATTTTATCAATATAGAAAAAAGAACTATACAAAAAAAATAGCACACAAACTAGAGCAATAAAAACCAGTATAGCAATGTATAAAAAGCTTCGGGATTTCTGCTTTACCATTCTTTCTCCTAATCCACCATTATGGTGATGATTATACCAGATATCGAGGGAAAAATCATTATATTATCATACTGATGAAAAGAAGTCCAGAATCCCATAATCACTGCCTTCTCTGTATGTCAGCTCCCAAACTGTTCAGCTTAAGATGGATGTTTTCATATCCCCGATCTATATGTCTTACACTGGTAATTTCTGTCCGCCCCTTAGCGAATAATCCCGCTAGAATTAAAGCAGCTCCAGCCCGCAAATCACTGGCCTCCACGCAGGCCCCTTCCAGTGTCTCCTGGCCCTTGATTATGGCCACCCGTCCTTCAATTTTTATATCTGCGCCCATGCGCCTCAGCTCTGGCACATGCATGTAACGATTCTCAAAAATAGTCTCTACTACTATACTGGTTCCTTCAATGGTAGAGAGTAAGGCCATAGTTTGAGGTTGCATATCGGTAGGAAAACCTGGATAGGGCATAGTTTTAAAATCAGCCGGCCGGAAACACTTGCTGCCCATCACCCTGATACCAGTACTAGAGAGCATTATTTCCACTCCTATTTCTCTCAGTTTATAAACCAAGGGTTGAATGTGTTCCTTGGCCACATTCTCAATAAATACATCTCCACGAGTTATGGCTGCCGCAACCATAAAGGTACCCGCTTCGATCCTATCTGGAATAACTACATGATTAATGCCTCCAAAACTGCTTACCCCGTCTACTCGAATGGAATCCAATCCGGCTCCTTTAATCTTGGCTCCCATACGGTTTAAGAAATTTTGCAAATCTATTATCTCCGGTTCTCGGGCCGCATTTCGAATAATGGTAGTGCCGGGTACCGTACTAGCTGCCATGATCAGGTTTTCTGTCGCACCTACACTGGGGAAATCCAGTAATATTTCCCGGCCATTTTTGGGTCGGCCATCTCCAATCATGAAGCCACCTTTTTCCCAAACTCGGTAGCCCAAGTTATTAAAGCCTTTTAAATGTAAATCTATGGGTCGGCTTCCTATGGCACAGCCACCGGGATAAGCTACCTTAGCAGATCCGAAACGAGCCAGGAGCGCACCCATAACCAGATTTGAAGCCCGCATCTTGCGAGATATTTCTTCTGGTATTTCGCAAGATCTAATATGTCGACTGTCAATAATCAAAGAGTCTCTTTCTCGTTTAATCTTAGCCCCTAAAACGGTCAAGGCCTCGGACATGACCTTAATATCCTCCAAATCCGGAACCCCTGATAAAACTACCTGGCTGGAAGAGAGTATACTAGCTGCCATTATAGGTAATATAGCATTTTTGGCTCCGCTTACCTTGACTTGCCCTTTAAGGGAAGCTCCTCCATTAATTATTAAGCTATCCACTTAAACACCTCCATCAGGGATTCACCCGAAGAAAGTCTTATATCTCCTCCACTAATTCCCGTCCTATTTTCCAAACATCTCCAGCCCCCATAGTTATAATCATATCCCCTTCCTGTATGTGCTGTAGCAGATATTTTTTAATATCGGTAAAAGTAGGTAGATAAAGGGTTTGGCATCCAGTATTCTTGGTAGCCTGGTAAACATTCTGGCCCGTTATACCTTCCAGGGGCGATTCTCCGGCTGAATAAATCTCAGTAATTATGGCCAGATCAGCTTCTTTGAGAGACTCTCCCAGTTTGTGGCCCAGCAGCTTCGTACGGGTATAGCGATGCGGCTGAAACACAACTACTATTCGGCCCGTGTGCACTTTGCGGGCAGCATCAATAGTAACTCTTATCTCAGTGGGATGATGGGCATAATCATCAATTATGACCGCCCCCTCCCGATAACCGATGAGCTCAAACCGCCTGCCTGCTCCCTTAAAATCATTAATGGCTCTTTGGGTCTCTTTCCAATTCCCCCCTAGCTCCAAAGTGATGGCTATAGCGGCCAGAGCATTAATAGAATTATGCCGGCCAGGAACCGCCAGTTCCATGGTTCCTATCTTCTTGCTCTTTTTAAACACCTGGCATTTTGATCCCATACCTTGAGGCTGCCAACTATCCAAATAATAATCATTGCTCTTATCTATACCGTAAGTAATGACCTGGGTTGAAGCAGTAGATTTTATTATTTGATTATACTCATCTTCCCCATATAGCATGGCAAATCCCTCGGGCTTGACTTGATCAATAAATTGACGAAAAGCATGCTGAATATTTTCTACTGATTGGTAGTAGTCCAGGTGGTCATCTTCGATATTGGTAATAACTGCCACATAAGGATTCAATTCCAGGAATGAAGCATCACTTTCATCTGCCTCCACTACCGCATAATCGCCCTGCCCCAAACATGCATTTAGGCCACTGCCCTGTAATTCTCCTCCCACAATAAAAGTAGGATCAAAACCATTATAGTTCAAACACAAATAGATCATGGAAGTGGTGGTAGTCTTTCCGTGGGCTCCAGCTACCGCTATCCCTTGCCGTTTATTGACCAACTCAGCTAACATCTGGCCCCGAGACCAAACGGGAATACCTTTTTCGCGAGCTGCCATGAGTTCAGGATTATTGGCTGGAATTGCAGTAGAAGCTACCAGCCGTTGAATGCCTTGTTGGACATGGGATGAAGAATGGCCCTGGAATACTTCTATACCCAATTCTGACAATTTCTTAGTCGTGCTGTTATTCTGCAAGTCAGATCCGCTTACTCGATATCCTTCTTCATTCAGAACTCTGGCAATACCGCTCATGCCTGCTCCAGCAATTCCTACCATGTGCACCCATACTGCTTTGGCAGCGGCCATATCCTCATCTCCTTAAAGTTTATATAATGAATTACATCTTATAGTATGCACAATTAATAAAAGTGGTTACATTAGCCATAGACTATCTCCCGCCCTCAGCAACATACATTTCCCCTATCGATATGGGCAGCTTGGATGCAGGCTCACAAAATATTGTCCCCTGGCTCTCAGTACCCTTTTAAAACAATATCCAATATTTTATTTAAAGCATCTGGTCGGGCTTCATTCCTTATATTGGTACTCATCTGTTTTAGCTCGGCTTTACTTTGCCTTAATTCTTCCAGTTTCTTATATAGAGTTTCTCCATCCAAGAACTCATCAATAACCATTGCGGCTGCTTTTTTTTGGAGTAAGGCCCGGGCATTCTTTTCTTGATGGCTTTCCGCCGCATAAGGATAGGGTACAAGTATGGCGGGCAAACCCAGGATAGCCAGCTCACTCAAGGTGCTGGCTCCAGCTCGGCAAAGGGCCAGGTCAGCAACTGCCATAGCATCTTCGATATTATGCATAAACGGCTTTAGCAATAGCCAGTCGCTATTTAAGCCCAGAGATTCGATTTGTTGACTAATACCCTCATACTCCAATTCACCGGTTATCCAAATCACCTGCATCTCCGGCAGAGAATATTCCTGCAATAATTGCAGCATGGCTCCATTAATAGAGGAAGCCCCCCTGCTGCCTCCAAAGGCCAATAAAGTAAAAACGCCCCGCTTCAGGCCCACTTTTTTGATAGCCTCTTCCCAATTAACATCCATGATTTCCTGCCTAACCGGCAAACCTGTGACTTTGATATTTTGGGCTTTCAAGTGACGGGCGGCCTCAGGAAAATTGATCATTGTACAGTCCACCTTCTTGGCCAGTTTGCGGTTAGCTATTCCAGGAAAAGCATTTTGCTCATGAATAAAAGTTTTGCAGCCTGGGAATAGAGTAGCTGCTGATACCACTGGAAAAGACACATAACCGCCAGTACCCACTACGATTTGGGGTTCAAAATTCTTAATTATGCTCCAAGCCTGAAATATACTACGGGGAAATTTGGCCAAGGAGGCGGAGGCTTTGAGCAGAGAAGAACGATTGAGCCCTGAAATATCAACCGTAACAAAATCAAATCCAGCCGAGGGAACAATTTTGCTTTCCAGTCCCTCTCGAGTACCCACATATAATATAAGTGCATCAGGAAGCCTGTCCTTTATACCACTGGCTATAGCTAAGGCCGGGTAGATATGGCCTCCGGTTCCGCCTCCGCTAATTATAACTTTCATCAGTCTTTCTCCTTCTTTGCTGCTGGAGGATCAGCTGGCATACCAAATCAACACATTTACAAATACTATTAACGGCTTGAACTATAACGAGAAATATTTAACAGCAAACCAACTCCCACCATGGTAAAAGCCAGAGAAGATCCGCCGTAACTTATAAAGGGCAGGGTAATACCGGTTACCGGCAATATTCCTGAGACCACACCAATGTTGATGGCCGCCTGAAACACGATCATTACTGTTAATCCGGCAGCCAGCAGACTGCCAAAAGTGTCGGGAGCATAAATTGCAATCTTGAAGCCTCGCCATGCAAAAAGCAAAAACAAAGCAATGACCAGTCCTGCTCCTATAAAACCAAGTTCTTCGCCCAATATGGCGAAAATAAAATCTGTGTGCTGCTCGGGCAGGTAGAAGAATTTCTGTCTGCTCCGGCCTAATCCCAGACCAAATAGCCCCCCTGAACCTAATGCGTATAGGGATTGTATAGTCTGGAATCCTTCATCACTGGCATATTTCCAGGGGTCCAGAAATGCGGTCCATCTTTGCATACGATAGGGTTCCATTTTTATCAGGGCTCCAACTACGGCTACTCCTGTCACCGCCATTAACCCCATATGTGATACTCTAGCTCCAGCTGCCACCATCATAAAAAACACAGTTCCGGCAATAGCGAAAGAAGTACCCAAGTCAGGCTGTAACATGATCAGCCCGCATACCAGAGCCAGCAGGAGTATGTACGGAACTATCCCAGATTTAAAGGATTTCATTTTATCCAGGTTTACATCCATAGTTCGAGCAATAAACATGACCATAGCCAGCTTAGCCATTTCCGAAGGGGCAAACCCTGCAAAACCCAGGTTAAGCCAGCGGCTGGAACCCTTGGTTTCAACACCCAAGGGAGTTATTACCAGTATCAGGCATAGTAGGGCCAGCAGCATCAAGGGCAGAGACAATTCCCGTAAACGAAGATAGTTGATTTTCATAACTATAATCATGGCTGTTAGTCCTATAATTACCCATAACAGCTGTTTTTTAAAGAAAAAATAAGGGTCATCGTATCTAACCCCGGCAGTTACTGCACTGGAGCTAAATACCATAACCAATCCCATGCCCAGTAGGGCCAGTATAGTTATAAAGAGAATGAAATCAGGTGGTCCTTTTTTTAATCTCAATCTATTTTTCCTCCCTGCCCTCCTGAATAGCTTTACCGGACGTCTTTATTTATGGATTGGACTAATTGACAGAATAAATCTCCCCGATGTTCATAACTGGGAAACATATCCCAGCTGGCACAGGCTGGAGATAACAACACCACATCTCCTGCCTCTGCTAACTTCTGGGCCGTCCTCACTGCCTCAGCAAAAGTCTCTACCTCATGTATATTCTTGTAGTTCACATCCATGACTGACTGTTTAATCTGCTCTTTAGCTTCTCCCAGCAAAACTAGTTCCTTTACCTTGCGGCTAATAAGAAGGGCCAGTTGATCAAAAGAGGAACCCTTGTTCCTGCCTCCAGCGATTAAAATAATAGGATTGTCGAATGATTCCAGGGCTTTTATAGCCGATTCCGGATTGGTTGCCTTGGAGTCATTGATGTAGAGAATATTATTTTCACAGCATACCTCTTCTAATCGGTGCCTGACTCCTTTAAAATGGGTCAAGGCCTCGGCTATGATAGGTGCTGGTGCCCCTGCTAGGTAGGCCATCATAGCAGCGCACAGGATATTCTCCTGATTATGTTTTCCTCTTAATCTAATACTATCCAGAGAGCATATGCGTTCTTGTCTCTCATTGACCATAATTACCAGATAATTATCTTCCACAAAGGCCCCTTCGGGTAATGACTGGTCGGCCGAAAAATAGAAGAGCCGAGCAGGACAACTGGGGCCCAATTCTCTTAAGTTAGAGTCTTCATAATTGAACACTGCGTAATCTTCTGAGTCTTGCTGTTGAAATACTTTGGCCTTGGCTTCAATATAAGCCTGCATAGTTTGATGGCGATCCAAGTGATCGGGGGTAATATTCAAGATGCCGCAAATATGGGGCTTAAAATCAACTACTGTTTCCAGCTGAAAACTGGACACTTCTACTGCGATTACCGCACTCTCTACCTCATCTACCAGGGTGGTTAAAGCAATTCCAATATTACCGGCAGAAAATGAATTTCTGCCGGCCCGGGCGAAAATATCCTGCAGCAGGGCGGTGGTAGTGGTTTTGCCATTGGTTCCGGTAATGGCCAATAATTCAGTCTGCTCTTTTTTCAAGCGGTAGGCCAGTTCCAATTCTCCAATAACGGGAATGCCCTGATCAAAGGCCTGCCGAAAAGGTTGGATGTTCAGAGGAATGCCTGGACTGGCAATTAGCAAATCGTAATTTTCCCGGCTAACTTCAGGATATGCACCGATATAGATTTCAATTCCTGCTCTTTGCAGAATGCTTGAATCAATTCCTATTTCATCTGCAGACTTGAGATCACATACTGTGACTCGGGCTTTCCTGCACCTCAGAATTTCCGCTGCGGCTACCCCACTTCTCCCCAGGCCTACTACCAGCACACTCTTATTTTCCAGCTTCAAGCAACAACACTTCCTTTAAAAATCTATAATGCTCCTATCCCAATCCTTTGAAGCTCCATAAGCCCAAGAGCACAAAAAACAAACCCATTCCCCAAAAGGTTTTAACTACCTTTTTTTCTGACCACCCTATAAGTTCGTAATGATGGTGAAGGGGTGCCATGCGAAATATCCTTTTCCCAGTAGTCTGGTAAGATATTATTTGCAGTATAACACTTAAGGTTTCAATTACATATACCCCACCGATTATGATTAAAGCTATCTCTGATCGGGTTATAGCCGCCACTGCCGCCACTGCAGCCCCCAAGGCCATGGAACCAGTGTCTCCCATGAAAACTCTAGCCGGATAACGGTTAAATACCAGAAATCCCAAACAGGCCCCGGCTAATGCGCCACAAAATATGGCCAGATTATAGTGACCAGTCATCAAAGATACGACAAGGAAGGCTAGGGCCACTAAAAAGGTGATGCCGCTGGCTAATCCATCTAGACCGTCGGTAAGATTAACTGCATTGGAAGAGGCCAATAAGACAAATACCAAAAAAGGTATGTATAAATATCCTAGATCAAGGGCATTACCGCTAAAGGGAATTATAACACTGGTTCCCCGCTCCAAGTAGAACATAAGAAATAAGGAAAACGATATCCCTACCAGAAGTTGAAGTCCCACCTTTTCTCGGGCTCTTAATCCCAGGGATCGCTTAAGCACTACCTTAATATAGTCATCCCAGAAACCAATGCCTCCAAAAGCCAGCATCACCAAAACCGCCAGTAATACTTCAACACTAGCCCCAGCCATAATAAAGCTGGAAACCATCACCGCAGTGATAATGATAATACCGCCCATAGTGGGAGTACCAGCCTTCTTTAAATGCCCTTTAGGTCCATCTTCCCTGATACTCTGGCCTACTTTTAGCCGACTTAAAAAAGGAATCATAAAAGGTCCCATAGCAATGGATATTAGAATAGCTATTCCTGCTGCCAGTATAGCATTGATAATATAATCATATCCCTGCATCAACTACTCTCCTCCAAAAACCATAAAATCCTCACGATAGTATCTGTAAACATTGAACTCTACCCTTCTTCCAGTATCAACGCCTTATCTATAAGTTTTTCCAACTCCATGCCCCGGGAAGCCTTAAAGACTATAGTACTACTTTTATCGAATACTTGCTGTATTAAATCCAGGCTATTCTCGGGCTCCTGGAAGTAATAGATTTGATCCGCCGGCATACCCGCCTCCTTAGCCCCTTGAGCAATAAATTGGGCCCTATCCCCTACGGCGATCAGAATATCCACTTTAATTTCCCAGGCCTTTTGCCCTACTTCCATATGTCCTTTTAACTCATAGTCTCCCAGTTCATACATATCGCCTAGAACAGCTATAAGCCTCCCCGGACGGGCAAGTTCCCTGGCAGTTTCCAAGGCTACCGCCATGGATAAGGGGTTAGCATTGTAGGTATCGTTGATTAAGGCTCCGCCCTCCGGATATTTATGAATATTCAGTCGGTTGCCATAAGGCTGATAAGCATCCAAACCGGTTTGAATTGAAGCAAGATCCAGGCCCATTAAATAAGCCAACCCAGCACAGGCCGCAATATTTGATGCCAAGCGTTTGGAGGGCAAGTAGAAATGCAAATGAGCCCTTTTTCCCATAAGATCCATATCAATATACATCCCCTGGCTATCCAGTTGGACTTGTTCTATTTGAAAATCACAATGGGATTGAAAACCAAAGGTATACTGGCGGCAAGAATACTTGGAGGCTGCCTTTACAAGCACTTCACTGTCTCCGTTAATCAGAGCAAAATCTTCTGGGCTTAAGTGAGCCATTATTTCGCATTTAGCCTGAGCCACATTCTCGATTCGGCCCAAGTTTTCCAGGTGAACTCTTTCTACATTAGTTATCACGGCACAGCTTGGTCGGGCTATATTAACCAGTCTGAGTATTTCTCCAGGGCTTCGCATGGCCATTTCCAGTACCGCAGCCTGATGATTTTCTTCCAACCTGAATAGGGTCAAGGGTACACCTATATCATTATTGTAATTGGCCTCGGTTTTCAATGTAATATATTTGGTACTGAGACAATAGTAGAGCATCTCTTTGGTAGTAGTTTTACCTACACTTCCACTCACAGCTATAAGTGGAATAGGGAATTGAGCTCTGTAATAAGCAGCTAAATCCTGCAAAGCCGTTAGAGTATCCTCTACCTGTATTAAAGTTTTGCCCTCCGGAATGGGCAACAGCGGGTCCCAGGAACGAGAGATTACCGATGCTGAGGCCCCCCTATGCAGGGCCTGCAATACATAGTCATGACCATCATAATTATCCCCGGCTAAGGCAAAAAACAGGCTTCCCACAACAGTATTTCTTGAATCGGTGCTGATAGCCTGAATATTCATCCATGAAGGGCCCTTTATGATTTCCCCCTTTATTTGAGCACATATGGCATCGAGGCTTAAGTTCATTATTTTTATCCTTTCAAAAACTCGGCCGCCACTTTTCGATCATCAAACTCCAGCACCTTATCCTTTACTAATTGATAGGTCTCATGACCTTTGCCGGCAATTATTATCAAATCACCCTTTTTGCCAATATTGACAGCATGGTGAATGGCTTCCCGGCGATCAACGATAATGGCATAACGGGAATTTTCCACCTGGTCCAAGCCAGGTATAATATCTGCTATTATGGCCTCTGGCTCTTCACTGCGAGGGTTGTCAGATGTTACAATACAAAAATTGCTATACCGAGCAGCTATTTCTCCCATCAGGGGACGCTTGCCTTTATCCCTGTCCCCTCCGCAGCCGAAAACTGTGATAAGCCGATTTTGTACAATTTGTCTGGCTGCCTTTAATATGTTCTCCAAACCATCGGGAGTATGAGCATAATCTACTATTATGGTAAAATCGCGCTGGGATGGTACCTGCTCAAAACGCCCTGCCACTCCCGGCAATTCCTCAATTGCTTTGATAATGATACTGCTCTCTATACCGGCGGCCAAGCTATAAGTAATGGCAGCCAAGGCATTATAAACACTGAAACGACCAATGAGTTGCATATTTATCGGCATAATCTGCCCTTTGTGTTCATATTCAAAACTGCTTCCGGTCAGGCTGAAGCTAAGCTGACCCGCCTGCACGTCTGCTGCTGCATCAAGCCCATAACTCAAACAGCGCACTTGCCGGGAAGCCTCCCTAAAAGAATCCGTATATACATCATCAGCGTTTATTATACTAAAACAATTATCACCCTTCAGCATTTTAAATAATTTTAGTTTAGACTGCAAATAGTTTTCCATATGCAAATGATAATCCAGGTGGTCCTGGGTGAGATTGGTAAATATTGCCGCGTCGAACTGGATTTGATCCACCCGGTGCAGGTCCAAGGCATGAGAAGACACTTCCATCACCAGGTAGTCAGCCTTTTCCCGGCAGCACAGACTCATAAACTCCTGAATTTCCAGAGCTTCCGGGGTAGTTCTTCCCAGATCCATTTCTATTTCTCCTATTTTTGCATATAAGGTTCCTAGAATGGCAGTTCTCTTACCCGCTTCATCTAAAATGGCTTTGATCAGATGAGTGGTGGTAGTCTTGCCATTAGTGCCGGTAACTCCAATAACCTTTAAATGACTGTCAGGTTTACCGTAATAGTTTCTAGCTACAAATGCTAAAGCTTGCCTGGTATTTGCAGTGCGAATCAACAGTACCCCTGCCGGCACCTCAATTTCTTTCTCCACCAAAACCGCTATGGCTCCCTTATTAATTGCATCTGAGGCAAACAAATGCCCGTCCGATTTAAAACCAGTGATAGCTACAAAAAGAGATGCTGGGGTGGCTTTTCTGGAGTCATATTGAACCCCACTTATCTCAATTTCAGGATCTCCCGAGATGATCTCGTAGTCTACACCATCAAACAATTGTTCTAGCTTCAAATTCAACCCTCCCTTATAAAAGGTATTTAAATTGAGCTGGCTGTTATTTGAATTCTTACCAGCTTCTGCATCTTTATTCTCCAATAGGCTGAAATTTAACCCTTAGGCTGGAACCAGCGCTTATCACCTTGCCGGCTTCCGGTGTCTGCTCATAGGCCAGGCCATATCCCTCAGGAATTAAGTGCAAACCCAGTTTAGCCAATATACTTGCTACTTCCTTCATAGATTTGCCCTGCAAATCGGGCACTGTTACTTCTCCCTGATTGCTTTCCTGATCATAAGGGGACATATGAATAATAACCTGGGATCCCTTGTTAATCTTGCTCCCGGCCACTGGCGTTTGCTGCCAGACTATCTCTCCGTCCCCTTCCACTTTAACCTGGAGCATTCGCTGACCAATAGCAGATATAGCCTCGGACAAGGGCAAATTAACTACATCCGGGGTAACTACCTGTTCCTGTTTTTCACTGTGTCCCTCACCATCCCCGTTTTCGTATATGGGCTCTTCCAAATAACGCAGGGAATCCTTTATTATTTCACGAAAAGCAGGCGCAGCCACCCAACCACCATAGTAAGGATAACCCTTTGGAGCATCAACTACCACTAGGCACACCAGGCGCGGATCATGAGCCGGAGCAAAACCTACAAAGGAAGCTACAAACTCATTAGCCATATAGCCGCCGGTGGGTGCTATCTTCTGGGCGGTCCCGGTTTTACCGGCACAACGATATCCTTCTATATAAGCATTTTTGCCGGTACCATTTACCACCTCACTTTCTAAAATGAGGCATAGGCGATCAGCACTATCTTCTGATATAACCTGTTCTAATACTGTGGGCTTATTTTCCTGTATAATTTCACCTTGCCGATTTATTACCTGCTTTACCAGGTGAGGCTGCATTTTCTGGCCATTATTGGCTACGGTAGCTACCGCCGAAGCTAGCTGAATGGCCGTTACCGCATTTGCCTGCCCCATGGCCATAGTACCCAGGTCGATTTGCTTGGCGTTTTTCTTATTGACCAGTATTCCGGAGGCCTCGCCGGGAAGGTCTATACCGGTTTTTTTACCAAATCCGAATTTTTCCACATAGTTAAAATACCGGGACAGCCCCAATTCCAATCCAACTTCTACGAAGCCTACGTTACATGAATTCTCTACTATCCCAGAAAAGGTCTGGTCGCCATGGGCGCGACGGTCAGGGCAGCCTATGGTCTCCTTGCCCACCTTAATATAACCGGGACAATAAAACTTGGTGTTTTCATTAACTATCTTTTCTTCCAGGGCCATGGCGGCAGTGGTAATTTTCATGGTTGAACCTGGTTCATAGGCATCGTTAATGCACCAGTTGCGACGATTGGCATCAGGATAGTCTCCATAATTGTTTGGATCAAAGGCAGGCCGATTAGCCAGGGCTAGAATTTCCCCGGTAGACGGATCCATAACAATAGCTGCAGCAGCCTTGGGCTCCCGTTCTTTGAACACTTTATCCAATTCCCTTTCAGTGATATACTGAATTGTTTCATCTATGGTTAGAATAAGATTGGCTCCATCTACTGGTGCGATATATTTGTGGGTCGCCTCTGGAATGGGGCGATTGGCCGCATCATGCTCTATCACAATACGCCCTGGAGTTCCGCCTACCAGCTCATTATAATAAAAGTCAATTCCCTCCAGTCCGGTATTATCCATACCGGCGATTCCCAGCACATGGCTGGCCAGAGTACCTTGGGGATAATAACGGCGGCTTTCTTCAGTCATATCAATCCCGGGTAGGTCCATATCTCTTATGGCGGCCGACTTCTCTGGTTCTACCTGACGCTTTATCCATTCAAAGGAGCTGGGTTTGCTTATCCGCTCCAGTAATGCTTGCTGGTCCATATCCAGAACCTCGGCTAGCTTCTGTGCCACTACTTTCTCCTGACCACTGGCCATTACTTCAGCCGGGATAGCGTAAATTGAATCGGCGCTGATGGATATGGCCAATTCCTTTCCATTCCGATCATAGATAATACCACGTTTAGATTCGACTGGAACATCCCGCATCCTATTTTGCATGGCTTTTTCCGACAATTCATCTCCCCGTACAAATTGTACCCAAAATATTCTAAATCCCAAAGCAAAAAAGCCGACTGCAAATAATAAAAAAAGCGTTATTATACGCTTCCTCACAATAAGATTGCTTGTTTGCATTTATTAGAGCACCCCATTTTTATTAGTTATTATCAGCGAGCTGCATCAAGCTAAGATATAATTTTTCGAGAGAACTGCCTTCATTATCTTGTGGAGTTAAGCTCTCATCTACTGTTGCTACATGAGAACTACCTTGGGAGGAGGAATAAGCGCTGTTGGAAACTACTATTTTAATACTTTTATCCGGTTTATACATATTCAGCTCATTTTGGGCTACTGCTTCGATCTGAGGCAGAGCAGTCATTTGAGCTATCCGGTATTCAATCCTGTCATTTGCAGTCTGCAGTCCGCTAATATCTTTTTCCAATTGTACTATCTGATAGCCCAGGCTAGCTGATTTTATACAAAGAAACACCAATAGCAATCCATATAAAAACATTCCCATACCCAATCTGCCCAGCAGCTTCCTACGTTTATTGGCTTTTTTCCTTACAACTTTTTTAACTATTCGCTCTGTACGCGGCTCCATGACATCTTCGTTATCCCATGTAGGAACATAGTTGTAGCCCGCCTGTATCATATTATTCGTTCCTCCTTCGATATATACCTATATTTTCTGGGCCACTCTCAGCTTGGCGCTTCTGGCCCGGTGATTATTCAAACATTCTTCGTCACTGGCTGTTAACGGTCTGCGATTTAGTAGTCTCAACTGGGCACGTTGTCCTCCGCAAGTACATACTGGCTGCCGGGGAGGACAAATACAATTTTGGGATTTTTCCGTCAAAAACCGTTTAACCATTCGATCTTCCAATGAGTGGAAGGTAATTATCGCCAATTTGCCCCCTGACTTCAAGGCTTTTACCGCTTGGGGCAAGACTTCCTCTATAGCACCCAATTCATCATTTACCGCCATTCGTATGGCCTGAAATGTTCTGCGGGCCGGGTGTTTTTCTCGCCGGTAGTGGGCCGGAACCGCCTGCTTAATAATGTCAACCAATTCCAGGGTAGTATCTATGGTTTTAATACTTCGCGCCTTGGCTATAGCTCCAGCTATTCTCCTAGAATATCGCTCTTCACCCCAGCGGTAGATAATATCAGCCAATTCATCTTCCGGGTACAAATTAATAATATCCCAAGCTTTTAGATTAGAACTGGTATCCATGCGCATATCCAAGTCTGCGTCCTGGTGAAAACTGAAACCCCTCTGGGCATTATCCAATTGAAAAGAAGACACTCCCAAATCTATCATAATGCCTTCCACCTGGCCCCAATCAACTGGATCTATGGTATTCCTCAACTCCCTGAAGTCAGCATGCACAAAATGTATTCTCGGGTCTTTAAGCTGCTGGCTGCTCATTTGTAAAATTTGTTGATCGCGGTCTATAGCTATAACTCTCGCTTGGGCTCCCAAGCGAGCAATTAGTGCCCTAATGTGCCCCCCGCCGCCTAAAGTACAATCAATATATAATCCATTGGGATCTCCCATTAAACAATTAATAGTCTCCTCCAGCAGCACCGGTTGGTGGATCATAAACACTCTCCTAAATACCAAGATCGATCATATTTTCTGCTATAACCTCATAGGATGCTTCAGCATTTTGGTTATAGCTTTCCCACTTATCGCTAGCCCAAATCTCAATCCTGGATCCAACACCGATAACATTTACATCCTTTTCGATTCCAGCATAGCTTCTAAGGTTCAGACTCAATACGGTTCGGCCTTGCTTATCCAGTTCCAATTCGGCAGCCCCAGAAAAGAAAAAGCGCACAAAAGACCTTACATCAGACCTGGTTAAAGGCAACGCATGTAATTTCTCTTCTATGCTCTTCCATTCCTCCTGCGGATAAAGGAAAATACAATTATCCAGCCCTTTAGTGGCCACAAAGCGTTCCCCTAAAAGTTCACGAAACCTGGAGGGAATAGTAATACGACCTTTATTGTCCAATGCATGCTGGTATTCTCCGAGAAACATAAAAATAATCCTTTCCCGCTCGATCTAGGGATTTTCACCCACTATTAACCACTTCACTCCACTTTATTCTCCTTTGCCTTGCAAATACCCTGCTTTGTGAAAATGGTAGCATGCACTTAAATCAATCCATATTCCGGCTTCGATGCAATATATCTCTTAATATCGAGATTTATACATTTATTGTTTCCTGCCCAGCTGGCTAATTGCGAAAAAGAGTTAGCTAGTCTTATTTCTAAAGTTATCTTTAAATATTAGGACAATTGTGCAGAAATGGCAGCAGCAGCCGAATTCACTTGGGCGTTGTAAGTTGGGAGGATTCTGCTGGGGGGAAGGAGAGGCCGATAACAAGGCCAAGCATGGATTGGAAGGGACGGTTCCACTTATCCAGAGTTGTAAATCGCATACTCTGCAGTGGTGAAATGGTACCAATAAATCATTCTATATCTGGGCAGGCAAGGGATTATAGTCCCTGCCAGCACCTGTCTTTGTGCTATACTCTAGATTAGTCTAAGGTCTAACTCTATTCGATCCATATGGAGTTGGAGAATACCCAGGGACGATATCCCAACAGATGGCGATGATATGCCTCAACTCTATATACTCCAGGCTCCAGATTATAAAATACGTGTTGGCGGCCGCGGCTGGACCTGATTTTTTTGCCATTTCTCAGCAGGTTTACCTGAGCCGGTTTAGGAGTCAACACCCGCCCAGTCAGGTTGGTACCAAAGGGTATTCTATCCCCCATCTGCCATATCTTCCCCTCCTTCTGAACAAAAAAGCGAAATCCGCAGCTGTTAATGAAATAATCATAGCCGATCCATAGTAGTCCCTGGCGAATGGCATTATAAATTTTATCTCGGTCATCAGGAAATTCCCCGATCAGAGGTGAAGGGCATAAAACATGAACATTTATACACTTAAAAGAAGTTTCATAAGGGGAAACAGTCACTCTTAACCTTCCCACTTTCATCTTATAGCCATGAGCATCCGAGCCACCGGTGGCAATTATTTTCTTCCCCTGGCACTGATACTGATCCAATTTTTTAAGAGCCTGAGGGCAAGGTCTGGTTAATGCTGCATGGGGGTATATAAGCAAGCATAAACCTTTAAGGATACTGGTAACATGTTCTTTCCACTGAGAAGTGAAGTTCCAAATCTCAATGCCTTGAAAATCCTGGACCTGCCAATCGGTCCACTCATACTTAACTCCATCTCCAAATATTGGGGATCCTTTTTCAAATGGATGGGCAATGATACCTATGCCATCTTGGCGGTTTACTTCATCTATTACCTCCTGGGGATGTTTATCATTATTGTCTACTTCATCTTTGATATCCAGGCACAAATAATGATTCCGACTGGCATTGGCCTCCATACCAATCATGACCAACACCCCCTGCTGATAACCTTCCTTATTCTGATATAAGCCCTCCAGGGTATAGTGATCACTGATAATAATGAAGTTCAAGCCTGCCCTGGAAGCCCTGGCTGCTATAGCCTCTATATCCAGAGAACCATCAGAATAAGTAGAGTGTATATGCATGTTGCCAAGATATTCATACATCGGTACCACCTCCAAGATTTTGGGGACTATATCGGGGACGGCCATCCTATTCTAAAATTCGACAAGAAGAACTGCCCCCATTGTCAAAAATAAAAGGTAGGGCGATGAAACGCTTGCTACCTTAGTAATTTATTTCTTAATCAATCTTATTCTATAGTTTATACAGGATACTTTCATCCAGGAATTTAATACCCTTTTCGTTAAATATTTTTCTGGCTTTGGCAATATCCTCCACCTTAAATATAACCAGGGCATCATCACTCTTGGTTCCCAGGAAAGCGTAAAGGTACTCAATGCTAAGTTCCTGCTCAGTCATCTGTTCGAGAACAGAAGCCAGTCCTCCGGGGGAGTCGGGTACTTGTACTGCTATGACTTCGGTTTCACTAACGGTAAACCTGGCATCCTTCAGTACTCTATAGGCTTTTGTGGGATCGCTGACTATCAGCCTCAAGATGCCAAAATCTGAAGTGTCGGCTATGGATAAAGCCCGGATGTTAATACCGGCTTCACCCAAGACCCGAGTCACATGAGCCAGTCGTCCTACTTTGTTTTCCAGAAATACAGATATCTGTTTGGCCATAAGTATACCTCCTTTTAAAGTTTCCGTTTATCGATTACTCTCTTGGCTTTGCCTTCGCTTCTTTCTAGGGTCTTAGGTTCTACCAGGCGAACCCGAACTGCAATACCCAGAGCACTTTCCAGTTCCTTGCCGATTTGCAGGCCCAGGTTCTCCATTTTTCTAACTTCATCACTAAATACTGATTCTGAAACCTCTACATGGACTTCCAGTTCGTCCAGGTTGCCCCTCCTATCCACTACCAACAGGTAATGCGGTTCTACTCCCGGTATATTTAAGAGTACGCTTTCAACCATGGAGGGAAATACATTGACCCCCCGAATAATAACCATATCATCTGAACGCCCCAGCACTTTAGCCATTCGGGTATGGGTTCTGCCACATTCACAGACAGATCGGTTCAGGGTGCTTAAGTCTCGAGTGCGATATCTAATTATGGGCAGAGCCTCTTTGGTAACGGTGGTTAAAACCAGTTCTCCGGGCGCACTGTCTGGCAGCACTTCGCAGGTCTCAGGATCAATGATTTCAGGAATAAAATGGTCCTCTGCTATATGTAGTCCATTTTTAATGGGGCATTCTATAGCTACCCCGGGTCCAATTATTTCACTTAGTCCATAAATATCATAGGCATCTATTTCCAGTTTGCTTTCAATCTCCCTGCGCATATTCTCGGACCAGGGTTCAGCTCCAAATACTCCTGCTTTCAACTTCAAATCAGAAGGCTTTATTCCCATCTCCAGCATAACTTCGTGCATAAAAAGTGCATATGACGGAGTGCAGGTTAAAATACTGCTGCCAAAATCCTGCATCAACATTATCTGTCTTTTAGTGTTGCCGCCCGAGGTGGGTATTACTGAAGCTCCGATTTTCTCTGCTCCATAATGTGCTCCCAGGCCTCCGGTAAAAAGTCCATATCCATATGAATTCTGAATTACCGAATACCTGCTAGCCCCGGCGCTGTATAGAGCCCGAGCCATCAATTCAGCCCAGGTGTCTATATCTTTGCTGGTATAACCAACCACAGTTGGTTTGCCTGTAGTTCCTGAAGAAGAGTGTATTCGAACCACATCACTCATAGGCACAGCAAACAAGCCGAAAGGATAATTGTCTCTTAAGTCCTGCTTGGTGGTAAAGGGCAGTATGTTCAGGTCTTCTATCTTTCTGATGTCCTCGGGTTTTACTCCCGCCTGCTCCATTTTTTCTCTATAAGCGGGGACAAAAGCATAAACTCGATATACTGTTTCCTGCAGCCTTCTCAGCTGCAGTTTTTCCAAATATTCTCTAGGCATACATTCTTTTTCTTTATCCCAATAATTCATTATTCTACCTCCTGTTTTCTTATTCCTGCCAATGTATATTCTTGGCAGCAGTTCTTTAGGGGACATTTCAAACACTGAGGCCGCTTCTTATGGCAGCATTCAGCTCCCAAAGCCACCAGAAGAGCATGAAATTCATTGTAAAGCTCTACCTGCCTAGCCAGATGGGCCTGTATATAATCCTGCATTTCAGCATAACTGATATTCTCCTCTACCAAGCCTAAACGATAAAAAATTCTTTTGGTATAGGTATCCACTACAAAGATCGCTTTATGGCCGGCATATAGCAAGATAGAATCAGCAGTTTCCGGCCCTATCCCCCATACACCTAGCAATTGACTTCTCAGCACTTCTAAAGGAGTCTGGAACATGGATTCCAGCTGGCCCTGGTATTGCAATTCTATAAATCCCAGCATGGCCTTAATTTTCTTGGCCTTCTGACGATTATACAAGGCGGGTTTAATAAGATCTGCCAGCTTACTCTCGGGTAAATCCAGCAGGTCTTGGTAGCCCAAGAGCCCCTCCCCTTTAAGATTTTCTATGGCCTTCTCCACATTTTTCCAGGCTACAGCCTGGGTTAATATGGCTCCTATTATTACTTCCAGCTGGCTATCAGCAGGCCACCAGCCCCGAGGACCATAGTGTTCGTACAAGTTTTTATAAATTTGACCAATGATAGATCTAAGCTCTGGCATCTTATCCCTCTTCATAATTCTGTTCTATCCTGCCATCCCATCAGGCTATTAACGGTATGAGCTGCTAAGAGCAGCCCAGCGGTGGCAGTAACATATATCATACTCCCCAGTTCCCGGCCCTTTAGCAATGGCAGTTCCTGGGAATACACCACCTTAAGCCCTGAGTATATGCCCTGTTTGCGCAGCTCACGCCTTATCCTGCGAGCTACTGGACAGATACTGGTATCCTTGATATCGGCAATTTTAAGTAAAAGGGGGTTGATGCGGTTAGCGGTACCCATGGAACTAATAATGGGAATATCCTGGTTCAGGCAGGTCTTGATTAAATGGATTTTATCTTGAAAAGAATCGATGGCATCAATAAGATAGTCACAGTTGCCTCCCGTAATGATTGAGCTGTTCTCTTCATTATAGGGGCAGGTAAAGTAATTCAGGGTTAGATCGGGATTAATCTGCAACATCCTGGCGGCCATTACCTCAGTTTTATACTGGCCCAAAGTAGAACTCAAGGCTGGCAATTGCCGATTAATATTGCTTTCTTCAACGCGATCCGGATCCACTATGGTAATATGGCCTACCCCGCAACGGCATAAAGCTTCGGCGGCATGAGAACCTACCCCGCCCAAGCCAAGTACCGTAACCCGGGATGCCTTTAGTTTTTCCAGGCCTGCTTTTCCTGTCAGCAACTGAGTTTTTTGAAAATAACGGTCCATACTGTTCATAAGCCGCCATCGACCTCATCTTATTATTGGGTAAAAGATCCGGGATTAATCATATATAGGCAAAAAAACACCCCACCGAGCCGTGGTCGCCGTGGGTTTAACCTGCTTTGCAGGTGGGTGCCTTCCCGCGCAATTGATGTGTCCCCATACAGGGCATGCAGGCCTTACGCGGAGTTCAGGCTCCCTAAGTGTTGGTGTTGGAAAAACTTTTCCGGCTTCTCACGTACACAGCAGGGATTCTCGCTCAATCTCTGTTTAAAAAAAATATACCACAGAATCAAGATTTCAGCAACAAGACTGGACTGTTATAATAATCCAAGAAATTGTTCTTATTTCTCCCTGATTTTAATAGCCAGCTCTCTTAATTGTTTATTGCTTACGGCCGAAGGAGCATTAGTTAAGGGACAGGATGCGCTTTGGGTTTTGGGAAAGGCTATAACGTCTCGTATACTGCTTCGACCGCCCATAATCATTGCCAAGCGATCTATGCCAAAGGCAATACCCCCATGGGGAGGAGTTCCATATTCAAAAGCGTCCAGCATGTATCCGAATTTATCCCGCACTTCTTCAAATGACATCCCCAGCAGGGAAAATACTTTTTCCTGCCACTCTCTCTGGTGTATTCTTATGCTGCCGCCCCCAATTTCAGTACCGTTCAAGACCAGATCATAAGCTCTGGCCTTGATACCCTCGGGGTTATTATCCAGCCTATCCAAGTCCGATAGCCGAGGGGAGGTAAACATATGATGAACGGCTACATAACGCCCTTCCTCCTGATCATATTCAAATAGGGGGAAATCATAAATCCACATAAAATTAAGCTCATCTTTATCAATCAGGTCCAGGCGACGAGCCAGTTCCATTCTTAAGAATCCCAATACTCTTGACACTATCTCCTGCTTATCAGCAGCAAATAGTATCAGGTCTCCGGGTTGGGCATCCAGGGCGGACATTATTTCCTCTATTTCCTGAGCCTTCAAAAACTTGGTAATAGGAGATTTGAGCTCCTTTTCACTTACTACAATCCATGCCATGCCTTTGGCTCCATAATCAATTGCTAATTGCCCCAGCTGATCGATTTCCCGCCTTTTAAAGGAGGCGCAGCCTTTAGCATTGATGGCCCTTACCACTCCCCCGGCCTGAATGGCACTGGAGAAAACCTGAAACTGAGATTGGGCCATAATTTCAGTCAAATCTACAATTTCCAAGCCGAATCTGAGATCCGGGGCATCACTGCCATATTTCTTCATAGCCTCATCATAGGACAGGCGGGGAAAAGGAATATTAATATCCCGGTTTATGCCCACTTTAAATATAAGGGCCATCATTTCTTCCATCAGCCCCATTATATCTTCTTCATCGATAAAGGACATTTCAATATCCAGTTGAGTAAATTCCGGCTGCCGGTCGGCCCTCAGGTCTTCATCCCGAAAGCAACGGGCCACCTGAAAATACTTTTCCATACCTGCTACCATCAACAATTGTTTGAATATCTGTGGAGATTGAGGCAAAGCAAAGAACTCCCCGTGGTGAACCCGGCTGGGAACCAGGTAATCCCGGGCTCCTTCAGGACTGCTCTTAGTGAGCATAGGGGTTTCAATTTCAAGAAAACCTCTGCTATCCAGAAAATCCCGCATAGTTTTCACTACCCGGTGCCTGAGCATTAAATTTTCCCTCATCTCTCCTCTCCTCAGATCCAGATAACGGTACTTAAGACGTAAATTCTCATCCACATCGATACCATCTTCAATGTAGAATGGAGGAGTTTTGGCCGTGTTCATGATTTCCATTTTCTGCACATAGATTTCAATTTTACCAGTTTTCAGATTAGGATTCTCGGTGTCCGCTGGCCGCAGACTCACCTTGCCCTGTACCGCTACCACATATTCGCTTCTAACCTGCTCAGCCAGGTGGAAGGCATCCTGGTTAACTTCAGGACTGAATACTACCTGAATTAAGCCTGAACGATCACGCAAATCGATAAATATAAGTCCTCCATGATCCCTTCGGCTATCTACCCAGCCATTTAATACCACCTGTACGCCAACATCTTTAACCTCCAGGCCAGTAGCATTATGAGTTCTTTTCATCTGCCTTTATCCTCCTAATCTATCAGCAAAGTTCTGCTTACAGCACGCAGCATATCGCTTTCGGCCACTTGAAACTGTTCTTTGGTGCGCATATTCCTCAGAGTAATAAAGCCTTTTTCCACCTCTTCTTCACCCAGAAGAATTACCAGGCGGGCTCCTATTTTATCAGCAAATTTCATCTGAGCCCGGGCTTTACGATTATTGTAATCCTTTTCTGCTTTTATACCGGCCCCCCGCAACATTTGCAGTATTTTCATCCCCTGAGCTTCATAAGCCGAATCCATTACCGCTATAAAAACATCCATTTCAGGTGGTGAAGGCAGTTTTTCTCCCCTTTGTTCCACCGCTAATAACAACCTTTCAATGCCCAAGGCAAATCCTATTCCGGGTAAATCAGGTCCGCCGCACTGCTCAACCAGTCCATTATAGCGTCCTCCACCTCCCACTGCACTCTGGGCTCCAATCCCCGGAATATGTATTTCAAATGCTGTATTGGTATAATAATCCAGACCTCGCACCAACTTATCATCGTGTATGAATGTAATCCCCTGCTGGGCTAGAGCTCCTTTTACCTGATCATAGTGGTTCAGACAGTTCTCACACAAGTTAGCAGCGAGAGTAGGATAGCCTTCAATAGCCTGGTGACAGGTTTCATTCTTGCAATCCAATACCCGCAAGGGGTTATTAATATATCTAGCCTGACAGTCCGGACACAAGTTGTCCTGGTAGGGCCGGATAAAGTCTATCAACCTCTGCCGGTATTGACCCCGGCATTGGGGACAGCCTACTGAATTTAGGTGCAATTCGTATTCCTCCAGACCCAGTCGTGCCAAGACTTCCAAGAGCAGCATAATTACTTCCCCATCCAGGTAAGGATTATTGCTGCCGAAGGCTTCTGCTCCAAACTGATGAAACTGGCGATACCGGCCGGTCTGGGGACGGTCATATCTGAACATGGGTCCTATATAGTACCATTTAACCGGCAAAAGACCTGCATAGCTGCTGTGTTCAATCAAGGCTCGGGCACAGGATGCAGTACCCTCCGGACGCAGGGTAAGACTGCGACCTGATTTGTCGTTAAAGGTATACATTTCTTTGCTTACTATATCAGTGGTTTCCCCTACCCCTCGTTGGAACAACTCCGTATGTTCAAATATGGGTACTCTTATTTCCCGATAGCCGTAAACTTCTGCGGTTTCTTTCATAATACTCTCAATATAATGCCACTTGGAAGAGTCTCCTGGCAGAATATCATATGTACCTCTGGGCGCTTTGGTCAGCATATATTTCCTCCAAACCTGAATTACACCAGCATTTATAGCAGGCATGGTTTTCATTCCTTGGATAATTCTAATTTAAGGCCCAGAGCTTGTCAACTTTGCGTTTTATCAGCTTTTCTATTGATTCCACATAAGCTTGTGGATCTTTAGGCTGGTAAAAGGAAGAAAGCCGCCAATCCAGGGGACGGATAAACTTGCTGGCTGCACCTCCCCCCAAACCGATGATGGTCTGCCTTTCTTCCATCATCTGTATATTGTAGATACATTCATCTCCCGGCTGGGCATAACCGATATTCTCCATGGCCGCTGACATGTACTTTTGCCGGTACATATAGTAAGGCTGGTAATCGTCTGCCCGCAAGCAGGCGGAAAACAATTCCACCCCTTTTTGCACTTGGCTTACCTGGTGCTCCTTGCTTCCTGTTGCTTCTGCCTCGGCCATGAGGGAACCCCTTTTACGAGCCAAGGTATGAACAGTTACGTTATCTGGGTCTAATTCGAGAATCTTCTCTGCTGTGTAAAGATATTCCGGGATGCCTTCTCCCGGTAATCCCACTATTAAATCCATATTAAGTTTTTTGATACCTGCTGTTCTTACCCATTCAACCGATCGCAACACTCCTTTCTGATCATGATTCCGGCCTATCCTTTTTAAGGTGGAATCATTCATGCTTTGAGGATTAACGCAAATCCGATTTACCCCGGCTTGTTTCATAAGCATTAACTTAGTGGGGCTCAGGGTATCCGGTCTGCCTGCCTCTACTGTGATCTCCTGAGTTAGCGGGCTGATGAAGCGTTCTTGCAACAAATCCAACAAGGCTTCCAGATCCGCTTCGGAGAGCACAGTAGGGGTACCTCCGCCGATGTAAATATTTTGAATGGCTATCCCCTGTTCTTGCAGATAAACTCCGATCTTCTCCATTTCATAATGCAGGGCCCGTAAAAAGGGTTTTAGCTGTAGCTCGTAGTTGCTTAACACTGCAGCCGGAAAAGAACAATAATAACAACGACTGGGGCAAAAGGGAACCCCAATGTATACACTCAGTGATTTCCGAGCCTGTTCCCGGGACAACAAAAAAGCCCGGTTATTCAAGGCTACCTCCAACAATAGGGCAGCTTTGTCTGCTTGCAGCATATAATCCTTCTGCAAAATCTGCTCTATTTTATCCGGGCTGAATCCTTCATCCAATAAACGATGCACCAGTTTAACCGGTCTTACCCCGGTCAACAGGCCGTAGGGATTAATGTTTCTCCCGGTGTGCTCACAGAGCAAATGGTAGGTAAAACGGCGGGCCAGCCACTTGCCCTCCTGGCTCAACTCCTCCTGATCACCCAATGCGTGCTTTTCACTCTTTAGGGTTTCTTTGTCTTTAGCCTTTATGTCCCCCCTGATACAGAGTGTATTTTCATGCCAGGCCATATTTATCTGGATGCCAACTTCCTCCTGAGGGTTGGAGCCGACTATAATCCGGCACCCAGGAAAAGCCAGTCGGATCAATTCATGTAAAGAGTTATAAAGTTGTTCCGGCTTAAAATTACAATAAATTAACATCATATATCTACCTTTCGACGATTATAGGAACCTAAAAATTTAAAGTCATGACAATAATACCGCAGTTCTTCCAGAGCCTGGTTTAACAGTTCCTGGGCACCACCCACCTCAACTTCAATATAAAAGTAAAACCTACCCTGCTTCTTGGCATGAGACCGGGATTCAATTTTAATCAAATTTAGATTCTTAAGGGCAAAAATCTCCAGAGCTTTATATAGACTACCTGGGGTATCCGGCAGGGAACAGATCAAGCTGGCTTTTTCCCCGGCCCTGATATGAGGACTCTCTCTGCCAATATGCAAAAAGCGAGTAGCATTAGATTGGTTTTGTATATCCATTTCTATAACTTTCAGGCCATAAATACCTGCCGCCCTTAAGTTGCCAATAGCAGCTGCCTTTCTGCTCTCGCTCCCAGCGATCTGCAAGGCTTGGGCCGTACTACTGCTTACTTCGGTTCTAACACCACTCAAATGGTGGTGAATGAAATCTGAGCATTGCAGCAAAGCCATGGGATGAGATATGAGAAGTTCCAGCTCTTCCCCGACATATTTTTGTGCCCCTATTAGGTGCTGGCGTACAGGCATCACTATTTCCCCCTTGATACCTACCGGGTATTCTAACAGACAATTAAGACAGACCTCTAGGGACCCGGCCTCAGAATTGTCAATGGGAACCATTAAATCTTTCACTTCTCCTCCCCCTAACATGTGAAACAGGGCAGGGATACTGGGTGCAGCAGCTACTGTTACCTCTGGCCCCCAATACAACTTGGCTGCCTCTTCACTGAAGGTACCCCTTGGCCCCAAAACCCCACACAACATATTATTTTACCCTCCTTCCGCAAGCTCGAGCTATGGGATCGAGTTCCCGCATCAACTGACTGAATCCTTTGGGAGTAAGTGATTGCGGTCCATCTGAGAAGGCTTTTTCCGGGTGGGGATGGACCTCTACCATAATACCATCTGCACCGGCGGCCAAAGCAGCTCGAGCCATAGGATTAACCAAGCTTCTTACTCCGGTTCCATGACTGGGGTCTACCATAACCGGCAAATGAGATATTTCCTTCACCAAAGCCACCCCGGATAAATCCAGGGTATTGCGGGTCCAGGGTTCAGCACTTCTTAATCCTCGCTCGCACATAATAACCTGATGGTTGCCCCCAGCCAGTATATATTCTGCCGCCAACAGCCATTCCTCTATAGTTGCTGATATTCCTCTTTTGAGCAATACCGGTTTATCAAGTCGGCCTAGCTTTTTCAGTAGGGAGTAATTATACATATTGCGAGCTCCTACCTGCAAGACATCTGTATAATCTACCACCAGTTCAATGTCTTGGCTATCCATCAGCTCGGTAACCACCGGCATATTCATTTCCTGCCCCACCCGAGCCAATATCTTGAGACCCTCCTCCCCATGTCCCTGGAAACTGTAGGGCGAAGTGCGGGGTTTATATGCTCCTCCCCGTAAGATGGAAGCGCCGGCTGCTCTGACCTTGAAAGCCGTTTCCTTTAATAGCTCTTCACTTTCAATTGCACAGGGTCCAGCTACTACTACAGTTTTTTCCCCTCCTACTATACAGCCCTTTATGTTCACCTGTGTATTCTGGGGATGCATAGCACGCGAGACCAATAAATGACTGTTTTCTTTAACCAATAACTGATTCATGAGCAAACCTCCTTAAATATTTCATGGCCCCCTAACATTAGCCATTAATTGACTTATGCTTGCGAGTGAAGATTTAAGATCGCTTGGGATTGCTTGTAAGGGCAAGCTGGCTTTAGTTGAGGCCAATTAAAACTTGAAATAAGTTCGCTTTCCCTTGCAGAATCGCCCTGTTCCTTGTGCCAATCTTAAGTCTGCACCCATGAAGTTATTTTCCCATTAAAAACAAATAACCCCTCATCCGTATAGGGACGAGAGGTATAATAACTTCCCGCGGTACCACCCTGATTGGCATAGATACCCACTTAAACAAGATACGGGATAACTATATCTCATAACCAAGGGACTAAGACAAGGGTAAGGGCTACCCGGGAGTAGGCTTTGTCGACCTCGGCTGGAATTAGTTTAGCGAAATTCACTAATCCTGGCCAGGCTGTTGTCAAACCCCAAAAATAAAAAAAGCTCTCTATCCTCTATGGGACGAGAAGCGTTTTGCTGCCCGCGGTACCACCCAATTTGCCATTTGGCCCGCTTAGAATAAGATACAGGAAATATCCGATATCCCCTCTCTTTTAACGGTAAGAGTTCCGCCACAACCTACTTGCAAATGTTTCAGCCGGGTGCTCCTGAGTGAACTTCAATAGGCTTCCTTATGGAAATGCTTACAGCCGATGACATCTCTTCTCTGTATAATTTCACCCATCTACTTTACTCATTCATTGCATTTATCATATATGACGCAATTTTATCACATAATTGTCGGCAAGTAAAGAATAAATAAAATTCAGTTTAAGCCCTGGGATAGTAATTCTATCCTCAGGGCTTAAGCCTGACTTATATAGTTCCATTGATAAAGGGGTTGTGTTTTCGCTCAAAGCCAATAGTAGTTGCTGGACCATGCCCAGGGTAACATACTACATCATCATCATAACACAAGAGTTTTTCTTTAATATTCTGAATAATTTGAGGATAGGAACCACCGGGAAAATCAGTTCTTCCGATGGAGCCTTGGAACAGGGTGTCCCCGACAAATATTATTTTATCTACCTTCAGGCAGATACCGCCCTGACTATGGCCGGGAGTATGAATTACTTCCAGTTCCACTGTGTTGCCTATTTTAATTATATCGCCCTCGTCGATGAATTGTTCAGCCGGGGGGCTGGTTACCTTGCTGCCCATCATAATAGAAAAATTGGATGCCGCATTTCCCAGCATCTGAGCATCATTTTTATGAATTAATATTTTAGCCCCGGTAGCATCCTTAACCGCCCTATTAGCGCCAATATGGTCAATATGCCCATGGGTGTTAATTATATAAATTGCCTGCAAATTATCTTGCTCCAGCAGCTTAAGAATGGCCGGCGCATTTCCACCCGGATCAATCACTGCTACCTCTCTGGTTTCTTCACAGCCCACAATATAACAGTTAACTGCCATAGCGCTTATCTCTAAGCCTTTTAATATCATTATATATACCTCCTACTAAAACAATTTCTCGCTATCCAGCAAAATGGTTACCGGTCCGTCATTGTCAATCTTCACCAGCATTTCAGCCCCAAATACACCGGTGGCCACCCTTAGGCCTCGATTCTTTAAATAATCAATGCTGTATTGATATAGAGCCATAGCCTCTTCAGGAAGGGCGGCTTGGCTGAAACCAGGTCTTCTACCTTTACGAGCATCTCCATAAAGGGTGAACTGACTGACTAACAAAATCTCTCCTCCTATATCCAACAGGGAGCAGTTCATTTTACCCTCATCATCCGGGAAAATCCTGAGATTGATTATTTTATCCATCATGTACTGGGCTTCTTTTTCTGTATCCCCTCTTTTAATACCAAGTAAGACCATTAATCCCGAACATATCTCACCACAGGTTTTATGGTCCACTACCACCTTGCTGCCCTTAGTCCTTTGAATAACCGCCCTCACCTTATTCGCTCCTTAACTCTCCTGGCAATACTCTTCTTACATCTATTACATCTCTAATTTTCTTTATTCTTTGCATCAAGGCCTGCAATTGGCCCATATCCTTAATTTCCAGTTTAAAACTCATTACTACCCAATTTCTTTTAGTCAGCCGGGAAAATACCGAAACAATATGTACTCTGGTATCATTGATTTCCAACATTACATCAGCTGTCATACGCGGTCTGTCCAATGCTCGCACTTCCAGTTCAACACTGTACAGTCCTTTATCATCGGCCCATTCCACTTCAATAGTTCGCTCCTTTTCATTCTTCAGGTAATTAAGCATATTGGGACAATCCCGCCTGTGTACTGATACTCCCCGTCCCCTGGTAATGTAACCCAAGACATTGTCACCCGGCAAGGGATTACAGCAACGAGCCAGCCTGATAGCCACATCATCTACCCCTTTAATCCGTAAAGCAGTGGTGTCCCTTTCGTGCTGAATGGTGCTATTGTGCAGGGGCAGGGGGGCTATATCCTCCACTTGGGCATCGTGAAAATAAATTTCCTTCTGCTTGTTAATAATCTGATTAACCGTAATGGCCCCATCACCAACCGCGGCAAACAGGTCTTCAATGGAGGTAAAACTAAATCGTTTACTTACCTCCATAAGCTTTTCTTCTTTCAACAGTTCTTTAGGAGAAAGATGTCTTTTCTTCATCTCCTGTTCCAGCATATCGTGACCTTTTAAAATATTGGATTGCCTTTGTTCTTTTTTAAACCACTGTTTAATCCGGTTCCGGGCCGAGGAGGTTTTAACAAAATTCAACCAATCGTGGGAGGGACCGGGAGAATTCTTGGAAGTAATGATTTCCACTATATCACCGTTGTTGAGCTGATAATCCAGGGGAACAATGCGGCCATTTACCCGAGACCCGGTACATCTGTGCCCAACCTCGGTATGGACCCGGTAGGCAAAATCCACCGGGCAGGAGCCTTTGGGCAGTTCATATACATCGCTTTTGGGTGTAAAAACGTATACGGTGTCATCAAATAAATCTATCTTCAGCGACTCCATAAACTCACCGGTATCATTTATATCTTGCTGCCATTCTAGAATGCTGCGCAGCCAGGCTAATTTCTTATCCGACTTCTTAGCGGCTGCGGTTTCGCCTTCCTTGTATTTCCAATGGGCGGCTATACCGAACTCTGCTGTCTTATGCATTTCCCAGGTGCGCACCTGCACTTCAAAGGGTTCTCCTCCCTTGCCTATAACAGTTGTATGCAGCGACTGATACATATTAGGCTTGGGAGTAGCAATATAATCCTTAAATCGACCCGGCAAAGGAGTCCACATGGTATGGATTACTCCCAGTACCCCATAACAAACCCAAATATCATCTACTACTACTCGAATAGCAATTTTATCATATATTTCATCAATATCTTTATTCTGTTTTATCATTTTCTTGTAGATACTGTAAATGTTCTTGGGGCGTCCTTTAATATCGGCCTGGATATCAGTCTTATCTAGTCCCTCACGCAGTTGCTGAATCAGTTCATTAACATATTCTTCTCTCTCCCGCCTTTTTTTCTTGAGGCGACTGGCAACTTCACGATATACATTATGGTTAAGATAGGAAAAAGCCAGGTCTTCCAATTCCCATTTAAATCTAAAAATACCCAGACGATGGGCCAAAGGAGCGAATATTTCCATGGTTTCTTGAGATATTTCCTGTTGTTTACGTTCGCTCTGATAATCCAGGGTACGCATGTTATGGAGCCGGTCAGCCAGTTTTATCAATAAGACTCTAATATCCCTAGCCATGGCTAAAAACATCTTGCGCAGGTTTTCCGCCTGGGCATCTTCTCTGGACTTAAAATTAATTCGGCTTAACTTGGTTACCCCATCTACCAGCAGGGCTATTTCTTCGCCAAAGTTAATAAGAATATCGTTGTAGGTATACCTGGTATCTTCCACTACATCATGTAAAAGGGCAGCACATATCGAGGCCGTGTCCATTTCGATATCAGCCAGTATTAATGCCACTTCCAAGGGATGGGTTATATATGGATCTCCTGATATTCTCTTTTGTCCTTGATGGGCTTGATCAGCCAGCTCAAAGGCTTTAACGATTAAATCAGTATTAGCCCCCGAGTCATAGCTCAGCACACAATCTAGCAAAGGCTGAACACGAACACACATAATATCACCCTAAAAATATTTTTATGCCATCAGTGAAATTAACCAGCGCCTGTTTTTCCTGCTTCCCTTCCAAATAATAAGGTGATTTACTAACCTGCAACTGCTTATTCTCTGTATTTTTTAGCTTTATTTCAATAATACTACCCTTTTTATCCATTTGACACAAGCCAAGATCAACCAGAACATACAGCACCCCTAACAGCTCCAGGGTAGAATAATCTTTCCCCATACTTCTGTTAAGCTTGGATACTAGTTCCGCTATTTCCATATAGATAAGACCTTTTCCGAAAGCCTGCAAGCCTTCCCAGACCGATTCAACCATGTCCCTTTCGGGATATATTCGGTTCAGGTAGTTACAATTCAGCCTGATATCCTGCTGAGAAAACAAGGCTCCTGCACTCACAGATCCTTCCTGTAGCTGTTCCAAAACCAATCTGGCTTCAAAGATGCTGAAAGGTGCATCAGCGAATAAAGCCTGGTCAAATTTATCTTCAAAAGTATTACAGCCGCTGTAAGCTCCATCAGTAAGCAAAGCGCTGTTTTGGGTCTGCCAGAATTCTTGCCGGACTTTACGCCGCTGATTTAAGCTGCTTAAACCAGCATCTATTTTTATGGTGGGTATTTGCTCGCTAATGTGCTTGATTGTCTTGGGACGATTAGCGTAAATTAATGTTTTGCCTGGATAAGCCCAGGCCTGGTCTACTCTCTTCCATTCCATATTCTTTAGCTTGCCGTCCATAGTTTCTATTTCACAATTTCTTAAACAACAATGCATATTTTGCTCCATGGTATCAGGCCAGGCCTGAATAAGCAGTCGCAGCCGGGCTGGACAATCATAATTCTCCAGTAGAAATCTAAGATAAGATAGGGTCATTAGATATATTTTGGGGCTTCCCTGCCCGAAATCAAGTTCGAATTTTTTTCGCTGCCTGGCTGGCAGTCGCCCGTGCAGTTCAGCTATAAGATCAGGCCGGAAAAAACTCTGGAATACCTGCAGCTGTCGGATCAGAATCCGGTAAGTAGGGGAGACCAAAATTACTGGTCTGTTATCGTTAATTTCTTCTAAACATTTTTCCACTACTCGAACCAAGGCCGAGCTGAAGCTTTGGGTGGAAGAATTGTCTGGCTGGTAAGAAGGTTTCATATCCTTAAGCTTTAACTGTAGGCTTTTCTGCCCTCTAAACTCGTTTTGCACCAACTCAAAACACTGATCATGATAGCAGGTATTGATTGGGTAATTAGCCAAATCCGCCCGATTAAAGGCTATTGCAGCTAAACGTTTACGGCCTATCTGACCCCGAAAATGGCCCTGGCCGACCAAGCCGGCCGAATATATAGGGGTATTCCGCAAGGCCAAAACCGGCATGGGATTACCTTCTCCACAGGGTTGAAAGCTCTGCAGTTCATTTAACAGGCTCAGGTTAATATCGTCCAATTCCACTTCCAGATCAATGTATTGTCTTCGCCCTAGTTGCTCGCTGCGGTAGTGATTTTCGCACCATTCGTTAATACCTTTTCTAAAATCCGCTGCATCCTTTTTATTCATGGTAAGCCCGGCAGCCAGTTTGTGCCCGCCGAATTGCAACAAGTAGCTCTTGCAGTATTCCAAAGCCTGGTACAAATCAAACCCCGGAATGCTCCTACCTGACCCTTTTCCTATCTTTCCATCCCAGGATATTAGAATAGTAGGACGATGATAGCGATCGCACAAGCGAGAGGCTACAATCCCAATCACACCCTGGTGCCATCCTTCTCCCCCCAAGACCAGTACCCGGTCTTGGTCCATCTGTTCACTGTCAATGGTAGCTATTGCTTCTTGGAAAATTTTATCCTCTATGGCTCTACGTTCAGCATTCATCTCACTTAACAATTTGGCCTGTTCTATGGCCAAGTGAGGGTCACGGGTCAACAATAATTCGATACTGATACCGGCATTTTGCAAACGCCCGGCTGAGTTTAACCGGGGAGCCAGAGCAAATCCTACCTGAGCCGGAAGCAAAGACTTATCCTGCAGTCCGCATTCGGCAATCAAGGCCTGCAGTCCTACTCGGTCCGTTTGAGCCAATTTTTTCAGTCCATATTTAACAAAGATTCTATTGTCGCCGGTTAAAGGCACTATATCAGCAATGGTTGCCAGAGCCACCAGATCCAGCCATTGGTAAAAATCAATGTTGGTCGTTCCCTCTTGACAAAGGGCCTGGGCTAACTTAAAGGCTACTCCTACTCCGGCCAGGTCCTGATTTTTTTCATTACCATCTATACGGGGATTTATAATTGCAGCCACCTCAGGCAATTTATCTCCGGGAGTATGATGATCAGTTATTACAATATCCAAGTCCATTTGGGCAGCAGTATCTGCTTCCTGAATGGATTTGATTCCGCAATCCACGCTTATAACCAGACTGTATCCCAGGGCTGCCAGCTTTTCTACCGCTTCCAGATTTAAACCGTAGCCTTCGCTAAAGCGCCCTGGCACATAATAGTCCACCGGATAACCCAGCCGATCAAAACAGTCCTTTAAAAGCACTATGCTGCATATACCATCCACATCATAATCACCATAAATGACTATCTTTTCTTCTCCTTCTATGGCCTGTTTAATCCTAGCCACCGCAGCCTGCATCCCGCCCAGACAATAAGGCGAGCTTAGATCCTTGAGTTTCCCATACAAGAAACTCCGAGCCCGTATAGTGGTATCTATTCCCCTTTGCACTAATAATCTGGCCACCAGGGGTGAAATATTCAGCTCCTGCTGCAGCTGCTGAGCTTTATCTTCATTAAAGCATTTAAATTGCCAGTAAGATTTTAACTGCATAAGTACCTCCATGCATGCTGATAGGCAATAAGAAAAGTAGGGTTAGGAATTAATTCAAGCCCCTGATCCTAACGCTATTTAAATGGTTTTCCGTATGAAATAATCCGGTGGGACGGCGGATAACCGCCCGGTTTATTCAGATCAATTATAACCTATTGATACTACTCTGAGGGGATTAATTTCAGTCGTGATCATCTCGCCATGGAAATACGAGGAATTCCCGGCGCTTCCCTTAAATCTAATAAAATACTTTCATATGGATACTTTTCTATTGCATATGATTGGATTGCCATATACAATGCTTATTAACTATGGTATTTGACATTAAAGCATTGCCTGACAACCAAAGCAAGCTTAAGTTAAGTCAAGGAAAAGAGGTACTGCCAATGAATCAAGATCTGATTAATCGCATTAATGAATTGGCTCGGATAAAAAAGGAAATGGGCCTGACCCCGGAACAAGAACAGGAACAAAAACAACTATATGGCCAATATATAGAATACATTAAGGGCGGGGTTAGAGCCACCCTGGATAAAGCTAAGGCCACCAGAACCGAAAACCCTTCTTGTTCATGTGGCCATCCCAATTGTGAGCATAGCCATTAATCCAGAACATACATTAGATCACCCCCCCTTCCAATAGAGACGGCAACAGCAATTACCGCCGCAGGCCAAGCCGAGAATGAGCTGGAGGCTCTCCCAGTCTTGGCTTTGATAATCCTTGCCTGGATTCTAAAATAGCCTGTACTATTTCCATTATTAACCGGTTCGAAATATGGACCCGGTCTCATAGCTATTAATAGAATAAATGGATTTAGGTCTAGGCAAGGAGGTACCGGGTTTTGGGAGACATCAGACATATGTATCCGGGTGGTAATACCCGTTATGGTTTTTACTCCCTATATGAATACCTTATTTGGCCGCAAGTGGAACGGAAAATCATTTTAAAGGGTGGTCCTGGAACTGGCAAATCAACTTTAATGAAAAACATAGGCCAGTTCTTGGCTGAAAAGGGCTTGGATATCGAGTATCACTGGTGTTCATCCGATGACAATTCTCTCGATGGAATCGTAATTGGAAAGCATAAAATAGGCATAGTGGATGGTACCGCTCCCCATGTAATTGATGCAGTGTATCCGGGAGCAGTGGATGAGATCTTAAATCTTGGGCAATTCTGGAAACGCCAGCAAATCCGGTCCTCCCGAGATAGTATAATCAAATTAACCCAAGCTATCAGTAGCTATTTTAGTCTGGCCTACCTGCGTCTGCGGGAAAGCGGTATTTCCTATGAAGAGCTGCAATCGCATCATAAAATGAGCTTGGATCAATCAGCCTGGAATCGAAACGCCTTGGCTCTGTCTGCTGATTTCCTGGCCGACGAAGTTGCTACCTTTAAAAAGCCTCGCCATCTTTTTGCCGCCGCCATCACTCCCAGCGGGGTAAATACCAGTATAGACCGCCTGCTTCCAGGAAACTCCTCCATATTTGCCGTAAAAGGAAATCCGGGCAGCGGTATAAAAGAATTATTCAAGTTTGTGGAGAACAATCTGGTAATAAACGGTATTTACGCTGAAATCTATCATAATCCTTTTGATCCCTTGGAAATAGACCTGATAATTTTGCCCCAAAGCAGAAAAATACTGCTGGATAACAGTTCCCATATCGTAGCTTATGAAAATAAACTGGCTAATCCCAAATATCGCCGAATACTGGATTTCGATACCCTTTTAGACCGTTCTGTTCTGGGGCCATACGCCAAATCCATTGCCGCCTGCAGGGATAGAATGGAAGTCGGAATTAAAGAGGCGGTTAATTTCATCGTCCAAGCAAAGAAAGCCCATGATGAGCTGGAAGCCTATTATATACCGGCTATGGACTTTGAAGCTATAAATACTCTTGGTGATAAACTGCAGCAGGAGCTATGGCTGGAAGTGCAGGATTTATAAAAATTGTAAGCAGGAGGACGGTTCTGGGTGTCAACTTTAATTATATAAGTTGTCCCCCCGGAACCGTCCTCACTATCACACCACTTATATCATCATTGCACTTACTACCTCTCCGGCTTTTCCCTGTCCTGGTTTGAGATCC
>JAAYJK010000070.1 GCA_012522955.1 Syntrophomonadaceae bacterium
CTACCTGCTGGAAAATGAGAAATCGCTAAACCTGAAGGAAAAGCTTTATCTGACGACAGCCCTGGCGTTTATAGGAGACCTGGATAACGCAGGGAAATATTATAATAAGATTGCTCTACCGCTTATCACTAAAAATGATCCGTGGGTCTATTTAAACAGCGGAGAATCCAAAGACGCCGATATTGAATGCACAGCTCTCGCGGCGCTTACGGCGATGAAAACAGGCGGTGACGACCTGGAGGGCATGCTGCGCTATATTATTAAAAACTCTTCCAATGAGGTGACCACCTGCCTTGAACGGCTGGCCTATGTACGTCAGAACCCACAGACTGACGCGGCCGAAGCCGTCTTTAGCTATATGGAAAATGGATTGTCCAAAAACGTTACTATCGAGAAAAACAAAGCCTGCATAATGGACATGAATGCGGAAGAATTGAAAGCAGCCAAATTTGAAACGGTCACCGGTGATGTGGTCGTCTGCGCTGCATTCATCGGCAGTGCCGCAGATGTGGTTGACGGAAATTCCAACTTTGTTTCGCTCCAGAAGATCATTGCGCCTGTCGACGGAACAGCTATAAACCAGTCTTCTCTGGTTAAGATTACCCTAATACCTACCTTCAGTCAGGACGCCCCCAAAGGGTGGTATGAGCTGTCGGACTATATACCGACGGGTATGCGCTTTGTTTCCAGTAAAGAGAGTTGGAATTACAATTGGTGGATGGAAGATATAGAGGGACAAAACATCAGCTTTTCAGTTATCAATATTGACAAAAACAGCAAATCTTACAATTCCAAAAAGCAGGAACCTATTGTCTACTATGCCAGGGCAGTTCTTACCGGAACCTTCATTGTGGACAGCGCGTATATCAAGCATACCGAAACCGCGGCCTGGGGGATGAGTGAGAAGAAGGATGTCAGGGTCGGTGAGTAAAAAAACAGCTGCTATATTGGCAGTACTGATTATTCTCACCGCATCCGGCTGCTCACTCCAACCCGGAAATATGCCGGCCAATACGACTCCAATTGCCTCCGGCAGGGGATATGTAAAGCAGCTCGATTGCCTTTATTTTGCGGCCGACGATTTTTTCAACCATACCGCCAAAGCCAAAAACTATGGGGCTCAAACCCTTTGCGCAGGGGTGGTCCCTCATCATCTCCTGGCCGGAGAGCTGATCGCATCATTCTTTAAAACAGCGGGTGAAACCGGAGAAAGATACGATACAGTCATCCTATTGGGACCTAATCACCAAGGGGAAGGGGCAGATGTCAGCACCACGGCCTGCAGCTGGAAGACTGAGTTTGGAAAGGTTGAATGTGATGAAGATGCGGTATCTGGAATAATGGCCTGCAAATCGCTGGATGCCAGAATCAATGATGACATGCTGCAAAACGACCATGCGGTATCGAGCCTGGTTCCATATATTAAGTATTACCTGCCTGAAGCAAAGGTGGCTACGGTGCTTTTAACCCGGCGGGTAACCATGGAACAGTCCCAGGATATTGCCCTGCTGCTTGGCAGTATTGCCAAAAACAAAAAATGCCTGGTCGTCGGTTCCGTCGATTTCTCTCACGGCCTGTCCGCCGAAGAAGCAAAGTTGCGTGATGAGAACACCCGCACAGCAATTCTTGCTAACGACCTGGAAAGAATAAAAAGAATGCCTAATGAAAACCTCGATTCACCCGAGACGCTGTGCGCCATGCTGTACTATATGCAGGAGCGCGGAGCGTGCGCGGCAACTCTGTTTGATCATAAAAGCGCCGCCGTTTTTCTTGAAACCCCCGTGCTGCAGGATTGCACCACTTACTTTGTTCTGGGCAGTCCTTAGTTTTTATAGAGAAGCGAGGAGAGAAGTGCATACTATTAGCTATTTTATTTTCCAAAGATTATGAAACTTATTATTTAGCCGTTGTATTTGTTATTTCTTAAACTCTAAGCCTATCCCTGATTTTCCGCCAGCTCAATGATCTTGAGAATAATCTGGCTGGCCGCCTCCATCGATTCCAGGGGGATGAATTCATAACGGCTGTGGAAGTTATGGCCGCCGGCAAAAATATTGGGGTAGGGAAGGCCCATAAAGGAAAGACGCGCACCATCAGTGCCGCCCCGTACAGGTCTGATCAAAGGCTCAATACCGTTTTCCCGCATGGCTTTTTCAGCTAGTGATAAGTTGGTGCCTGGCACCGAGGTATTTAAATGAAAGGATGAAATATGGCAATATTACATACTAAAAGACTGATACTCCGACCAGTTCAAATTGATGATTTGGATGATATTTATAATTATTCCTGCACGCCCAATGTCGGACCCAATGCGGGCTGGAAACCGCATGAGAGCAAAGAAGAAACACTGGAAACAATGAATGCTATTTTTCTGAATCAGGAAATGGTATGGGGAATTGCAGTAAAAGAAAGCGGAAGGATTATTGGTTCCATAGGTCTGGTTGATGACCAGAAGCGTCAATATGATATGGTGAAAATGCTGGGATACGCAATTGGTGAAGCCTATTGGGGTCAGGGTTTCATGAGCGAGGCGGTTAAGAAAGTGATTAAATTTGGCTTCGAGGAATTACACTTGGCCGCAATTTCAGCATATTGTTTTCCTTTTAACCAACGCTCAAAGAGTATTATAAATAAGTGTAATTTTGAATATGAGGGAACATTACAAATGGCGGAGAAGATATATAATGGCAATATATATGACAATGAGTGCTATTTATTGACTGCACAGAGATACCATCCTCGTTAAGTGATAAATTTGCAACTACAAAATTAGGGTAAAGCCTCGAACAGCAAGAACAACAATATAAATCGGAGAAACACGTTCCTTCTACAGTGGTATTATTCCGAGTATATACCTATATACCTACAGAACAAATGTTTGTTACAATAAATGGTAGAGTTGTAGGGAAAAACCCCTGATTGTGATCGGCATGAGGGGGTGATAATGTGAATGTATATGAAGTAATTTTATTTGTAACTGTCATATTATTTACATTGGCTCTCATAGTGAAATAGAGCCGAACATCCCGTAAGGGAAAGTCGACTCTATTACAGCAAGATATTCTTGTTGATCGCTGTCGGGGCTACCAGGTCCCCTACAACTAATTAGTTTATATCACAATATGTGGAATATGACAACAGCACCCACGCATATGCTCCACTTGGTAAAAAATATAGCTTAAACCAGGTAGTAAATGGCAAATATACCGGACCAAATAGTCGATAAGTTGGTGGCAGGCACCGGGGGCTCTCAGCTGCAAGTTCTCCGATCTGCTTCTCTTTCTACTATCCAGCAGGCCATAGGATTTATGTCACAACCGATAACCTTGCACCCCAACCGGTTAGCCTCTAATACCGGTGTACCACCGCCCATAAACGGATCAGCTACTGTAATACCATCCAAACAGTTGGATTGGTAGAATAAATCCTGCAGTTTTCCGTCGCCAAACTCTGATAGTAAAAGGCCCCGGAATAAAGTGCCCGGGCGCCGTGCGAACCATTTATGAACTGCTATTACCGGGCCGATAATTCTGTTGTATCTGCTTTTCCCGCAAGGCCAAATTAGCCAGGAAAGGGATATCAAAATGTTTTTCAATCAAAGAAACGCCTCCATATCTAATGACTATTATACTTTAAGCAAAACTCAGGTGGATACCCCTGTTTGATCAACAACAAAAATCGCAGAAGCACGTTTCCTAACAAAAGGTATTCTTACGACTATATACATTAAGAACAGATGTTTGTTACAATAAATGGTAGAGTTGTAGGGGAAACCCCTGATTGTGATCGGCATGAGGGGGTGATAATGTGAATGTATATGAAGTTATTTTATTTGCAACTGTCATATTGTTTACATTGGCTCTCATAGTGAGATAGAGCCGAACATCCCGTAAGGGAAAGTCGACTCTATTACAACGAGATATTCTTGTTGATCGCTGTCGGGGTTGCCACCTCCCCTACAGCTCCTAATTAGTTATATCACAATATTACCAATATGACAACAGCACCGGCACCTATCTACTTGGTGAAAAATATGGC
>JAAYJK010000071.1 GCA_012522955.1 Syntrophomonadaceae bacterium
GGCTATATTTGAAGGTTTAAAGGCTTATAAAACGAAGGATGGTAGGATTTTGCTGTTCAGACCGCATAGAAATATGGAAAGAGCTAATATTTCTAACTCACGCCTGTGCATTCCTCCTCTTGACGTTAATTATTCCGTAGAAGCCATAAAAGCAGTGGTGAGAGAAGATCAGGACTGGATTCCTGAAGCAGAGGGAACTTCTCTTTACATAAGGCCCTTTATAATATCGACCGATCCCTATCTGGGAGTAAGACCATCGTTGACCTATAAGTTTATGATTATACTGTCTCCGGTAGGAGCATACTACCCCGAGGGTATTGACCCGGTCAAGATATATGTGGAAAGCCAATATGTTCGAGCGGTAAAGGGCGGAATGGGTTATACCAAGACCCCGGGTAACTATGCGGCCAGTCTCATAGCCCAGGTGGAAGCCAAGAAAAAGGGTTATACCCAGGTTTTGTGGTTAGATGGGGTGGAGAAAAAGTACATTGAAGAAGTTGGTACCATGAATGTATTCTTTAAGATAGATGGAGAAATTATTACTCCAGCAGTTGAAGGAAGCATTCTGGCTGGTATAACCCGGGATTCAACCATTGAACTGCTCAAGAGCTGGGGAATACCTACCAGCGAAAGGCAGATATCCATTCAGGAATTATTTGATGCTCATGCCAAAGGCAAGCTGGAAGAGGCTTTTGGTACCGGCACCGCTGCCGTAATATCACCTATCGGGGAGTTAAACTGGGATGGAAATACGATTTCTATCAACGATGGACAAATTGGAGAATACGCAGCCAAAATCTACGATACCATGACCGGTATCCAGTATGGACAACTGGAAGACAAGTTCGGCTGGATAGTGGTAGTATAGTATTAATCAGAGCTTAAGAATGATTCTCCTGCGAAGTGACGGATATTTATGCATCCAAACCCCCGCGAAATATAACTTTTCGCAGGGGAATCAAGGATAAGATAAGAACAATGAGTTGGGTGCTCTGTACCCAACTTATTTCTTCCCCATATTTTTCTTAAATGAGTATTAACTGCCCATATAGCTTGGGTCCATCCGTATACTGGATACTTCCTAATAAGTCCTGAACCAGGGACCAAGATATGCTCCCTGGTTTATAGCCTCTGGTAAATATCCCGCTGAAGGGCCTGTTAATTATCTTTGTAAATAATGGTGCCAACATGCTCCCCATTCAGGGCCTGAGTAATATTACCTTCTACCATGCCATTAATTATTTGTATTTCCCGAGTGTTTTCTGAATTAAGCATCGATACTAATACCATGCGTTCTATGGCCAGGTCGGGCAGGTCTCTTGCTATGAGCTCTTTGGCTCCTATGCGGGGGATAAATTCAGCCTGGGGATTGATTTTGGGATTGTCGGTGTAAAGTCCCTTAACATCTTTGATAAATATACATTGTTTGGCTCCGGTTACCTCAGATAAAAGAAAAGCACCTACATCAGTCCGATTGGGAGGAAGTCGTCCTTCTTCCGGTGGATGTTCCCAGAAACCGTAGGGGGGCATGCCGTGTATCACCGGAATACAGCCTTGATTCAGATAGGCGGCCAATTTGGGAATATCGTCATGACCAATTTTTATCCCCCCATAGGGATTGAGCAGGGTGGAAATCATCAGAGCATTTTGTTCGGAAACACTTTGACCCAGGGTAGCAATTATTCCGGTTGGCATCCCCAATTCCATGGCTATGGCGTAAACATGCCGAGAGCGAGTGCCGCCGCCGGTAGATACTATCATCTTATGTTGCTTGCTATTTTCGACTATTTCCTTGATAATAGGGAGCACTGCTTTAGCACCCATGTCGGTAATACTCTGGCCTCCGATTTTTAGGATATTTACTTGGGGCAGGGCCCTAAACTGTGGTCCATACTCCAGAGATTTCAAAAAAGATTTTCCCACCAGGGATTCGCCCATGAGCTTACTTTTAATATGCAGCCTTTTGCTGTCTCTTTCACGAATCAGGGGCATTAAAAAACTACCTCTTCTTTCTTCATTACTTCCTTAATCCTGCTCTTCGCTTCCCTTTTCCCGGGTCAGGTAAACAATTTCTCCATCAATTTTACCTGCAATTTGTTCCAATTCTGATTTGCGAATATGATTGACATTAATGTTAAGATCAGTACCTACCGTACCAACTACCGTGAATCGTGGTTTCTTATCACCATGACCTACCTGACTGCGTTCTCTAACAAAGAGTATAGGGGTTGACATAGACTCAGCCTCCTTTATCTAAAATTTGCTAGGCATCGCTGGGTTTAGCCTAATTATAACAAAATTTTTAGCCAATCCAAAACAGGCATAAAGCTAACGCTTAAACGCTCAGAAAGGCTAGCTAGGAGATAAGATTGATAATTATGCTTACAGTACATTTATTTTAGTCTTTATAAACACAATAATAGAAAAAGAGGAGTGGTTTTTATGGAGGGAGAAGTGCTGGCAATTAGTATTAGGGAAGTCCGCAACGGGAAAAGAAAAGCCATAGAAGAAGCCTATTTGAGTCCGACTGAAGGCTTAAAAGAGGAAGCAGCAAGCCGGCCAACCGGTGAAATAAGCATGATTTCCCAGGCTACTTATGACCAAATGAATGATATGGGGGTGGATTTTCTCTACGGAGATTTTGGGGAAAATATCAGGGTAGGAGGTTTAATGGTAGGACGACTACCCATAGGTACCCAGATTAAGATAGGCCAAGCGGTGCTGGAAATTGTCAAGAATGCAGATTATTCTCCTGGCCAATATGTGACCGTACGGGGATATGCTGGTGATTTAAGCCTGCTTCCGGACCGAAGCCAGGCCCGGGTGGTAATCGGCGGTCAAATTAAGATTGGCGATGACGTTAAGGTACTGCAAAAATCACTAGCATAATATTTCTCCCATTGATACTGTTAGGCAGTAAATAACACCATAATTGAAATAACTTAATTGCTTTTCAATAAGCATAAAAGTCTGATATAAAAAACATACTAATAATGCGAATGCGAATTTAGAATAAGGAGGTTTAACCGTGCAAGTGAAAGTAGCTGAATTTGTAGGAGAATCCAAGAAGAGTTGGCAGCATGCTATAGAAAATGCAGTAAGCGAGGCCTCAAAATCTTTGGATAGTATTACCGGGGTAGAAGTCTATAACTGGACTGCAGACTGCCAAGACAATAAGATTATAGAGTATAAGGCCAATATAAAAATAGCCTATACTGAATAAGCCAAGGGAAGAACGGATTCTGGTATGGTTAAGCAATTGACCGGAGCCGTTCTTTTTTTGCCAAATTAGTTGCATAATACAACTAATATAACATAAAATAACCTAGGAGGTGTTGTACCCATGTTAGATTCCGGTGCTGAACTGCAGGAAATACTGCTGCGCTTGGGAAGAAAACTGCTGTCGGTGGATAAATTTGATGCCGCTTGCTGTGGCATGACAGTAGGGCAGTGCCGCATGCTGCAAGAAATAGGCAAGCATAGCCATATTAGCATCAAACAGTTGGCAGAGAATTTCAAATTGGACAAGAGTACAGTTAGTCGCATTGTTGATAGTTTGGTTAAAGAAGGTTGGGTTGTGCGCAGGCCGGATACCATGGATAGGCGCTGCCTGGTATTAAACCTTAGCCAACGGGGTGAGGAAACCCTGTACAACTTAACTACTCAAATTAGCAATTATTATCAGAGTGTTTTAGAGGCTATACCGGCTCTGCAAAGAGATCAGCTGATAGAGAGCCTGGAGTTATTGCTGAAAGCCTTGGATAAAGTGTATTTGGAAAGCAACAAAACTATTGTTTGCTGTTAAAGCTTGCGTGACCCGGTTAAAATTACAGTCGGAGCAATATTTTTCGAAGAAAGTATAATGGCATGGAGGATGAATGATGGAGAAGAAAGAAGAATTAATAAAATCTTTTATACAAGAAAAATACGGTGAAATTGCCAGAGGTAATTCGGGAGGATGCTGTTGTGGCAGCGGTAGCAGCTGCTGCAACAATGATCCGGCCCAGGTTGCCATGATTATTGGATACTCAAAAGACGAGCTGCAAGTGATCCCAGCCGACTCCAACCTGAGTTTAGGATGCGGCAATCCCCAGGCCTTGGCCGGGTTGAAGGAAGGGGAAACGGTATTGGATTTAGGCAGTGGAGCTGGGATTGATTGTTTTCTGGCCCGCCAGGCAGTAGGAGCATCCGGCCGGGTAATCGGGGTGGATATGACGCCAGATATGTTGATTAAAGCAAAACATCTGGCAGCGGAAATGAATTGTAATAACGTAGAGTTTCGTCTCGGAGAAATTGAGAACCTGCCAGTAGAAGACAATTCAATTGATGTGATAATGTCTAACTGCGTGATCAATCTGTCCCCGAATAAGCCCAGAGTTTTTCGGGAAGCCTTCCGGGTATTGAAAAAAGGTGGCAGGTTGGCTATTTCAGACATTGTAGCTACCGCAGAATTGCCGGAAGAAATTAAGAAAGATTTGGCTTTACATGCATCCTGTATAGCGGGAGCCGAGCTAATCGAAAACATAGAAAAAATGTTACAGGAAGCAGGTTTTCAGGAAATCCGCATAACCCCGCTTGATCAGAGCCGAGATCTGATAAAGGAATGGGTACCAGGGCAAAACCCCCAGGAACTTGTGGTTTCAGCTGATATACAGGCTTTCAAATGATGATTGGCATGGTTACCAAAGGTATAGGCGCAGCAATATTTCCGGATGCTGCTGCAGATTTTTAAGGGTTGTTAAAAAGGGCGGATAAAGCTCTTTAACAGGCAAAACAAGATATAAATTAGTTTACAATATGGCTATGATCTCTAGAAATATCAGAATCAATCACAGAGACAGGGCCCTTGATTATTTACAGAGGGGGATAATATAGAGGTGATTTATAGTGCACTAGTGCTCATACCCCTAAATATCGGGGTTCATAAACACAAAAAATGGTCGGGATGACAGGATTTGAACCTGCGGCCTTCTGGTCCCGAACCAGACGCGCTCAATCGTTTTATTGGGGCTCTTTATCCCCAATTCTCCGGGTTTCCTCGAAGTATCGGACTATATCTTCATCCAAATATTTATTGGATGCCCCGCGCTCGTGGGTCTTTACCATCCACTCACTTATTTAGTGGTTGGGACTCCTTGACCTAGTCTCTGAACCTTCCGTATATTCCTATACGGCTTGGCTGCTGATTACCATAGATCTTTGCACATCTTTAGGCTTCCAGCAATTCACGGGGTACACATTATGATATTACTATCATAAGGGGCAAACTTACCAAGCTGCGCTACATCCCGACGCACTGAATATATTATCAAGAAATCATTATTAAGTCAATGATTAATCCCAGAGTAATTGGTAATTTGAGGTAATGAATATCTGCAAGCTGCTGGCTTTACAGGTGCTAAATATGGCTATGCCGCAAAACTGCCGGTCAAAGACCGCTCTACAATTGTTTGGCGATGAGAAACAATAGGTGAAGCGGCTAAACCATTTCCGTGTTAAGTTACTTGTGCTTTGATTCTAGGGAGTTGGGCTTTTGAACATAGAGATTAGGAAGTAAGTGGTGACGGCAATTATGATAATGGCTGCTCCAGAGGGAATACCTAGGGCATAAGATATCCATAGACCTGCAGAACAAAATATAATGCCCAGGATGGTGGACAGCAACATGGTGCTTTGCAGGCTGTTGGTATATTGCCTAGCTATGGAAGGAGGAGCAGTCAACAGGGCTATAATAAGCATTATACCTACCACTCTGATCAGAACTACTACGGTCAGGGCAATAAGCACATAGGTCAGGTCTTCCAGCCAGCTCACTGGGAGACCTATCACCTGAGCAAATTCTTCATCAAATAGATAGGTCTTGAAGGCATTAAAAAAACATCCAATAGTGGCTACTATAATAAGATTCATGATGACGGTTATTAGTAAATCCACATGGCTGACCGTTAGAATATCACCAAATAAGTAGGATGTTATATCCGGAGGATAGCCCGGAGTAAAAGCAATAAAAAGAATACCCAGGGCCATACCCAGAGCCCAGAGCATACCCAAGACTACTTCAGGGCTGATATGGGTGCGCTTTTGCAGCTTGCGAATTCCTAGAGCTGATAAGACGGCAAAACCCATAGCGCCAATTAAAGGTTCTATTCCCAGAAAGTAACTCAGACCTATTCCACCGAAGGCGGTATGCGCTATGCCTCCGCTCATCATCACCAGCTTTTTCTCGACAATAATGGTACCAATAATACCGCAAGCTATACTGGCCAGGATAGCACTAAAAAAAGCGTTTTGCAGAAAATTATAGGTTAATAAAGCTTCAAGCATTGGGTTCCTCCGGATGATGGGGTAAAACCCGATGTGGCACTCCATGGGCGATCAACTCAACTGGACATCCATATACCTGTCCCAACAAGGTATCAGTTAATTCCGGTACACCATGATAAAATATATCCATATTCAAGCAGGCCAGGCTTTTGACGTAGGAAGAGATTACTCCCATGTCATGGCTGACCATAATAATGGTCATATATTGATTAAGATCCTTAAGTATAGAATATATCTGGGATTTAGAACCTGCATCCAGGCAGGCGGTGGGTTCATCCAGCAATAGAATCTCCGGTTCCATGACCAGAGCTCGGGCAATAAGGGCTCGCTGCATCTGACCGCCGGAAAGTTGACCGATCTGCCGATCTTTTAAATCGTAAATGCCCAGTGTGCGCATGATCTCATCAACTGCAAGGATATCCTTATCCGTATAGCGGTGCAGAAATAGATTATTTTTAGTCAGACGCCCGGTTAAGATTGTTTCAACCACGCTGAAAGGAAATTCGCGATTTAAATTAAAACGCTGGGGAACATAGCCGATTTTTCCGGGTGTGTGACAGGGAGGGCTGCCCAGAACCCAAGCCTTTCCCGAAGAAGGTTTAACCAGGCCGGCTATCAATTTGAGCAGAGTACTTTTACCGCCGCCATTGGGGCCAATTATGCCCAGAAAATCCAGAGCTTCAATATTAAGGGTGATATTGGACAGGGCCTGTAGATTTCCATAATAAACATCTACGTCTTCCAACTGTACTACTGTGTTCATGGCTCTCCTATCTCTGCTGCTGCAGTACTCGGGCAAAAGTATGGGTTATTCTTTGCATGTTTTCAATGTAATCTGCAGCCAGAGGATCGATTTGCTCAGTATATCCTTCAATGTTATTGGCTATGGCATCGGCTTGTTTGCTGCTCACTGAGGCTTGATAGAAAACTACTTTTATATCCTGTTTTTTGGCCTGATCAATTATTTCCTGAATATGTTGAGCAGTAGCCTCTTTGCCTTCTTCTTCTATGGCTAACATGCTAAGATCATAATCATCGGCAAAGTAACCTAGAGCAGGATGATAAACAATAAAGGTTCTCTGCTTTAATTGGGACAGAGTTGATTTAATGCTGCTGTCCAGTATCAATAGCTGACGCCCGTAGGTGTCTGCGTTGCTCCGGTAATAGTCGGCATGGTTTGGATCCAGCTGAGCCAGTTCATCGGCAATGGTATCAACTATAACCTGAGCTCTTTGGGGGGACAACCATATATGAGGATCCCTCTGCCCCGGGGCAAATTCCCGATCTGGATAAACCGCTGCCACTACTTTCGGTAAATCAACTACTTTAATACCAGGGTTTAAATCTTTAATAGATGGGAATATATTGGCCTTTTCAGTCGGTACGCCAATAGAAAAATACAGGCTGGCCTTACTTAATTGGGCCATTTCCTGAGGGGTAGGAGCATAATTCTCCGGGTTGGAACCGGGGGGAATCATTACTACCACCTCGACCATATCTCCGGCTACTGCTTCAATAAAGCTTTGCTCGGGAACGATGGAAACAGCTATTATCGGTTTACCTTCCTGAACCGGTGCAGATGTTCTGGCCCCCGGACTGCAAGCTAACCCCCAAATCAAAAATAGCCCTAATATAGATAATGATGCAATATAACGGTATTTATACACAAGAAACCTCCTCTGGCTCATGACACTCAAAGATGTAACATTATTATGGGTAATTATTCCTGTCAAGTCAAGTTTGGCCAGCTAACAAGTGAGTTTTATTGGGCTTTGGAAGCATAGAATGACCCTGGCTCATTACCAGACTGTACAAGCAGAATGAAATTTTTCATAAGGGAGGTAGAATAGGATGAAGCTTAATGGGTTAATCAGCACGGAACCCCTTTTTTGACCAAAGTATAAACGGTTAACATAAGTGTAAATTTAACTATAACATTTTCTGAATCCTTTGCTTGATTGTACTTTCTTTCTTCGCTGCTTCTATGCTTTTATACTAATAATGTAATCCTTAATTACGCAAAGTTATCGGAGTAGAAAAACAAATAGTAAATCAGCATAATTATGGATACTGCAATGAGTAAGTAGTATCATAATTATTTGGGGTATACTAAAATGGAATATTTCATGAAGGAAGGTGATAAAATGACTAACAATAATGTTGTAGCCAATAGATTGATAAATGAGAAATCGCCTTACCTCTTGCAGCATGCTCGAAATCCTGTGGATTGGTATCCCTGGGGTGACGAAGCTTTTGAAAAGGCCAATTCTGAAGACAAGCCCATCTTTTTGTCCATCGGCTATTCCACCTGCCACTGGTGCCATGTAAA
>JAAYJK010000072.1 GCA_012522955.1 Syntrophomonadaceae bacterium
CTTAATAAAGTGCAACCCCGGTGCATACGGTGCAAGATAGCTTTGGTAATATCATCCGATTTTTTGGAAACGATCATAACGGTTTTCTTGGCAATAAAGCCGGAAGTAAGGCTATCGACCATTTTAGAACTGACGAACATGCTTATAGCAGAATAGAGGGTTAATAGAATATTACTGGTAACAAGGGCGGCAGCTAGAACCAAAACATTGGTAACAAAAATAGTAGTACCGAAGTTGATTCCCCACAGTCGATGAAAGATGCCGGCGATAATATCCAAACCTCCGCTAGACCCCCGGTAAACCAAGGCCAAACCCACTCCTATCCCATTAAGGGTTCCGCCCAACAGGGCCGAGAGCAGAATGTCATTTACCTGCAGCTGAATATTTAGCGGACTTAACAGAGCCAGAAAACCTGATAAACTAATCATGCCTACAAAACTGTAAATAGCAAAGCGTCGGCTGGCCAGCTTAAAACCAGCAATAAAAACCGGGATATTTAAAGCTATATACCATAACCATATGGGGTAGTCACTAAGCAAATGTAATAGAATGGCAATGCCGCTCAATCCTCCAGTGAGCAAATGGGCAGGCACAATAACGAACTGTATGGCTACAGCAATTATAAAAGACGCTATGACTATACCTATAATATCCCTAAAAGCAAAGCGTTCCAAAGCTAACAACTTAGGCATACAATTCTCCTTCTGGACTTTTCCCATATAACCGATAACAGAATACCATCGAAGTATATAATATTATATCATCTCCCATATTAAAAAACCTGTAAGGTATTACCATTCACCAATTTATCAAGGCTTCTTTTATTCTCTCCCGAAAAGCAAAAATGAAACGGGGAAGATGCAGAAAAGGTGAGAAGGCTAGCATGGTGGATTTATGCCAGCCCTCTCACTTTAGAGATTGGTAAGGGTACATTCAGTGCCTCCTTGTAGATTGTTCACTCTAATAAATTTGGTTTTATCGTTCCTCACTCAAGTCTATACTCTTAAGCTTAATCTGAGCACAATGCCAATATAGCATTTTGCTTTTGTAAGCAACCAACCGCCTTCCATTAGGGTGAATGCCAGGATTAAGGTGGCCTTATAATCCTAGTATCTACATACTATTTCTCTCCATGCATCTTGTCAATTCATTATCAGAAGATTTTGACATTAGTGAATGCTTTCTTTTTCCTAAGCCAGTCAGCATAAGAGTTGACCTCCATCTAAGGATCTTTTACTCAGCAACTTTATACCCTTTCAATGTCGTTTTTTCAAATATAAGGTAAGATAAAAGTAGCTTAAACCGTATAAACTACAAATGGATTCAAATGGCTTTATCAGAAAGGATGCAGCAAATTATGAAGAAGACAGCCTGCTTGTTTTTCATAGCCCTAGCCATTCTAATATTTTCTCTGCCCGGCTGCCAGCAAAATACAGCAGTGCATCCCAGGCCTGTGCCTCAAGAAACTGCTCCATCAGCAGATAAACCACCTTCATTATCCGAGGAACTTCCAGTAGCAGTGGAGGTACCGGCCAATCCGGTTAGCGCTAACAATGAAACCTTGAGCTGGTATTATGTTCGCAATCAGGATCATAAGACTCCTGGCATTAATACCGATATAGCTTTTTCTCTAAGGGATTATGATGCCTATTACATTGGCAGTAAAGACCCGGTTATATTTCTCACCTTCGATGAAGGTTATGAGAATGGTTATACCGCTGAGATTCTGGATACATTAAAAAGCAGCCAGGTTCCTGCTGCCTTTTTCGTTACTGGCCCTTATATAAGCAGTAACCCGGAGCTGGTCCAACGCATGGTTGAAGAAGGGCATATCGTTGGCAATCATAGCCAAACCCACCCTTCCATGCCCTCCAAAGCCAATGATCTGGAAGCATTCAAACGAGAAATTACTGATGTAGAAAACTCTTTTCAGGAGATTACCGGTACTCAAATGGCCAAGTTCTTCCGCCCACCCCGGGGGGAATACAGTGAAAAAAGCCTTTCCCTGACCAAAGAAATGGGGTACAAGACAATATTCTGGAGTTTTGCCTATCAGGATTGGTTGGTAGACCAACAGCCGGACCCGGAAGAAGCATACAGGAGAATTATGCAGGGAACTCATAATGGTCAGATCATGCTGTTGCATGCCGTATCCTCAACCAACACCCAAATTTTAGATAGGATAATAAAAGACATAAAAAACGAAGGATACCGCTTTGCCCCCCTAACTGAATTAGAGTAATCTCCAACACCCCCTTCATCTAATGATTGATCCTCAAATTACCTTTAATATGTTATAATAGGCAAAAAATGGGGTAATAGCATCCAACTGACTTTCTTCGGTTTTGGCATTTGATTGTGGTATGAGGAGTTGCCAATATAGAGATTGCATTGAAAGATTAGCCCATCTTCTCCATAACACTCAATAAAGCCTTATCTAAGGAGGTTTAGAAGAGGTGAAAGATCAAATATATGAATTCTTTCAAAAGCTGGACCGAAGTCTTTTTGTGGATGCACAATTCCAGCATCTAGCCGGTAGGGATCATCCCCTTCCCATAGGTTTTAATCAAACTATTTCCCAGCCTACTCTGGTACTATATATGACTCTGGAATTGGATTTAAACCGGGACTGCCGGGTGCTAGAAATCGGTACCGGATCCGGTTATCAAACTGCACTACTGGCCCATTTTGCCGCTCAAGTCTATACAGTAGAAAGAATCCCCGAACTAGCTCAAAAGGCTGAGAAAAGACTTCTATCCCTGGGATATGAAAACATTTTTTTCCGACTAGGAGACGGCAGTCAGGGTTGGGAAGAATTCTCCCCTTATGACCGAATCATAGTAACTGCAGGCGCAGCTAGGATTCCGGATACTTTACTAAAGCAGTTAAAACCTGACGGCAAAATGATTATTCCTATTGGTCCCAGTAATAACCAGCAATTACTATTGGTAACTAAGGATGATAATAATCAAATTAAGGAGACTTCACTGGCAGAAGTGCGTTTCGTAGAATTTAAAGGCAGATTTGGTTGGAGTTAATTATCGGTACTACTGCCTGATGATGAAGTCATAAAGGCCATAGCTCCCTTTCCCACTTTTCCCCCCAAGCCGGTTTTTTCTCTTGCAGTATCAAGGCAAAAGTCTGCAAGGATTTGAACGCATCACCAACAGGATATTCAAAGCAGGTCCAGTTTTCATTATCCTCACCGTCGTGATTGGGAATCACCCAATCAAAGCAAGAGGCCAATTTTAATTCTTCTGGAGCACTGCTGCAGCGTTGCTCAACATTTTCCAGATCTTTGGCGGTCAAGCTGCCTTTTTGTCTTTGGGTGCGACGCAGCAGCTTGCGTCGCATCATATCAATAACTAGGACCGGTATATCTGCTTTCCTGGCCTTCAGCCATAAGATCTCCTCTCGAGAGATGGGGGATAAAAAGACTTTTAGCATGGATACAGAAGATAAGGCAGGCCAATTCCAAAGAGCCTGTGGTATAAAAGGATTTCCTTCGAAAAGAACATCTTGTCCCTGCCTCAGCAGTTTAAGCAGCTGCTGGACATCTAAACCCTGCAAATCTCCGCGCACATTCAATAAAATGAAATCCTCTCGCTCCCGCAGGTTTTCCATCTGCTCACGGGAGCGAAAGTAATAATCCATCCCTTCTCTCTCCCCGGGACGTTTATCCCGACTATTGTATAAAACCAGTCGGTGCATATTATAGTAGATATTAGGATAAAAAGTCTTTAAGGCATGGCATAGTGGTCCTTTGCCTACACAGGAAGGTCCACTTAACAAAATCAACCTGCCGCTAGCTTCCATAACCCTCCCCCTCCATTCCGGTAATTGGGAATCGTTTTCTTGGTGAATATAATGTGTTTTCACAAGTCTGGTAAATACTAATTGTGATAATAAATATCCTTTCTCAAATCCTCCTTTCCAGCCAAGGCCGGTTTAATCCAGGTAATTATCCTTAGTCTCCTGGTCTCTCAAAAAAAAGATTAGCTAGGTGATTTTTTCAGCGACAGTTATCACATCGAAATAATAAATAACTAATTCTACACCGAACACCCTTTTTCCTGTTAAATATTTCCACATTTCGTGCTGCCCAAATCCCAAAGGGAGGGCTTTTATATTCTCTATATTTACCATAATATCCAATTAATATATTTACTTGTTTTAAGTCGCAATTAAACTAGCAATATCCTAAAATGGCTGTTATTGGAAGCATAAGCTACTATTTTTGCCTATAAGTCCAATAAGCTTTGATAGTCCCAATCTTTCCGGTTTGAGCTTTGATATAATCCTCTCAAGTAGTTTGACCCCACTTTCATTTTACCTTACCATTAATAGGTAAAATAAATTAGGATAGGCCGAAGTCTCTGAAGGGGACACGGGGGAACCAATAATGGGGCGAATTTCCACATTACTTGGAATAGGGCTGCCCGAGCCCGAGCCCGACAGCTAACTCCGTAGGCATGGCGGGCAGTATAGTTATTCACCCGCATTCATGCTTAATCAAGCTATCATTCTTTAAAAACTTTCTTTTTACCACTGCCAGAACTTATGGTTTCTTTCTTTGTAGCCCTTCAACAACGGTCTATCTGTGAGGAGGGTTCTTTAATGTTACCAAGTAAGTTATTCTCTAAAACAGCAAAGCTGTTTTTGGCTTTGCTTCTAGTTTCATGTTTACTCCTATCTGGATGTGGGCAACAGGCAGAGTCGGGAGCCGATGATGCTGATGTAAGTAAACCCCCCCTGGTCCTGGCTGATGTTAGTTGGGATAGCATCAAAGTTCACAATCGTATAGCTGGCTTCATTATTGAACATGGTTACGGCTATCCCGAGCCCAAATACATTTTTGGCGACACCCTGCCGATGCTGCAAGGGCTTGCTAAAGGTGATGTGGATATCTACCTGGAAATATGGGCTGACAATATCAAGGAAGCCTGGGAAGAGGTTCTGGCTGAGGGAAGTGTTAAGAACCTGGGCCCCAACCTGCCTGATGGCCCCCAAGGATGGTGGGTGCCCACCTACATGATTGAGGGTGACCCGGAACGGGGAATTGAAGCAATGACCCCGGATCTGAAAACCGTTCAGGACCTGCCTAAGTACTGGGAACTTTTTAAAGACCCTGAAGCACCTACTAAAGGACGTTTCCACAACAGCCCTCCCGGCTGGATCTGTACTTCTATCAATGAAGTTAAAATGAAAACCTACGGTTTGGAAGATACCTATAATGTATTTAGTACCGGCTCAGATGCGGCTTTGGTTACCTCCATGGTCACCGCATACGAAAAAGGTGAACCCTGGTTTGGTTATTATTGGGAACCTACCTGGGTGATGGGGAAATTAGACATGACCATGCTGGAGGAACCACCCTATGATGAAGCAGTATGGAATGATGAGAACAACCGAGGATGTGCCTATCCTCCCGCCCAGGTACTGGTGGGGATTAACAGTGGACTGGAGGAAAAGGCTCCAGAACTCATCGAATTTTTGGACAACTATCAGACTACACTGGCTCAGAACAATGATTTCCTAGCCTATATGGACGACTATGAAGGAGATAATTCTGAAGAGGCAGCAGCTATCTATTTCTTTGAGACTTATCCCGAGGTTTGGAAATCATGGTTGCCAGAAGACATAGTGGCTAAAGTGGAGAATGCTCTGAATGAGGTGGAATAGATGCCACATAATCTAGAATTTGCAGTTGAAGTGGATAATCTTTGGAAAATATTTACAGCTGATAAGAGTTTCCAATTTAATGAAAGCAATGTGGAGAAATACATTGCGGACGGCGCTGTAGCAGCCGTCCGTGATATATCCCTACGCATTAAGCGGGGTGAGGTTTTTGTAATTATGGGGCTCTCCGGCAGTGGTAAATCCACTCTGATACGCTGTCTAACTCGCCTTATAGAACCAAGCTCGGGAAAAATAAAGATTAATGGTAAAGACGTAACTAACATGAATGATAAGGAACTCACCGAGTTTCGGCGCACTCAGGCCGCCATGGTCTTTCAGCACTACGGTCTTCTTCCTCATCGGACGGTTTTAGAAAACGTTGCTTTTGGCCTAAAACTACGGGGCATAGAAACAGAAGCCCGCACCACAAAAGCCCGGGAAGTCATAGAAAAAGTAGGGCTGGAAGGTTGGGAAGAACATTATCCCGCTCAACTCTCGGGAGGAATGCAGCAAAGAGTTGGAATAGCCCGAGCCCTGGTGCAGGATACCAATTTATTGTTAATGGATGAACCCTTTAGCGGCTTGGACCCCCTAATCAGGAGAGATATGCAGGACGAATTAATAAGACTGCAAAAGGAATTGCAAAAAACTATAGTTTTTGTTACCCATGATATAAGTGAGGCGGTACGTTTAGGGGATCGAATGCTAGTGATGAAAGATGGCGAATCAATCCAAGAAGGCAAACCTCAAGACACAATTATGAATCCGGCGAATGATTATGTACAGAAGTTTGTTCAGGACGAACAGAAAATCGCTTTATTGCTAGAGAAACTGGACAAGAAGAGTAAAATACGGGTTTTAGATGCTCATTCCGGGGAAAAGGCTAATCGCAATAAGGCCAAGGCAGGGAGGGCTTAGGATGTTTCCACAATCTCTACATTATCACATTGCTCCCATGGTTACGGACTTGGTGAAATGGCTCCGGGATGCTTGGGAGCCAGCCTTTGATGCCTTTAACAATATAATTCTGGCCATGTTGTTGAAAATCGAGGCCGGCCTTATGACAGTACCCTGGTGGGTTTGGATTGTATTGGTCATGATCGTTTCCTGGTATCTAACCAAACATATAGGCAAGACCTTGCTTCCAGGCGTGTTGCTATTTACTGTTGGGGTTTTCGGTTTATGGGCTACAGCTATGGAAACCTTGTCGGTTATCATTGTAGCAGTTATTATTTCCCTAGCCATAGGTATACCGGCAGGAATACTCATGGCCGTATCAGAACGGGCCAATACCATTTTTACCCCCATACTGGATGCCATGCAGACTATGCCCAGTTTTGTATACCTGATACCGGCCCTGATGTTCTTTGGCCTGGGCAAGGTTCCCGCCGTATTAGCCACCTTTATATACGCGGTGCCACCGGTACAGAGACTTACTAACTTGGGTATCAGGCAAGTCTCAGAATCAGTACAGGAAGCTGCTCTGGCTTTTGGTGCCACTCCCTGGCAATTGATGCGGGAGGTAAGGATTCCTTTGGCCTTGCCTTCTATTGCCGCTGGAATAAATCAGACCACTATGATGGCGCTGGCCATGGTAGTCATTTGCAGCATGATCGGTGGCGGAGGAGTGGGGGAAGAAGTTCTTAAAGCAGTAAACTGGATCGATGTTGGCAAAGGCTTTGAAGCAGGATGGGCTATTGTAGTGTTGGCCATAGTGATTGACCGGATCAGCCAGGGTTTTGCCCAAAGATGGGATACCTCCACCAAGCAGTCCAGCTCTAACTAAGAGTTCTTAGGAAGCACGGGGACCAATGCACAAACACTGTCTCCATTGCCGTTTAAACGAGCGATCAAAGACTGCTGCCCCGGGGATTCATGCCCTTTGGCCTTTCCCTAATCCAGCAATCCCAAAATAAACCAGGCTGAACAAGACATAGCCGGAAAAGTCCAAGAGTATATCCTGGGGGCAGCCGGTGCGGCCACCGCTGTAGAACTGGTTTAGTTCATCCAGGCCGGCCAGCAGCAAGACCACCATTCCCACTAGAATCCATATGGCCAACTGCGATTTGGCCAGGGGCTGCAGAGCCCGCAGCAGGGATAAGCCGAAACAACCATAGATAAATACATGAGCCATTTTCCGTATCATAAAATGGATAAAAGCCACCGTATCCTGATGGCTGTTAATCACCCGTTGATGATAAGTAAATTCAATGGGCGGCAACGTCTGTACCGCGGATACCAATCGCTTATTTTGTTCAATAATGGGACTAATATCCTGTTGATAAAACTGTTGTTGGGAAAAATATATTATGCCCACTAGAAAAATGCCTACTAAAATCCAGTTAAGAAATTTACTCACTGCCATCTCCATTCCCATATCGTGACTATTACTACTTAATCTTCCGGGCCGGTACTCCTGCATAAATTCCAGCCTCGATTATATTTTTTAATACCACAGCTCCTGCTCCTATAGTACTGTCACTAGCAATGCTAATATTATTGCTTATCACGCTGCCAATGCCTACCCATGAATGTTTTCCGATTGTCACGGTACCGGCAGTATGAACTCCTGGAGCGATATGTACATAGTCTTCTATTAGATTATCATGATCTATGCTGGCTCCGCTACATATCATACACCCTTCCCCGATTCGGCTAGAACAATTTATTATAGCTCCAGCCATGACCACGGTACCTCTACCTATCTCTACCATTTCTCCAATAACAGCAGCAGGATGAACTACCTTTGGAATTACAGCTCCGGCTTTTTTCATCTCTTCATGCAGTTGAGCTCGAATTTTATTGTCACCCAAGGCCACCAAGATTTCATAATCATTAATATACTTGAATACTTCATCTATTCTGTCAACTATTCTTATTCCCATACAGAAAGATATGCTTGGATCATCCTCTAAAAAGGCTATACGCTCCCATCTATTCATTTTTAATGCGGCCTCAGCAGCAACTTTACCATTAGCCTTAACCCCAATTATCATAAGTTGCTTGAATTTTTTCAAGAATAATCACTCCCATAATCCAGGCTGACATGCCCTGATGGACTTTATTGGTTCAATGCCGGTCCTTAAGTATATCATAAAATGGAGTTATACTAAGAGTCCCTCTAATTACGTTCTTGGTCGATAATTATAACCGATAGCGATCATTCTTAATGCGCGAATAGTGGCATCAGTTATGAGTTCCCCGGCCCGGCCCATGGATTCTTTTAAGCTTATGGGACCAGGAGCCACAGTCATAATGGCATCTATTCCAACCCGGTAAACCTCCTCGGCTCCGGGACCTATTTGCCCGACTAAGGCCAATACCGGCAAATCATAGTTCTTGGCCCGGCGGGCCACTCCTACCGGTACTTTGCCATAAAGGCTTTGAGCATTTATACTGCCTTCCCCGGTTATGACCAGATCGGCACCTGCGGCTAATATTTCTTCGAATCCCAATAGATCAAATACCAGCTGGATACCGGAGCATAGCTTTCCCCCGGCAAAAGCGATCAGACCAGCTCCCAAGCCCCCTGCCGCTCCCGCCCCGGGCACTTGGTGGACCTCAATTTGCAGGTCCTGGCTGATGACTTGGGCCAGGTTAACCAAGGCTCGATCCAACAAGGGAATCATCTCCAAACTGGCACCTTTCTGAGGTCCATATACGTAAGCGGCTCCATTCAAACCATACAAAGGATTATCTACATCACAGGCTACTAAAATTTCGGCCTCATTGAGGCGGGGATCCAACTTGGACATATCGATACGCTTCAGATCAAGTAGCCCTTTAGCACCGGGACCTATATCCTCTCCCCTGGAGTCCAGCATTTTCACCCCCAAGGCCTGGGCCATGCCGGCTCCGCCATCGTTGGTGGCGCTACCTCCTATACCTACAATCAGCTTTTGGCATCCGGCCTCCAGGGCTGCTTTGATTAATTCCCCGGTCCCCCGGGTAGTAGTAAGCAGAGGATTGCGCTTCCTCCGAGGAACCAAGGGTAAACCAGAAGCCGCCGCCATTTCTATAACGGCAGCACGCCCATCCTGAAGCATTCCATATCGAGCCTTGATTTTATCCCCCAGGGGGCCAGTCACCGGAACATCTATAAAACGGCCTCCGGCAGCAGCTATAAGAGCTTCGGTCATTCCCTCGCCCCCATCGGACAGGGGCACCTGAACAATCTCCGCTGCAGGATAAAGCGCTTTAACCCCTGCACTTATTTGCTTGGCTACCTGACTGGCTTTAAGACTTTCCTTAAATGAGTCGGGAGCCACTATAACTCGCTGCATATAATCACCTTCCTCATTTATTAACTTCCATGATCAGGGAACTAAACAGCCCTCCAGACGGACACTAGCCTTTAAGTCAACATAGGAGGTCTGACCCTTAATTTTTCCAGCAACGGCGGAAGATAGGACTGCCCTGTATGCTAGGGGGATGGTCCTGGTTTTCCTTTATTACCCGCTCTATCAGCTCCTCTTCCTGAGCCCAGGCTAGGCTCATAATAGCTGCCATCTCTCCTTGCTTTCCTTTCACCATCCCCTGCACCATGCCGGTCCATTCCTCTTCCAGCTGGTCTCTGGCTTCCAAATAGTAGTCCAAATCTGCTACTTGCTGTCGTACTATCATTCGATAGAGTTTAGCTCTTTGCTGCCAGAAGGCTTCAGCCTTATTTAAATCCTTTTCCATAAAAGGAATAGCTTCACCTTCAATCAACCACAGGGGCTTGAAAATACTCATACAAGGGGTAGGGCTGCCGGTTACCCAATAGGTGCATTGTTCTGAACTCAAGGAGGCTACATAGCTACCAGTAGTATGATCGCCGATAATTCCTCCTCCATGCATACATATGCTTTTTACGCAGGAACGCCGAAACTGTTTTCCTCCCAAGGAAGGATGGTGGGAGCGCAGAATATTTTTCATCAAACCCAGGTCAATTCCTCCTCGATTTTTTTCCAAAACCGACTGACTATATGCTTGTCGGTGCTTGGAACCGCTAAAATAAGTGTACAGTGTGTCACTATAGCAGTGGGCAAAATCAAAATCCTTTTCCGATTTGCACCATTTGCGATCTATGGCATGCTGAACCAGAAGCGGATGAGCCATATCAAAAGATTTCCCAATAGTTAGGCGGTTGGAAATACTGCGTACATCTCGGACTCTTTCCGCCGCCCAGTATTCGCCGGCGGTTTCCAATACCCAGGCAGATTCCGGATCTGCTATCAAAAAAGAGTTATGGTAATAGAATGGTTTTTCATAGCCGCAGTTGCCTCCCTGTTCATAGTGCTGGAGCAAGGAAACCATAAATTTCAACGCTTCCAGACTATTCTGGCACCTCTCCAGAGCCAAACGGACCATATCCATTCCAGTCAAGCCACTCTTGGCGTATTTTTCGAGGGTAAATACGGCTTCATTACCTATGTTCAGACCGTATTCATTGCTTCCCATTTCACATCCCCAGATCCAGGCGGGTTTCAGTAGCAAAACTTCATTGGTAAGCAGACTCTGATCAATTTCTATATAAGTGCATTGTACCTTTTCCCCAGCCAGATGCTCCTGACGCGGGATGCGTACTATAATGTGGGGTTCTCGAGGTTGGCGGTCACTATTCTTGGCAAAAAGCACATTCCCGTCGCTGGTAGTAGTACCCAGTGCCACCATAGTATCACACATAAGAAAATCCCCCTTCCTATAGCTTGATTATACCCTAGAGCAGGAAGGAGTACTTAATTATTGTGTTTACCCATGTCTTTTTTGGCTCCTGGATAAATGTAGCTTTTGTGCGCTAATCGGTGAAGCGTTTATTTCAGTACTCTTGCCTGGCTATTCCTGGCCTTGGTAAGGCAGGTGCTGAGGTTAAACCAGGTTGGGGCCATTCTTATATACTGGCTGCAGGCATTGTCCATCGTGCTATTTACCACTTTCGTTCCTTAATATAGTTAAATTACGGTCCGGGCGCTGCTGCTAATCATCGCTGCATATCCAGTATTGTCTGCAGCATTTCACCTAGTTTGGCTTCTTCACTCATATCTGCATACTTGGCTTTTGCTGCATCAGGAAACAGGCTGTAGATGGTATCAATAATGGTTTCCGTGTGGGGCGGACACCCCGGTATATGCCTCCCCAGGTGAGCATGATGCTGTTGACAAAGGCCCATAAAGATATTTGTGCTCCGGGGATCGATTTCTACTTCAGTATCCGGGCCCAGGAATATATTAACTGCTGGGGAAAAGGGGCGATCGATCAAAAGCCTGGAGTTTTCCAAAGGATCAGCTTTACGAAGCTTGTTGATAACGAAATGCAAATAGGCATAGCATCCCCGGCAAGCCTGGCCATTATGTATTGATATACTGTGTCCGCCACTTAGGTTCAACTCAGGTAATTGGAAGCTTTGGGTTACCTCCTCTAATCTGGGCCCTAGTACTTCTATGCTACTTAGCTCCAGTGGTCCCATCCCTTGCAGATAGGCCAGAAAACAGGCTGGAACCTGTTCTGGATCCAGACCCATAACTCTCGTGGCCACCACATCTACTGCTACCGGGTTGGTGCCTGCTATTAATACATCCATCTGGCGAGGTGTGCCGGATATGGGTCCAAAGCCTTCCTGCCCGTACAATCCGTCGATTATTATTAAGTCCGATTTTACCATCTGGTTAATATTAATAAGGCTCTGCCACAAGCCGAAAAAATGGGACATGTATTTTTCTAGGGGAGGCACTGCTCCCTGCAGGTTCTTTAAGCTCAGGGAAACCAGGGCAGCAAAATGGATTTTCATAACCGGCATACTTATAATGACATCGGCCTCTTCCAGAGTAAGGGGAATATTTCGTGAGCTCATACGTTTACCGGCCGGCACCCTTATCTCTCTGCTTTCATCCTGGTTTAAATCCAACAGGGAAATCTTTTCCGGATCCAATTGTACTATCCCAGCATAGCCATAATGCTCGAACATTTTACCTGTTTCACTTCGATTGATGGAAGAACCCTCAGCAATTATGATCTGGCCTGCCCGGGGCAATAATATCTCCACCAAGGCCCTGACCAGCCTTGGATCCGTTACTATGCCGCCCTGGTAGATCCCGTCTTTTAAACCATGTTCACTGACCACATTGGGTTTAATTACCACTCTTCGCCCTAAGTCCACATATTTTTCAATGCCTCCCAATTTATTCAGTAGTCTTTCCAAGCCAGCCTTTATCGCCTCCTGACTCTCATCGGCTGGGACCTTCTCCAGTGCCACCATCTCTTTGGTCTGGGGTTCTGGATGGCGATATCCTTTTAGTTTCCGCAAGAGCACACTGGTACTCAAATCCATTTTTATTACTTGGAAACTGGCTTCCAAATAAACCCTGCTGGGACGAAAACCGTAGTCCACCAATAGCTGGTATTTAATCTTGTCTTCTGCCAATATGAGGGCAGCCACCAGGATTTCCCGCATTATCAAGACATCAATAATGGTTTCCATTTTTATGTCCTCTTCATCGGGATTTAATAGAACCTCCTCTATGGTGCTAGTAAGCGGATTATAAACTATCCAGGCCAGTTCCCGCTCCTCTCTTAGCGCGGTATAATACAATAAGTCCGTATTCTTGCCCCACTGCCTCCATTTCCGTTCCAGATAGGCGCTGTTCAATTGCTGATTATTATAGTATTCTATCAGCCGGAGATAGAGCTCAGGCTCCAGTTTCCCTTCTCGCAAACTTATTCCTGAATTCATGGTTCTCCTCCTAATCTTAGGTATTTTTTATGATTAAATTTTCCAATCTTATTGAAAGATCTTGCAAATTAAGTAGTAGGATAATAAGATGTCTTATTCTGTAGCTTATAATGAGGTGTTGCTATTTATTTCTATTTATCCCAGTGAATCACCTGCTTATAGTATATGATTATTCGCCAGCAGTATATTATTTCATTACAATATATACCAGATATCATAAGCAATTTATTCTTGAATGTTCCGGCCGCCTGTTGGACCTAGGGTGACCTGTATGGGGCGCTATTCTAGTCCTGACACACAATCCGTATACCCATGATTATTATTGAAGCGGGCGGTTACAGACCGCCCCTACAATATGTCCACAATTCAAAGTTCTAGCACTCTGGCTGCTGTCTTAGAGCACTTTGGTGTTACGGTCGGCACAGGTTGAGGCTACGTAAGAATTGGGCTTGATGATTATATCCACCAAGCCCAGATTTTTCATATAACCAGTCATAGCCGGTATCAGGGATTTAGTTTTTCCCTTTTCTCCAATGTCCAAATGAACCTCAAATTTAAATCCTTTTTGAGATACATCAAGAAATTCTTCCAATTCATCTTTTATGATTTTTTCCGCAGTCAAGTAGGTAAGATGACTTTCCATCGATATTTTTTCAAACAAAGACATCTTTACTCGGGGAATGATATGTTTCCTTATGCAGTACCAGGCGCCCTTGCCTACTCGGTGAATGTGCACGGCAGTAACAAAACAAATATAATCCTTGTACTCATGGGAATCACTGCCCACCCCCAACACATATTCATTCTGGGTATCCCTTCTTATAAAATCAACAATCTTGCCGTATACCTGGTCGAAGGTCATGCCCCTGCGTTCAGTGCTATTGTAGAATCTAAAGCTCTCCGTATCATATAAACTGTTCCATGGTTCACCTAAAGCCATAATAAATCACCTGCATTTATATTTGCCGCAAGAATGACCGAGTCTACATAACATATGTATGATAAAGCAAGCGGGTAAAACACCAACAAATTAATCCTTTTAGTGTTTGTCTATTGCTCTAAAACTTGAATCTATAATAATGCCTTTCCAGGGAGAGCGCAAATGGAAACTATTCTAGTCCAAAAGAATCGAAGTTATGATAAAGCTGCCGGGCTACCATTATTAACTTTTTCCCTTGAACGGTTCTTAGTTGTCTGCTGTCCAAGTCATTAATTCTTACCCGATCCAGTCCGTCCGCATCTTTAAAGATGTCGAACAAGTACTGGCTTTCTCTTTCCTTCCCATCCCCTAATCCATAGTTGGGCAAATGCTCCCGTGCTTGACTATCTCTGATGCAGTGGTTTTCAATAATAAACTTAAGTATTTGACCCTCAGATAAATCCACTCCAGTTAACAAGCCTAAGTGCTGGGTTTTACGGAAACTCTCCCGACCATGCTGAGGGTCCACATTATCATTAATCCGGCCTATATCATGATACAAGGCAGCAGTGCACAATATATTTAGCTGCTTTTCTGAACACCCCTGCAAGAGGCTGATAATTATATTTAATAATAGTACTCGCCGGGTATGCATAATGCCGTGGATACCTTCAGGTCGATAAAAATATTCTTTTCTAAGTTGTCGATTATAATACTGGTAGCGTTCCTTGATTCCCTGAGGGTTAAGTTGGCTCTTGAGATCAGCTATGCTAAAGAGCTGAATCCTTTCAATATCCCGCAGACGGTGGGGAAATACCACGATTTCTTTTTCGTTCTTGCGTTTTATGAAGGCGGTGACATCCTTTTTATCAATTAAGGCTTTATAGACCTTGGCTTGCCCCTCTTGCTGCACAGCAAAGCGAACAGCGGTATTTATATCCAAGGTCCAGGAATGTTCCCTGTGGATGGGAGTGGTTCTGGGTTCAGACTGACCCCGGAATATCTCCATAGTATCACCCTCCGGCAAATCCAGAGGCCGAAGAAGATACCCCTGTATCTTTTTAATATACTCTTCCGGAAAATCGTCCAGAGCGAAGCCACAGCGGGAATAGATAAACCAGAACATTTCATGTTTATCCTCATCCGGTATGGAATCAAACAGTTTTTCATAAGCCAATAGAGCGATTCGTTTATCTAGAATATAGAAAAGAGTTTTGAAATCCCGTCGATTGATGCATTGACTAATCCTGGTCTGTTCAAAATCTATCAGCTCCAGGATTTGAAATGACTCCAGGCCCTCCCGGGTAAATATGGGGATATCTACCCAGGTTAAATCCCGATAATAACAAAAATAAGCCCAGGGATCATCCCTTTTAAAATAAAAATGGGATAGTTCCTTACCTGATGCTTCAATATAAGCTGTTGCTTCCCGGTAATTAAATTTATTAAAATACTGCTTGAGATTCTTTAATTCCCCAATTGGTATCAATGCATTTACAGCAGCAAACAAATGGCTATTAATTTTGTCCAGGCCTGGCACCAGAATTTCCCCCTATTTTTGTAAGATGGATACCTTTATGGCGAGGATACTAAGGCTCAACTTCTATAGAGCTCACCCCTGGCTCCCCTTGAATCAAATCCCCCTTGGGGCCACGGTGGTAACTGCGAAGTTCAGCCAATATCTGGCATATTAATTCCTTCCAGCGCTGAGACCGAAAGGCCAGCTTAATACCTTCTTTGACTTCTACATCGTCGGCTACATTGCTTTTAACGTTATGAAGCTCTAAACACAATATCCCAATATATTTACTGTTCTCCATCTTTTCTTTAAATACCTTCACCCCAGCTTGAATGGTGAAGGCCTTATCGCCTGCACTGATAAAAGTGAGGGCTATCAGTCCATGGTCACGGGCATTGCGAAAAGTAGCCGAGCCATTCTGGACCGCCATCAAGATGGTTTTTTCATCCACCGCATAAAACATGGACATAGGAGCCCCGCGGGGAAAGCCATCCTCATCCATGGTCGACGCTACTCCGGTCATAGTATTTTCCTTAAAATACTGATAAAGATTGGCCGGAAGTTCACTCCCCATTTTCTTATCCATAGTATCCTCCTCCCTAGTATATGTAATTTATAACTGGCTTATGGCCTTTTCCAATTGCATTAAAGTAGAACATTCAAAAACCTGAGTGCAGTACTTTTGGTATTCAAAAATCCGGCTGTCCCCCAACCCCCAATTTCTTTGAGGTTCAGGATTAAACCAATATATTTTGCGCACATTCTTCTTCATCTCCTGCAAGACCCAGCTTTCATCATTAAACCAATTGTTGCGGGCATCACCAAAAATCAGCACCGTGGATTTATGGCTTAAATAGTTGCGATAGCGTTGGTGAAAGGCCTTCAACGATACCCCATAGTCGGTATAGCCGCTGGCACCTACTACCCGAGCATGCTTCAGTACATGGTTGCGTAGATCCAAGGGGTGGCCGGATAAGAGCAGCTTGCTTACTTCATCTATTTCATCAATGAAAGCAAAAGAATCGATTTTACGGAAGAATCTCTCCAAAGAGGCAATTAATGCCAGGGAAAAACAACTAAAGGTCATTACTGATCCGGATACATCGCATAGTGCAAGTATAACCGGTTTTTCCCGGATTTTTTTTGTGGTAAACAGATCTATGGGTACTCCCCCGCTGGACATACTGTTACGAATGGTGCGGCGAAAATCGATCTTAGCTAAGTTGTTACGATTACGTTTGCGCACCATTTTAGCCGCCAGTCTCCTGGCTATAATGGGGAAAACCGCTTCCAGTTGGTGAATATCAGACATACTGTCCAGGCGGAAATCTTGATCCAGAGGATTTTTAGTGCCCCCCGGAGAATCAGCCGCCCCACCCTGGCTCTGGGAAATCCCCATAGCCATTTGGCCGCCGCTGATGGATATCTGTTCTATTGCATTCAACTGTCGATATATAATGGGATCGCGTTTTTCTGGGGCCGAGCTTTGGAAAAACTGGAGGGTGAAGTAACTATGGAAAACCTGATCAAAGATTTCACCGTAAGCGTAATCTTTTACCAGAGTACTGAATAGAGCTGAATAGAAGTAATCTTCCTGAGTCCAATCAACTTGCAGCAGAGCCTGACAACAGTCCATGGCCTGACTGGGGGTTATAGGGACTCCGGCCAAACGCAGTTCCTCAAAAAAGCCCTGTATATTATGAAGTATGGTCATATGCACCCTCCCGCTTTCTAACGGAATTCCAGGTCTTGCCGGCTGTACAACAGGCGTTCTATTTTCTCCAAATCCTCGTGATGCTTAACCAAGGTATTGAGAGTCTGCAAAAGAATTTCCACATCCACATCGTCTTTACCCAGCCAGATTAAGGAGGCGGCCCAATCTATGCTCTCGGCAATACTGGGTAGCTTTTTCATTTCCACTCCTCTGATGCGGCGCATTACTACAGCTACCTTTTGAGCTAGCTCTTGGGATAAATCAGGTACTTTTAGCAGCAATATCTGTTCTTCCATTTCCCGGGAAGGAAAATCCAGATACAGGTAAAGGCAACGTCTTTTCAAGGCCTCGGATAATTCCCGGGAAGCATTGGAGGTAAGAAAAACATAAGGTATATGCCTGGCTTTTATGGTGCCCAGTTCAGGAATAGTTATCTGAAATTCCGATAGCAGTTCCAGCAAGAGAGCCTCAAACTCAAAATCTACCTTATCAATTTCATCGATTAAGAGGACCGCAGGAGTATCGGATACAATGCTATTCAGCAGGGGACGGCTGAGCAGGAAGGTCTCCGAAAAAATTTCCTCTTCCACCTGCTGGCTGTCCTTTTCTTGATTTATGGCCGCCTGTATATGCAAGAGCTGTCGCTTGTAATTCCATTCATAAAGGGCTTTAGACTCATCTATACCTTCATAGCATTGCAGTCTAATCAAAGGAATTCCTTTCATACGACTGAAAGCCTGGGCTATGGCAGTTTTGCCTACCCCGGCCGGACCTTCCACCAAAACCGGTTTCTGCAGTGCTTGGGCCAGATATAATACGGTAGCGGTTTTGTCATTGCATATATAATCCGCTTTTATCATATGGTTCTTTAGCTCTTCAATCCCATTCAACATTTATTAATCCCTCCACTAACTCCAAGATAGCTCTGTTTACGGCTTGGGGTACACAGTATTTTCTTCTGGAGCCACTTTTTCTTTTAGCTCAGATATCATCTCTTGCAGCCAAGCCACTTTGACCTTTTCCACTTCTATTCCATACTCTATAATCCTAATCCGGTAATGATCAACCCGTTTCTGAATCATTTCTTCCCGAGCCTCATTAAAACGACCGAGTCGCTTCAAGCTTATTTCCAACTGTCCCTTGAACTTGAGCCAGGCCTTCTCTGGGGGCATATGTTTATAATAATTGACCTTGCTGAGAAAGGGGTACTGCTTAAAAAAATCGAACTTGGTTTTATCTTCCTCATCAATCATGGAATCCAACCACCCATTGAATTCCTCCCGGCCTTGAGATGTGATATAAATTATCTTCTGGTCCGGCAGGTCTTCCTGAGATCTGGTTTTACGCTCAATCAGGCTTTCTTTTTCCAGTTTATTAAGGGTAGTATACAAGCGGCCTTGGTTTATGTCCGGACTCACTGGAAAGAAGTCCATAAAGCATTTTTTGATAAGATCATAGCCATGGGCAGCATTATCCACAAAATAACCCAGAACAAAATGCTTAAAACCCAAATTAGATCACCTACTTACATATTATATTAATTTTAAGTTTTTTTCTCTCACCTTATACCTCCTATCCAATTCTGCCAATTCTACAGTACTTCCAAGCTAATAATAATCTTACAGTTCTTTCCCGAAAAGTTGACAGCTGGAACCGTCTCCACTGTCAATTCCATCTTACAGCAGTTGAAACATACATGATTTTCCCATACTATTGCATATTATTCCCTGGTCCCAGCATATGGCTGGTCAAATATGGTCTTGCAGTCAGTCGTTTGATAATAATTAGCCTGCCCGCGCAGCACCATACCGCCCTGCTGCTCAAAAGCCAGCCAGGAAGCAGGCATATTCCATAGGGCGGTATACTGCTATGCGGCGTAATTCTGGACTAATATCCTTGAAGGAGCGTCGGCCTGGTTTGGGATTGGCTTCTAAAAACCACACTTTCCCTTTCTTATCTACTAAAAAATCCAATCCCAGTTCCCCTAACGCTCTAGACTTACTGTCAATTATTTCTGCAATCCTCAATGCTAATTTCTCCAGGCTATTATGAATGGAAATGATTTGCTCCGAACTAAATCCTTGATTCAAGAGGGTAGCTTGAGCTTCCTCGGCCTTGCCCCCGGCATGGAGATTGGTGGTGATTTGCCCGTTGGCTCCAATCCGGGCTGCAATACCGGTTATACCCCATTGGTTAAAACGGTTTTTCTGTACCAGGACTCTAAAGTCTATATGCTGCTCATTCCCGGTGAACCTTATACTCTGCTGCACAATAGGCATAGGGCAATTCATACTTGCTTTGGTTTTTTGCAGAACCTCCTGGGCACTACGACACAAATAGCTGTTGCTCTCGGCTGTTCTGAGTAAATAAGCCCTTTTTTTTCGACTTACCCTCATAATGCCCCGCCCTTTACAGCCACCAGGAGGCTTCAGATACACCTCGCGATGCTTCTTTATCATGGAAACTAGAACGTGACCCGAATCCAGCAACCTGGTCTCGGGCAGATGGGGAGCAAGATCCCGATGCGGTATTAGGAGCCTGTGAACCGCCCATTTGCTTCCAATAGAAGTGTTGAAGGTTTTAACGCCATGACGGGCCAACAAGGCTATGCTGTGATAGGAGCCTGGAGTAGCTCCATCATTGAAATAGCGATTATAACAAACATCCGGAAAGGGAAAATACATGCGCTTCCAGCGCTCATCCGTTTTTCCAGTTAGATAGTATCCATATATGCATTTGCGTTCGCTATTGATATCCGATGGACAGAATACAAACCCAGCTCCATTTAGACTGTCCAGGCTGGCTAGCAGGCTGCGGAAAAAACCATTCTGGCTGCCGAAGGAACCTCTCTCTTTACTGTAACGTCCCGCTAATATCCCAATCAGAGGACCCAGGCGCAACATCTTCCCTTTTTTTTGTAGATTTAATCTTATTCCCTCCGGCCCCCCCAATACTCTGGCCAACTCTCCTTCTATACAAGCAAACTCAATATCAGTAGGATTCTTTTCCTCGATTATCCTCACTTTAACCGTCTTTCTACCCCAAGAGATACTTACCTTTTCTCCCGAGCTTAAACCCCAATACTTTATAGCTTCTGGCGCCAGAGGCAGTTTTAAAGGATTCTTATTCATCAGTTCCTATCCCTAATACATATTCATAGTTATTTATATGAATAATAGCCAATAAAGGTTATAGGGACTAAGTATGCCTTCCTAATACAGCAAGTTATTGATTCCCTTTATCTGCCTATGATTTATATTATGGCAAGTATGATGACCTTTACCAGGGAATATGACCTGGTAAGTATGGTTTAAATTTCTATTCACGCCAATTTTGCCAGTTTATGGTTTGACAATTTTCCTGGTAGAAAGCACAATAAATTTAGCTCTAGTATATGTGCTATTATTCACAATTGTCAGAAGGGATGAATCAGGATGGATAAAGAAAGAAATCTTATGTTTGACGTCTTGAAAGGGCTGGGTATCATCTCCGTAATTTTCAGTCATGTCTACCGAGGAGGCCATGACCCCCTGGCTATTTTTATACGGGAACTGGCTATGTGGTGTGTTCCTATGTTTTTTATGGTTCAGGGGTATTTTATGTATAGTCCTTCCTATCCAAACTGGTTTAAGTCCACCTGGAAGAAGATAAAGAAATCTTATATCCCTTACCTTATCTGGGCTCTTTTTTATGGAGGCTTCTATTACTATACAGTAGGGAAAACCTTTACCTGGCTGGATCTAATCCTGGGTAAAACTGCTCTGCACCTTTATTTTATGTTTTATTACATAGTTTTCGCCATTTTCATCCCCCTCCTGTATTTCCTGCCCAAGTTATGGCGCAAGTATATTCTAATTTTCATGATCCTCAGCAATCTTTATGTTACCTTTATGCTGGAAATTGCCAAGACATATCATATTCACTGGATCAGCTGGCCCTGGCCTATGCCGCCCAAATGGTGGGGTTTCCTAGCCATAGGCATGCTGCTGGCTGAGTATCCCAAGGTCAAGGATTATATTACCCAGCATGCCCGGGCCTTTGCTTACGGAGCCCTGGTGCTGGCAGCTATCGGTTTAATTGAACCTTATTTAAACAATACCGTAGGCTACCTGTTTAACAAGGTGGCTCTATTCCCCATGTCCATTGGAGTCACACTTTTCCTGGCTATCTATTACAGCACCTCCAATCCCTGGGGAGAAAAATTCCTGGCCTATGTGGGTCAGCGTACTTTTGGTATCTACCTTATGCACTTTTTGTTTGTAGATTATCTTCGCCTTACCCTGCTACCAGGAGATCGAACCCTGGTAGCCCTCATTATACTATTCCTCTGCCTAGGTATTCTAGCCATACAAGATCGGTCTAAACTATTGCTGCAGGGCTTGCGCAGCGGGTGATCCTCCTCCGAAAGGGATTAGGGGAAGGGTTATACCGTTTTCTTCCCCCTAGTCGAGGGACAATGAAGCAAAATGGAAGGGACGGACTCTCACTCTCCTTAACTGTAGGTACGATCTTTGACCGCCCGCCATCAAAAGCGAGCGGCCACAGATCGTACCTACACAGACCATCGTAATACTATGGATCACACGCGAGGGCTTTGTCCGATCAAAATTATGCACAGTCTTAAAGGGCTCAAATATCTTTTTAAAAGGAAAGGAAGAAACCATCCCTTAGCCCTAAGTTATTCACCTGTGAAATTGGGTTCCCGGCGTTCTATAAAAGCCCGCAGTCCTTCCTCGGAGTCCTTGCTGAGCATTAAAGGCTTTATTTCCTCCAAAAGGGTCTTCATAGCCGCTTTATCACCGTAAATGCGAGCTTTACGAGCCGAAGCCAGGCTGGCTTGGACTCCCAAGGGAGCAGCTTTAGCAATTTTTTCAGCTATGGCCCAGGCCCGATCAAATTGCTGACCAGGTTCTACCAGTTCCTGTACCAAGCCCAGGCGATAAGCTTCCGGACCGCTCATCTCCTCACCGGTCAACAGGAATTTCATGGCATTGCCCCAGCCGATCTCTTGATGTAGACGTACTGTGGAGCCCCCTATGGAAAAGATTCCCCGTTTAACCTCCAGTTGGCCTAACCGCAAATCCCGGGATGCGACTCTGACATCACAAGCCAATAACATCTCGACCCCGCAAGTATAACATACACCCTGACAGGCCATTACTACCGGCTTGCTGCAGCGCTAGTCTTCATTCAGCCCATAGGGATCCAGCATATCCGGGGACAGGCCTTTGCCGGCACCGGTTTTGAAGAATTCAGTCCATTGGGGCAGA
>JAAYJK010000073.1 GCA_012522955.1 Syntrophomonadaceae bacterium
GATGGGTTACTTTCATGTTGTTGAGAGGAAACATGATCACATCGCCCACCTGGACTTCATCGCCTGTGGCTCGTTTAATGATGACCACATCGCCGATATTCATGGTGGGTTGCATGCTGGCACTGACGATCACCCGGGGTGCATAGGCAAATACTCCCATGGAAAACCATAAGATCAGGATGGCTGCCACACCGGTAAAAGCCCAACCCCACAGGCTCTCGCCCTCATTTATCCGGCGGGTGATTTTGGCGATATCCTCGTTATACAGCTGGTAAACCAGCAGTAGCCCCAATATCGGAGCTAAAGTACCCAATAGAGTCTGGGGTATCAAACCTTCATTGGGCAGGATAGGGGATAAATACTCCACCGCCACCAGCAGGCCCTTATAGACAATGGCCGGAAAGGCACCACCCAGATAGGCCAGATAGGTCAAGAGCAGGTTTTGGGATAAATCCGGAAACAAATTGGTTCCTATGAATTTGGTTATAGCCTCAGTGCCTTGCAGGGTGCTCAGTTTGGTCAGGGGAATGGCTAAAATTGTAAAAAATGAGGCCAGCAGCGGAATCCCAGTCAAGGGGCGGAGGCGAAAGTAGCGATTCATCAGCCAGGCCCGGCTCATCTCAGTGGCAATCAGCACTGCCCCTAAGGAAACGAGGTTTATGGCTATACCCATCAGGCGGCGGTCATAGGGACTGTTACCAAAACCAGCCATCCCTCCCTGCAGCAGAATAGCCAGTATGCCGATAATAGCACATAACACCGCCAGCCAATTAAGGGGTGTCTTATGCCGCAACTTAGCAGCGGGTCTCACTCTGGGAATGCGAAGCAGGTAAAGTATAAGCAGGGCCCATGTTAGTGAGGGCAGCAGATAGTTGCCAGTAAAGCCTCCCCAGCGCGGCCCATAGACTAGGTTATCCAGCAAAAAGGCGGTCAGTAAACCAGCCAGCAATACCAGGGAGTATTTATGTGATTGTCGATATAAAATCATAGCAGGTCTGTTGATCATGACTCACCGTCTTTTACTGCCATTGATAATATTGCTTTTGTTGACCTATAAAACAGATGTCTAGAGTACAGGAGGGGAGATTCCCCTCCTGTTTAACCTTTACTCTGCTGTGTCTTAGTTATCATAGGGAGGAAAGGGGTAATTATCTTGTCTAGGGAATGTAATCTGGTCTGGCATGGTGTCGAAGTCATATTCGTTCCACTGTACTCCCTTGAGGGTTAAAGAAAAGTTAGCTGAAGCATTTTGTGGACAAATTGCGCCGCTTTCAAGGTTTTCTATCACACGGAAGACGATCATAACCGGGATCTCTTTTCCAGGATCGAGCTGATAACCTTCGAGTTCAACAGTTTTTGCTGTGTCTGCTGGGTCGCGGAATTCTACGAGCAGCCACTCAGGAATACCGTCCTTCCCGCCTAGTTCCTCAAATTTAACCGGTACGGTTCCTACGTTCTTAATTTTTATATCGACATACTCCTGATAGCCGGGATAACCATTCTTCAGAGAAATCTGCAGTTTATCATAACGGGATACCTTATCCTGGTCGCCAGTGCCTTCTTCTCTAGCAGACTTCTTAATTACGGTCGTCAGGCTTCCGATATTTTTGTTTTCATTGGGGTTGCCTGGATCCATAGTATCCAGACCATCATGACCGTCGTCAGTTCCGTATACATCCCCGTCCTCATAACCGGTGTAATTCGGATCAGGATCCACCTGGTGCAGGTCGGCCCACTCCAGATCAACAATACCGGTTTTGGCAGTGGCATCCACATAAAGAGTGTCAAACCACAAAGCATACGCTCCGCCCAGGGCGGCAAACGCAAATACCAAAGTTAACGCCAGAACTTTAATCTTTTTCATTCTACAACCTCCTGAATTTCATTGGTTATGGATTGTTCAGTCAAATCATTCTCAGTGCCTGACCCATCCATTTCCGATCCATAGAAATTTGTCTCAGAAACATTGTTCTCAGTGACTAATCCATCAGTTTCAGGTGCCGGGACAGTAATGATACCCTCTACCTGCAGCGGTTGATTCCACCAGCGCTCCAGCTCATCCGCATCTCCATTCCACTGGATGCAGTTAATGTCCAGATCCAGATGATAGTCTCCAGGTGCTGTTCCGGGAAGGATTTCAATACGAATGTTACCTTTTACGGTCTTGTCCGGATCAATTACCGACTCATCACCGTCCTCAGGACTAACCGTCACCCACAGAGATTCGAAGGGATACTCTGCGGTGACGATCTTAACGGGTACGGTGCCGTAATTTTTAACCGCAAAGGAATAATTCAATGTACTGCCCGCAGCTGCAGTAGCTTCAACGGAGATTTTACCTCCCTCGACTGATAGGATACCAACCTTGAGAACATTAGAGTCCATCAACATACTGTCTACCCAGGGATCCCCGGTATCGACCACAAATACCGGTTCGATATGGCCGGTTTTGACGGAACCCTGGATGCTGAGCCCTTCATTCCACGCTGCAATAGCCGGTTCGATCAAACCTGTACCAGCCAGCAGAGCGACTCCTATAATCAGAGGGTATCCCAGGCGGTATTTGGTTTTCTTTCGCGCCGACTTCGCTATGTGTCTTCACCTTCCTTTCCTGTTCATTAGACCGTCTTTTGATCCGGTACTCCATTTACGGGCAAACCACAATTAGGAGCCCCGATCAAATGATCTCCAATCCCTCCGCCTTTTTGGCCACGTTATGTATACTTTTCTTTAAAACCATTATTTGCTCTCATAAGAAAAAGCATACATTAACCAAAGCGGATTGGAATCTTCCAAGCCAATAATACCAACGATTATGAATCAACTGCTATCGTCCGCAGGGAGGTAAAATAGGGGATAAGAGAACGGCAAAAGTAGGAAGCAATGGGACTGGGGGGAGGGGTTTTATCATGATAAGGGCAGAAAGGATTAAGCCGGGGGATGAAGCGGAATGAAGCCGGACTAATTCGACATGTGTCAGAGGCGCTAGGGAGGCAGTGGGATCATCCTGAGCGGTAGCGAAGAATCTATGGTGTTTACAAGACTCTTCGCTATCGCTCAGAGTGACAATATTGGAGGATTTATCAAATTATGCAAAATCCTCAGATACCAAGATAAATGGCC
>JAAYJK010000009.1 GCA_012522955.1 Syntrophomonadaceae bacterium
CAAAAGAACTGGCAGCGACAGCTATATCCATACTACTTTCCTGAATTGATAGTACTGTCCCTCTGAGTTCGAAATCTGATATTTCTATTAACCAGGCAATTAGAGTCAGACTACCGCCAAAATATCCAAATCCGGTCATAATGCTACTAATCATTAAGATTTTAGGTTGTACTGGAAGTAAAAATAAAATAGCTAACCCTAAACCCATTAACATCAATAAAGGTAAACTTACCCGCAGCCGCCCAAAGCGATCGGAAAGATATCCAGCAATGAAAATAGCCAGTAATCCGGCTATACTATAATAAGTAAAATAAATCCCGGGATTCTTAATATCGGTAACCTGGGTAATATAAATAGTAACAAATGTAAGGAGAATTCCATAAGAAAAAGCAAGCAATATTATTCCCAGTAATATAGGCCATAGGTTGCTATTCTTAATTACATGAAATATTCGCTCCCGGGAACTAAATTCTCCTGTTACATTTAAAGGTGAAGTTTTTATCCAACCCAACATTATCAAGGCAAAAAAACCAAATCCAAAACTTATAGTGAACCAGGTAGTAAAACTATAATTATTGATAATAAATAGAGCACTCGAAGGTCCGGCAAGCAGGGCAAGAGTAATAATAAATCGGTGAAAACTCATATATCTTCCCAGTTTTCCTTCAGGAGCAATATCAGCAACGAAGGAACTGGCACTGGAAAGAAACGCAGCTAGACCAATAGCCTCATAAATACGAATAAACATGATAACCCAGATACTATTAGTCATAGCATATAATAGAGAAGATGTACAAAAGGCAAAAGCCCCGATTAATAAAGGTATCTTCCTACCTCTACTATCGGCCAGAGGACCTAAATACAGACGCAAAAACACTGCCGCCATAAACAATAAGGTGCTTTGCAAGCCGGAATGGAACTCTGATCCGCCTAGTTCTACTATGTAGAGAGGTATCATAGTCAAAGAAGTAAAAAAAACTGCATAAACTAAAAAAACCCCTAAAAAAAAGAAGGCCAGGTTTTTCTTACTTGCATATTGCCTCTCTGCTGCCGACACTGGCAAATCTAGCACTATGATAATCCCCTTTCACTTGTTCATACTCTTTGATGGTGTCAATGTGCTTCGGGATTTGTAAAAAATAAAATGTTTTAGCCCATTCTTACTTCCACCCATTTTCTGGCCTGAATACTGTCGGCTTCAACCTGGCAGTCCAGGGCCAGGATTTTGACTCCCTGCTCTTGGGCCTTTATTAAGGCCTGCCCAAAGGCGGGGTGGGTTTTATGGTTAGGGGCAAAATAGAGCACATCTTTCATCTGAATGATGAAAAAAAGATAAGCCTCATAGCCTTGCTCCAGTGCCTGGCAAAGATGGTTTAGATGCTTGATACCCCTATCGGTGGGGGCATCAGGAAACAAGGCTACCCCCTTTTCTTCCAGGGTAACTCCTTTGACTTCCACCAGTACTTTTCTTAATCCACTTTCCATATAAAAATCCAGCCGGGAGCTGCCGTATCTAAACTCGGGTTTGATAAAGCCTATGTCCTGGAATAATTCGCTTTTGCTCAGCCATTCATGAAAAACCTTATTAGGCACCTGACTGTCTATATTGATAAGCTTGTGACCCTTGTACACTGCGATTAAATCATAATTGGTTTTTCGCTTGGGGTGCTTAACCTCCTGAATCACAATATCCGCACCAGGTATCAGCAGTTCCCTGCACCTGCCGGTGTTTTTGACATGGCATATTTCGGTGCGGCCCTCAACGTCAATATGAGCTATAAATCTATTGGGACGGGACAGGAATTTCGCTCGCTTTATATCTTTATATTTCATTTGCTTTGATGTTCAATCCTCTATGATAAGCTTGGCGCCAGGCACCGAAGCCTCATTCCAGCGGTATTTTTTATTTTGAAGCAATGTATCGAGATCACAACTCAAGCAAAGTCCGTTATGACAGCATATCACTCCGCTGCATTCTGGACAGCGCCACTTTTCCTCTTCCTTCTTTAAGAAACCCTCCATACCATATTCTTTCACGAACTGAAGATTTTCTATCATACTCATGTGGTATTTTGTGCGGTAACGTTTATCCAATGATTTCAACCTCTTGCATGGAAAGGCTTCGCACTCATAACAAAACCGGACTCTCCCTTTTCCCAGCAATTCGCATTGATCCCCCATGTGGGTACAGTTTTGTCCCCTCGGAATACAGCCGGGACAGTATTTCTTGCGGAACCCCTGCTTGTTCAAGTCTTCTTTCATAAATAGATAAGCAATGCATAAGCTGCAATTCATACCGCAAGGAGCAATCATTATTTCTTTCATACATAGATTCACTCCTATTCCAAATTACTACACCCAACCAGCAATTGTCTTGCGCAGTTGGTCACTGCTGTTTTCCTGCCTGGTTTTTTCTCTGACCCGATGAATGCATTCATCAATATATTGAATCACCCGAAGACGTGCTAAATCATGACTATCCAAGAAATATTTCGGGTGCTACCTCGCTCAGCTCTTGCATAGAATCAATTGTCAGTTCCTTTTCATCTTCCGGTATAATAATCAGCATCAGGTTTTTGGCCGAGGTGCCAGACTCTGAAAAGAATGATTTAACCCTGTCGCTATCACGCCACATTTCCCAGGCAGTTTTACGTTCATTAATGATTAGCTGATGCTTACTATCGTTTATATAAAAGGCAGTTGGTTTACTCCATTAATTGGTTCCTCCCTGGACCATCCTTCTTGCAGGCCGGGCCATGGTTCATAAGAAAGCCCAGCCTGGCCAGGGTCGGATTTCGATCTTCATAATTGAAGCTGATTGGAATACATATATGTTTCTTGCTATTTGATCAACTTTGTCAAATCCATCCTTGCATAAATTACCCGATGGATTTCAACAACTTCCTCCTGCTCCCGAACAAGATAGAAAACCGCGTAGTTATTTACTGGCAACATTCGATAATCTTCCTCCAAAGCCCTCAACGGACGGTAAATCTTATGAGCGTATGGAAACTCACTTAATAGGGAAATCGAATGATCAAACGCATCCAACAAATCCATCGCGGCCTTTGGCGCATTCAACTGGTCGGATATATACAAAACAATCTCTATAATATCCTGCTTGGCTATTGGAAGGTAAACAATCTCATACATTCTTGCCATCTGCCTTTTTGTGCATGGTCTGCCGTATGCTGTCAAATACTTCTTTATGGGAAAACCGTTGATTGGTTTGTTTTGCTTGCAACTCCGCCTCTTTCAGCTTGAAATATATCTCACTCGCGAATTGAAGCTTTTCATAGGCTTCAAAACTCATGACAACCATATCGCC
>JAAYJK010000074.1 GCA_012522955.1 Syntrophomonadaceae bacterium
ATAATATTCTGAGATACCTTTTTTTTGCCAATAGCTTTCGGCAACCACAATTGACTGGACCCCCATGCTCGCTGACAAGCCCAGATGCATAGAAGACCCGCTGGGATGAATCCGATTAGTGGGGGTAAGGGAATAGTTAAAGGCAAGGCCATGACGATAAACATCAAGCCAAAACTCTGGGAACCGATAATATTAAATAAATCTTCTACAGTAAAATCAGCTTCTTTTTTACTTATAACAGTGCGAATAAATTGACTGGGTAGTTTAGGTTCCAAGAGGCGATTCATTGAATAGCCTGCTCCTTTCTATAATAGACCTTTCCCCCAATTATATCCCAACCGGTGCCGGGTGTTAAGATCCTAAGTTTTGGCCAATAACTTAATAACTCAACACCGGCACCAGAATATATGATGGATTTCGGCCCAATTTCAGATCTTCAACTGTACTTTCATCACTAAAAAAGATGAAATGGCACCGTTGTTATTAATAATAAATTTTGCTTTTCCTATTAAGGGATATAATGACCCAGTATAATTTTTAATTGACCATCGCTTCCTACGATAAAATCGTAGAAATAGTCCTGATAATTATTATATTTCTTTATGAAGTTTTCATCCAATTGCAGCACTTCGTAAAACCCATAGTGCTTATAGTTGGGTGCTACCTAAAGGAGATGATTTACTCCAGTAGTAGTCAATGAATAGTTTTCCATTGTCTCGGCATCAGCAAATTTGGAGTCAAGGGTAATAACTATTTCACGGAACGCTTCATTATCTGAGGTATATTGTACATCAGATGGCATTCGGCTGAAATAAGTAAATCCATTACCTTGCAAAATAATTTGCTGGCTGACTGGAGCTTGTTCCATATCTTCTTTGGTAATCAATTCTCCGGTAATACGTTGAACAGTAAACAGTGTTCCTGCTCCCAGCTCATGGTTTTAAATCCAAAGCCTGGTAGCTTCTATGCACTAGGATGGTTTTGCAAAATATTGAAACAGGATCAGACTGGTATGAAGGCTAATATTCGATGATATTATGACTGTCTTACAATACTAATAAACAAATCGGTCAGTTGGGGATCAAATTTAACCCCGGATAATTGTTGGATTCTTAATAAGGCCTCTCCTTGTCTGAGAGCTTGATCATTGATGGGATTTAAGAGATTATCATATTGTTCCGCTATGGCAATAATCCTTGACTGAATGGGGATTTCCTCTCCTTTTAGACCTTTGGGGTATCCGTTTCCATCCCATCTTTCATGATGGTAATATACAGCTTCAGCCAAATCGAGAGTATTATCAAATAAATTCAGGATTCGGTAGCCAACTATGGGATGTTGTTGCTTTTCCAATTTTTCCATGGTGCTTAATTTAGATGTTTTACAGAGCAATTCGTCACTTAATACAATTTTACCTATATCATGGTAGAATCCCGCATCCTTGACGTTTTTAATGTCTGATTGAGGCCATTCCAAGGCAATTCCCATTTTCCCACATAAGCGATTGATGTTTTCGGAGTGGTTTTTTTCCCTGGGGCTTCTTTCATGCAGTGCTGAGATCAGCTCGGCCAGCATTAGCATCTCATTTCTGTTCCTCTGGGAGGTTTTTTCCAGATACATTTCATTTTCGGCCTTCCTGAAACTCTGCTCCACACTCTCCTCGAGACTATATTTAGTATAGGAACCCATGGAAATACTACACTTAATTACCTGGGATGTATCCTGTACTAAGTCTTGTTTGATTTGGGCCATAATTTTTCCAACTCCTTGAGGGTCAGTACAAGGCAACAGTAAGACAAACTCATCTCCGCCAATTCTGGCCCCGGTTCCATTATTTCCACATACTGACTGCAGTACCCGGGCCACTTTAATAATCAGATTATCTCCTGCAGTATGTCCAAAGATGTCATTGGAAAGCTTTAAACAATTCAGATCTCCATAAATAATGGAAAGGGGAAGGCATTCTGCTCTATTATACTTAAATATTTCCATTTCAAAACCTTGCCGGTTAATAAGGCCGGTCAATGAATCATGGTAACTCAGATACTGAATCTTTTCCTCATTTTTGATTCTTTCGGATATATTCATGAAGGTAATAACACCGCCTACGAGCTTATTATTTTTATTTTTGGGATAGGCATAATATTGGACTTCAAAATATGTACCATCAGCCCTCCAGAAAACCTCATCTTCAGCATGCACTTTTTCTCCTGAAATAATCACTTTATGTATCCTGCATTGAGATATTGGTAGCTTGGAGCCGTCCTTATATCTACTGTGAATAAGATCATGCATATCCTTCCCTATCAACTCTTCTTCATCTTTATAGCCTAAGAGCTCAAGACAGCGCATGTTGCAAAAGGTACATTTGCCATCCAGATCAATACCATATATACCTTCCGCCGCCGTGTCCAGAATCAGCCTTAATTCACTTTTGCTCTCTTCCAAAATTAGATTGGCATTAAGCAAGGCATCAGCTGATTCTTTTCTGCTTTTTTCAAAATAGGCTATTATCATTATAAAACCCAGAGTGGCACCGGCCATATTAAGCAAAGACTCAGTGTTAAACTCAGCCGGCTGCCAGGCGCTCTGATTGGATAGTATAAAATACAGCATATAGGCATAGAACATGCTTAATATTATTCGCGCTTTTTGAGTACCTAAAAGAAAATAAGCTACTGGAGGCAGGGTAACCATCCAAAATAAGGCATAGTTGGTATTTTGGGTCATTTCAAACAATAGCAGCAATATGATCATTAACAGACCCACGGCAACATAGGTGCCCATATATATGTTATCGGTTCTATGAAAATATATCAGGGTGATAAATGCCAGCAGGGCAAAAATGGCATTTATATAAATTGACTTGGGATCGCAAATAATCAGACTGTTTAATACAGCAAAAAGTGCACAACCCATAGTCATACTCAAAAGGACAATATTTAAAAGGAAAACTCTTCTGTACGCAGGGTGTGCTTTATCGAATCTCCCGTTATTGCTTAAATATTTATGTAGCCAATTCTCTTCCATATTATTTGCTCCTCGTCTCGAGCATTTTTATTGCCGGCTTCCCACTAATAGCTGTACTGGAGGTACAAGCTTGCATCTGGCAAAAAAATTCGGTTCAGCGAGCTTTGATTGACCATGGAGATGATGAAATGCAAGGCCTAGTATTAATTTGCCTAGTCTATCCAAAATAAGGATTAATTATTATCATTCTAAAGTATGATTATTGTACTTTGAATCAGTATTATCTCAACTATTCCTATAGAAACAATACCACATATTCATCCTATCGACATATTAATTTAGGACGATTTTGTTATCCATTAATATTTCCCTATCTAAAAAATCTATTTGGCTAGGTATTTTTCCTGCTTGTGACCTAAGGTCATTCCTGGGGCTTGGGCTTTTATAGTGAGTATTGATGCTTGCCAGTCAATGGATCTACCCTGAATAGATTACAGATCTCATTTAGTATTTCTATATTTGCTAATCCCAGGTTCATGACTGTATCATGGCCGCCATAATATATAGCGACCGTATCCTCCTGGCCATTTAACGTCCCACAGCTGAATACTACATTAGGTACGTGTACATAATCACTCTCGTTTACTAAACAATCCCTTGAGCTTGGCATTAATATGGGTTTGGCACTAACCCTGATTTTACTTGGATCACTTGGGTCTTCCAGATCATGGAATGCCACGCCTAAGCTGTAAGGATTGCCGGCCATAGTTGAACGCACGCCATGAAAAATATTCAACCATCCGAATCGAGTCTTAATAGGCGGGGCCCCGGGCCCAATCTTGGCCTGGAATGCGCTAGGGCCATGACCGGTGCTCATAATTAGATTGCCAATTTTCCAGGGTCCCGTAGGACTTGGTGCAGAGCCTGCACATATCTGGGCAAATGAACCCCCGATGTGACCTAAACCTGATACTTCCTGTTCTTTATCGTTGGCACGCAGCAAAGCATTCCATCTTCCACTTCTATCCGGTTCAGGAAATATAACTACATTGCGCATGTCCGGTTGGAAAATAGGACCATGGCGAATAACGGTCTTAAAGTCCTGAGTTACAGCCATCATAACCTTGACTCTATCGGGATGCTGTTCCTGGTAGGCACTGTAAGTTAATATATATAAGTCCTTCCCAACTTGATTAACCCGAATATCTTCCACCCCACCGGCCTCCCATTTAATCATCGACTTTATATCGACACCTTCAGCATATACATCATTCTCTGTGGCCGGCAATAAAAATGGTCGGGGTTCTACCATCCAATCGTTTAGGCCATTTCCACTTACAGCTTTTCCTATTACACTGCGACCATCAGCAATGTGGGAACGAAAAAGCATGATGGTCAGGTTCTTACCAGTAGAACTTGTCACTTGTGCCATCCCTGCGTTATGAACCGTATAGGTATGTAAACGTGCTTCATAAGCCCAGACTTTATTGACCTCATGGCAGGTTAATATAGGGTTGCCAGGATAACGCAAAACCGGTTCATTAATGCTTACGGTTCCCTCAAATTCATTTAACTTAACAGAGGCTTCTATATTGCCCATTTCGACGCTCCTTTTTTCATTTATGCTGATTCTTCCTCTTATTGGCCTTCATTCTATCTGTACAGCAGAGTAAATCTTCCGGAAAGGATATTAAAGCCATAAAACACCAAATTCAATCATTCAATATTGCTCTTAAACCGCTTTCTATAAATATATCTAAGAGATAGAATCGGGCTTTTCCAAGGCATCTTGGGGCCTGAATAACGCATAACTTCTTTTATCCTATCTCTCATTTCCCTCTTATAACAATGAACCTGGCACTTTGAACACACCGGCTTCTTATCCCCATAAAAGCACTTGTCAATGCGTTTTTGGGCATAATCAAATAAATCCGAGCAATCGCTGCAGAGTTTATTTTTCTTGGTACCATGCATGTCGTGGCAATAGATGCTGATCATTCTTCGCACGGTTTCTGTCTCTAATTGTCTTGAATAAGCCATTTTATCCTCCGCCTTATTTATGTCTTCCCCTCAAGCCTTTTTCTCATTAGTTCTAGAACTAACAAAAAAACCCATTCTTATCGGCCTGCCTGATCTTGCGGTAAATACAAGGAGTAAAGTTTGCGCCAAATCATCATACTCCCCACTATACGGTATAATTGCTCCTTTATAGAAAAATGACTATCTATATCATGATAGCCATTTTTTTATGGTTTTTCTACCATACGTATTATGTTTTCGGCATCCAGATTCCAAAGGCAAAAAATCTTTTTATTTGCCCAGATCATCCCATATTGTTTGTCCTTGAAATGCCCAACTTTTATTCTTCCCCTTTTTCATCGCTATTGTTTCATCGCAATTTCCATGCTCTGCTTATCCAGTTTGTTGGTGAACATATTATCGTTGGAATTCACCGCTTCATTATCGTTTATTAAAATCATTACACTATATTATTTGATAATCGCCCAATTATTATTCTATATTTCTATCCTCTAGCCTCCATGGCCGCCTGTTTGCTCTCTTCCCATATCAGCTCAAGGATTTCCTTTTTCATCCGAATAAACTCCGGGGTAATTATAAAGCTATGGTCCCGGGGACGATTCAGAGGCACTTGCATGATCTTCTTAATCGTACCCGGCTGCCTAGTCATAATATATATAGTATCGGCCAGGAAAATAGCTTCATCAATATCATGGGTAATAAAAAGGATAGTCTTTTGGTCTTCTTCCCAAACCTGCAACAGCAATTCCTGCATTACTACTCTGGTTTGAGCATCCAGAGCTCCAAAAGGTTCATCCATTAAAAGCACTTGTGGATCATTGGCCAGGGCTCGAGCAATAGCTACCCGCTGCTTCATACCCCCGGAAAGGGCTTTAGGATACATCTTCCTGAATTGAATAAGCTCGGTAACCTTAAGGTAATGATCAACTTTACTCTCGATCTCCATCGGGTTCAGCCGCTGTTGCCGAGGACCAAAAGCTACATTTTGCTCCACTGTGAGCCAGGGAAACAGGGTGTAGGACTGAAAAACCATACCCCGGTCCGGCCCGGGTCCGGTTATGATATTTCCATTCAGGCTTATAGTGCCCTGGGTAGCATTCTCCAGACCAGCCGCAATATTTAAAAGGGTAGTTTTCCCGCAGCCGCTAGGTCCCACAATGACCGCAAATTCATTGGGCTCAATATGCATATTAATATCCTGCAGAGCATTTACTGTACTACTGTCATCAACAAATGTTTTATATAATCCATTCACGTAAAGCATTTATTGTCCCAACCTTTCATACCACGGGAATAGTAATCTAGACAGGTATCTAAATAAATAGTCGGTGATAATTCCCAGGCAGCCTATGACTATTAGACCGGCAAAAATCTGGTCGGTTTTCAGGAAACGCTGGGACCTCATGATCATAAAACCTAATCCAGAATTGGCGGCCACCAATTCTGCTATAACCAGGTAAGTCCAGGCCCAGCCCATACATATTCTCAAATTATCCATAATGCCGGGCAGAGCAGCTGGCAAAAGCACCCGTGTATAGACAGCTGTACCTCTGGTTCCTAGAGTATAAGAGGCCTTGAGCAAATCGCCTGGCACTGATGAAACGGTGTCCTGTACCATCAAGACCAGTTGAAAAAAAGTACCGACAAAGATAACCATCATCTTCTCCAATTCCCCGATCCCAAAATACAGAATCATAAGGGGGATTAAAGCGGTAACCGGAAGGTAACGAACAAAGCCAATAAAGGGAGCCGAAAATCCTTCCACTTTCTTGCTGCTAGCCATTAGAATGCCTAAAGGAATAGCCAATAGGGCTGCAAAAAAGAATCCTAATAATACCCGGTAAAGACTGATTAGGGTATATGGTACCAGAATACCACCAGTATAAAGAGTAACAAATGCCTCTGCCACATCCAGGGGAGAAGGCAAAAATATTGGGTTTACTCTTATTATGAAAGTTAATAAACACCAAGTTGCGCTAATAATAATAAGCGATAAAATGGTATATCGTCGAGAAACTACCTTCCCTTTATCTTTTTCTCCTTCTGCCTGCTTCTTTTTGAGCTTGAAGCTTGTAAATCCATTACTTTGCATAAATCCTCCTGATAAACTAAAAGCTGCCATTCATTGCTTTGTTCTAAGATTGAGCTCAGCTTCTTCCCCGGCACACAGAAATAAGCGGATAATTTCTGCTTTAGAAATTTCCGCTTATTGTTTAAATGTAAAATCAAACTATCTATTTGGAAGCTTGAACAAAGTCAGGATTAATAATTTCCTCAGCCTTGACTTCGGTATCAATTATTCCCTTATCAGCCCAAAACTCCAGAGCTAAATTGCTCAGGCTATAGATAGTTCCTTCAGCCGGCTCGGGATCAAAGAAAGCCAGGTTTTCCGCTTGGCCCATAAATTGGACTCCTCCGGCCATTTCCGTTATTTCCTCTTCCGTCAAGCCTAGAGCCCCTGCCATTATTTTATTTCCCTCTTCAGGATTTTCCTTATAAAATGCTATGGCTTCATTCCAGGCATCAACCAGCCCCTGCACGGCCTCCGGGTTCTGCTCAATGAAGTCCTGCCGCATGGAGATAACATCCACAATCATTCCTGGAAAATCGCGACTGGATGCCAGTACATGGCCTCCTTCACGCTGCCCGGCATTGGTTAGCCAGGGTTCCCAGGCTACTGCAGCATCAAGTCTGCCGGCAACAAAAGCGGCTCCGGCATCACCAGCAGTCATTTCCTGAATATCTATGGTACTCTCATCAACATCGTATTTATCCAGTATAGCCAGGAAGAAGAAATAACTGGTAGATGACTTATCCAAGCCTACCGTCTTGCCGGCTAGATCGGCTACGGATTGAACGTCGGCGGAAGCAATAATGCCATCACCACCATAGGACTGATCCATAGCACAAACGAAACTAATGGGGGCACCATTGGCATAATGGATAACTTCCCGGTCCACTACATTGCCCAAAGCCTGAATTTCATCGGCCAAAATAGCTGCTGCGTATTGGGACTCATCTTCAATTACAACCATTTCTGGATGTATATTATGATTCGCAAAAAAACCTTTTTCCTCAGCAATATAGAGCGGGCCATAGCCTACCCAGGTACAATGGCCAATTTTAAACTTGACCGCTTCCTGTTCAGCCGGTTCTTCTGATCCCCCACAGCCAGCTACTAAGCCGGATGCCAGAGCGACAATAAGCAACAAAACTAAACCAAAAAACCTAAACCTTTTCATAATCCTACCCTCCATATACAACATTTAAATTTTCTTTTTCTACATCGATTCCCATTATTCCTTCTTTCTCAATAAAATCCAAGCCTTGGCTGAAATCCAGTAAATAAGAGTTTGGCTTCCGTTCTCCTGGCTGGCCACAACTGTTTCCTTTTGTACCTTAATTATTATTTCCCCTGCGAAAAGTTTGTATAGGAATTGTCTAGTAGATATTCGTGCTTCACCACAAGCATACTTCAGAAGACATGAGACGGTGTTTCTTGCCCTGTGCTTGCTTGAAATCTGGACAATTCGCACCGTCTATGAATTGGATAGTCTATGGAATGTTGTCCTTCAGCATGACTCTACTGGGGATTATACATGCCATGGTTCATCATATAATGAAAAACTCCTTCACCATGTTGTTGTTCTTCCTTTTGAATGTGATTCAATACCTGACGTACATTGGTGTCAACAAACTCAAAAATAGCAGTATTATATGCATCTGATACATATTTCTCGGTCATCAACATATCATTGCATAAAACAGCGTCAGCCTGATTAGCCATCGCCCCCTGGGACTGAGCAGTTGTTTGAGTATTCTGCTGTTGATACCCCTGGCTCATATCTGGAAGTTGACCATTTAACATCTGATTAACACTATCCAGGTGTGATTGTTCCTGCTTAGCATAATCCTGGAATAGGGCTTTCAATTGAGGACACTGGACCTGGTTGGCATAACTGGTGTATTTATCCACACATATCTGCTCGTGAGTCTTCTGGTCCTCTAACAGCATTTTTTCTTTCTGGGTAAAATTTAACATTTTCTTTACACCTCCTGTCTTTAGTGTGCTTAGGATGATGATATTTATTCGGTCATCTTCACTATACCCGGGAGTTCAACCTCTTCAACCTCTACAATAGGTTTACATAATCAATGTTATTGTAAACCATATTCCTTTTCTATTAGTTCAGAGTGCTCAATAGTATCTCTGCTACATCCATTACCTTGATTGATTCACCCTGATCAGAGGCCTTCACCCCATCGGAGATCATGGTCAGGCAGAAAGGACAGTTGGTAGCAATCACCTGCGGGTCTGGTTTCATCAACTGTTCCGCCCGAGCTTCATTAATCCGCTTAAATCCCTCTACTGCCTCTTCCTCCAGCCACATACGTCCCCCGCCTGCACCACAGCAAAATCCGAATTGCCTGGAGGTGTCAAGGGAGGTCATGCTGCCTCCGGCCCATTCCAGTATATCCCGGGGTGCCTGGTAGATACCGTTATGCCGTCCCAGGAAACAAGAATCATGATAACTTAAACGAATTGCTTCAGAATTATTGGTTTCCAATTTTCCTTCGGCCAGCAATTTTTGAAGTATCTCAGTATAGTGGTATACTTCATATTTTCCATCCATCTGAGGGTATTCATTTTTTATCACATTATATCCATGGGGGCAGATACAGATTATCTTTTTTACTCCATAACTATTAAAGGCCTCAATATTATGAAGAGCTAGGGACTGGTATAGGTATTCATTGCCCAGCCTGCGAGCCGAGTCACCGCAACAATGTTCCTGAGTCCCCAAATAGCTGAAGCTTACCCCAGCCCTATGGAGAATTTTAACTAAGGCCTCTCCTACCCGCTTAAAACGATCATCAAAGGCAACTGCACATCCTCCAAACAACAGGTATTCAAATTCTTGTCCATCCTCGGGCAGAATATTGACCAAGTCACTGATACCCCGTTCTTGCAACCAATCAGCTCGGGAAGCCCAGCCAACCCCCCAGGGATTATAGTTTCTTTCCAAATTGGTAAAAGCGCTCTGAGCTTCTCCCGGCATATCACCCTGCCACATAACAAGATTGCGACGCATATCGGTGATTTTATCAATATGCTCGATGAACATGGGGCAATGATAAACACATCCCCGGCAATTTGTGCAGCTCCATAAGACATCTGGGGTTACCACATCATAGATTAATGATGCATCATGAGCTCCTGACACTACGGCGTCGGTATCGTCAGTGAGGGCCAAGTTCTCATCTGTGTCCGGGTTTGATTTCAATAGGTAAGGGGCTTTTTTGTCCAAATGCTCTTTCATTGCCTGGATTAGAGTTATTTTGGGATTTAACAGTTTTCCAGTATTGTAAGCGGGACAGGCTTCCTGGCATCGGCCACAGCGAATACAGGCGTCCAGGTCCATCAGATCCTTCCAGCCAAATTCCTCAATATTCTCCACCCCAAAACTTTCAGCTGCTTCCATATTATAGACCATGCGAATATGTGAGGGTTCTAAATCACGGACATAATAAGCAATCATACCGGTGAAAATGTGCCATAGTTTGGTAAAGGGAACGGCAGCAATAAAGATAAAGGAGATAGTCATATGAAACCACCAGAGGAAGCGGTGCCAGAGCAGAATACTAGCCACGCTGCTTCCATTGAAGATAACCGCAAATATCCACCCTATCGGTGAAGCGCTCTTTTCGTAGATGATCTGAGTCATCATGGTGGAAAGTTTAATTTGAGCTGCAATGCGTGCCCCCTCAATAATATATCCGGTAAATAAGATGGTAAATATCAACAGAAGAATCCAACCATCCAGAGGAAGAGTATCATTTAAACGATCCGGCTTAACAATGTACCTGGTTATGGCCAGAACCAAAATGCCAATCAAAGCTAAGAAGCCGGTGATATCGACAATAGCAGAGGCAATAATATAGGTATTTCCCACCATGGGCGGAAAGTTGATTTTACTCCACATAGCCCAGGCAACAGTAGCTAAAAACAGAAATATAAAGCCCCAAAAAAGGAAGAAGTGCATCCAGCCTACCACCGGCTTGCGGATTAACTGTTTTTGTGCCAGGGTATTACTTATTAATGACCATATCCTGACTTCTGGGCGGTCTATCCGGTGTTGCTCCCCCTGGCCCAGCCTCCAGATTCTTATCCGTCTATAAACTCCATAGATTAGTATACCTATGGGAATCAACATTAGTATATAAATCAACCATTCATAGGGAATGTTTGCTCCTACTACCCGCATAGGTATCTCGTAACCACCCTCGATAGGATGATAAGAATCGTTCATATTCTTTAGGGCCCTCCTTCTCATTTTCTTCTATTTAAAACGTGAATGAAGTGCATATAATTCTGCTCTATTTTGCCCTAATATTATGGAAATATGTCAGAATAGTTATGAATCAGAGGAGTAAGACGGATCTGGACATGTTAACTTTAGATAACTACTTAAATTAGTAATCTATGCCGAGGGCAGTGTGGAAACTAAGGCTGGCGACCACAGGTCGCCCCTACATATCCAAACTAGTATATTGATCCCGGGCTGGCGAACACAGGTCACCAGCCTGTCCGAACCGTTTCTAAATATTTTCCAGTTTTAATGCATCAATAATACTCTCCTGTTTAATTTTGCTGCTGGAATACAGCATAGCGGAGATCACTATAACAAATACGGCCCCCATAACAAATAGAATACTGTTCCAAGGAAGGGTAAAGCCGTAGCTAAAGGTGTATCCCAAAGACTGGTAGATTAAATACATTACCATTATGCTGAGGGGAAGCCCATAAAACAGCGATTTTAGTCCATAAAAAACACTTTCATAATTTAGCATTTTGCTAAACCCTTTAGGGGTCATGCCCACCGATTTAAGCATGGCAAATTCCCTTTTGCGCAGAGCAATACTGGTGGATATGGTATTGAAAATATTGGCTATACAAATGGCTGTAATCAAAACGATAAATCCATAGATAAACACAGACATTAAAAGCATTATCTGTTCTTCTTGCTGCCTCATCTGGTATACATTGAAAACATTCAAATTGTTCTGGTGCAAATTTTGAATTTGGTGCTGAGTCGACAAGGGATCAGCACTATTTAGCAATAGTTGGGTCCTAATTTCGCCGATTTTCACATCCCCAACCAACTCAGCCATAACCTGATCTGAGACAATTACGTTTAATCCGCCTGGCCCGAATGAGAAAACACCCATGGGGATTTTATCTGTTAATGCGGCAATTTCCAGTTGGTTTAAATAGATCTCTTCTTGAGTCTCGTTATCAGTACTGTATAGTTCAATGTCTTGACCAATTTCTGTATTTATAGCCTTGGTTTCAACAAACTTTTTTGCCTCATAATCCTGATAAGAAATAGTATCAATTACAATTCCAGATAATTTTTCCGTATTGATGAGCTGTTCATAATTTACGCCCACTGCCTTAGCATAATCCTGGAGACTCTCCTTATCCAGGGCATTTATATTGATATAGTAATGATGTTTCCCATTTTTAATTATATTTTCATTCTTCTCTCGTAGTTCTTTGGGGACCAGTTTCTCATCCATCCAGGAAATTTCAGTTATTTCTTTCACTATGGAATACTCGCTTACATCATAGAGGCCGGTAATGGCTTGGATCAATTCTTGATCCTGGGCAGCGTTTTCTCCTGGCAGCAGGACCTGAATATCAAAATTTATTCCATCCTGGGAGATTTCAGCTGATTTCCGCATGCCATCTGTGAAATATGAAACATTTAAAAACAGCATTATGCTTATTACCAATGAAAATACGGTAGCCTGGTACCTGCGCTTGTTTCTTTTCAAGTTTTTCAAGCCAATTTCTGCTTCAAACCCGAATAACCTGCGAAGCATTTTATTGGTTTTAACCGCCTTCTTTTCAAGCTTAATATCACTTGTTTGCCTGATGGCATCAATAGCCGATATATTGGAGGCCCTTTTGGCTGGCCAATAGGTGGATATAAAGATGGTTAATATGGAGATAAGGCAAGCAGTCAGTATGGATAAGGGAGTAACTGACATGGTGAATGTCTCTGATACTGCTGGTCCTCCCAATAATCCCTTTATCATAGGATTAATAAACCAGAAGGTAACTGCCAACCCGCCCAGACCGCATAAAACTCCCAGGGGGATACTTATCAGGGCTATGACCGCTCCTTCAAAAAACACCGAGTCTCTTTTCTGCTTTCGGGTGGCTCCTACACTGGAAAGCATACCCAAATGTCGGGAGCGTTCCGCAACTGAGATAGCAAAAGCATTATAGATTAAGGCCACCGATCCTACTACAATTATGGCCATAATGATGGCTATCAGTGAATAAAGGGTTTTATGCAGGTTATCATTAGCAGTCACACCGTAATAACGGAGCAATTCACTATTAAACTCAACGGCTACAATATTATTCTGCTGGGCCAGATCCTGGGCATGTGTATAGAGTGATCTTCTGACTTTGTTTAAAACTACCACGGCATTAACGGTATCATTATTTCCCAGGCTCTTTTCATCAACGTAGCTAATAACGGTATACCCTGGTGCCCAGGCGGGTTCCCACACCGGACGGGCAATAATTCCTACTACAGTAAAGCTGCGGGTGGTGGTGGTATTTATAGTTTCGTAAATCTCACCTTCTTGAGATTGTAATGGGGCCTGATGGGTCAGGGGCTTGCCATCACCTTCGATCCCAACCCTCTCACCAATATCAAGTACCAGCTGATCACCAAGCCGCAAGTCTACCTTAGCCCTTTGGGCGATTTCCTCGGAAATGACAACCTCGTTATCAGCTTGGGGCAGCCGCCCTTTGATTAGTTCAATGGGGAACTGTTCAAAACCTTGGGAATCATATTCCTTGATAAACAAATAAGGTTTATATCTATTCTGCTTTCCTTCCAAAAGGGCATAGCCCAGGTCTCTTGATAAAACCAGGGTTTTAGTATCTTCATCCTGCTTAATCCCTTGCAGCTGTTCCTGGTTTACATCCCGGTACAGTACATGCCACTCTCCATCCCGGGCAATGGTCAGTCTTTGCAGTAAATCCATAAAGGATACACCCAGAGTGGTGACCGCTGTCACCATAGCAACTGAAATAATAACTCCCATAATGGTAACCATGGTTCTGCGTTTGTTTTGCTGCATATTTCTTAAAGTTAGTCTGTTTACAATATTCATGGGCGAATCACCTCATCACGGGCGATTCTTCCATCTTCTATGGAAATAATTCTATCAGCCTGTAAGGCAATTCGTTCATCATGGGTAATTACCAGCAGGGTTTGCTTATAGGTCTTATTAAACATGGTTAATAAGCTGACTATTTCCTGGCTGTTTTTGCTGTCCAGATTACCGGTGGGCTCGTCAGCCAACATAAGAACAGGATTATTGATCAAGGCCCTGCCGATGGAAACCCTTTGCTGTTGCCCGCCGGAAAGTTGATTTGGCAAATAACTCAAGCGGTCTTTAAGATCCAAAATGTTTACGATACTATTAAAATGCTGCCTCTCCACCTGATGACCATCCAGCAATATAGGCAGCGTGATATTTTCCTCCACCGTCAAGACCGGAATCAGATTGTAGAACTGATAAACCAGACCTATTTGCCTGCGTCTGAAGATAGCCAGCTGGGTTTCGTTCAGATTATAAATGTCGGTATTATCAATCCATACCTTTCCGCTACTGGGTCGGTCAACACCTCCCAGCAAATGCAGAAGAGTTGATTTGCCTGATCCAGATGGACCAATTATGGCAATGAACTCCCCCTCCTCAACTGAAAAGGAGACATCATCCAAGGCTTTTACTGCCGTTTCACCTTGTCCGTATGTTTTAGACAGATGTTCAATTCTTAAAATATCCATAGTAAAACTCCTTTTTATGTGTTGAGTTAAAGTATATCTGTGAAAAATGACAAATAAGTGACTATATTATTACAATCTCGTCACTTATCAACCCCTTGATGAGGAACACAACCAAGTATGAAGTTTTTTTACTATGCCAGACGGGCGGCCAAAGACCGCCCCTACAAAGATTTGGCGGCTAGAAACAATGGCAAGTATGTAGCGTTATAAACAATGGCAAGTATGTGGCGATTAGAAACATTGGGTAAATTGGGAGAAAACATTTTTGGGTGAAGTGTTCTATACATATATTATACTATGTTTGTCTCGCCAGCTATTATCTGCAATAATCAGGCATCAAAGGATTTGTTTATAGAACTTAATCGTAAACTCAGTACCCTCATCCTCTTGGCTTTTAACTTCAATAATTCCATTTTGACTGGAAATAATGCTATGGGCCATAGCCAATCCAATGCCAACACTATCCTCGCCGGCATTTTTGCCTTTATAAAAACGTTTAAAAATATAGGGCAGGTCTTCTTTAGGGATTCCTGGCCCATTATCAGCAATGACAATTTCTGTGAACAGGGCATTTTCCGTAAAAGAAACCCAGATAGACCCACCAGCCGGAGTGTGTTCGACACAGTTTTTCAATATATTGATTAGGGCCTCCCGGGTCCATTGTATATCTCCAATAAAAGAGATCCCCTCTTCACCCGTTACCTTAATGCTTTGTTCTTTAATTTCCATGGGGATAAGAAGCGGCTCAATGGCCTTTTCCAATAGCTCTTTTACCCTCACCAGGTCCCTTTGGAACACTGCCGTTCCCGCATCAATTTTGGATAGTTTCAATAAGGAAGAAACCAGCCAATCCATACGTTCCAGTTGTAGGCAGGTTTTATGGGTAAATTCAGCTCTTTTCTTTTCCGGCAGTTTACTGTCACTCAGCAAATCCGCCATTACCAGCATGGAAGTAAGGGGGGTTTTCAATTGGTGAGATATATCGGCTATTACATCGCTAAGCCGAAGTTTTTCCTGCTGCCACAGTGAATTCTGTTCTGATAGCATTAAGGTCACTTTGTAAATATCATTTTTTAGAATGCTAAGCTCGCCTTCCTGATTATCACGGACATCCAGAGAATAGGCCCCGGTACTTATCTTACGCAGATATCTGGACAGTTGCGCTATTTCCCTATATCTCCACCGGGTAAATAACAGGCTGCATCCTATCAATAAAACGGCGGTAAGCAAAACAAGAACCGCAGCAGACCAAGCAATAAATGCTGCGGCCGCGGCGGCAATTAAACTTATGGTGCCCATGGCCAGTAACAGCAGCTGGATTTCTCTATTACGAAACATCTTAATCACCAACCTTATAGCCTAGGCCCCGTACAGTTTTTATAAGGGTGGGATTTTGCGGATCGTCCTCCAGCTTGCCTCGTAACCTTTTTATATAGACGGTTAAGGTATTATCGTTGACAAAATCTCCGGCTACATCCCAGATCTGCTCCAAAATCTGAGTTCTGCTGAGAACCTGTCCGATGTGATTGACGAAAATCAGTAACAAGCGGTACTCCAAAGCAGTCAGAATGATTTCCGCTCCCTTTTTCAAAACCTTTCCCTCTCGGACATTAATCTGTATGTCTTCAATTTCCACCCGGTCTCTAACCTGCCCCTCCAGGGGGTAGCGGCGTAAAACTGATTTGATACGTGAGATAAACTCCCGAATCCGAAAGGGCTTGGTAATATAATCATCTGCTCCCATGTCCAGACCCATTACCACATTAACCTCATCATCAATGACGGTTAAGAAAATAACCGGAATATCGCTACGCTTTTTAACCCAGCTACACAAATCATAGCCACTTCCATCTGGCAGTGACAAATCAAACAAACAGATATCAAACCTATCCAAGTCCTTTTCTAACAGATTTTGCGCTGTCTTATAATCATGGCAAAGAACAGCAGAAAAACCCTCTTGCAAAAGGGAGTATTCAATGCCTGCAGCTATGGTTTTATCATCTTCTACCAGCAAAATCTTGGTCATGAAAAGGAACCCTCCCCAACTTGCATCAAACTATTAAAAGCAACAGCACTGCTTATCAACACATCACTAACTCGGTATTCAATCATTAATTCAGGGAACAGCAAAATAGGCCGCTGAATAACATTTGCGGCCGTGGTTTTTGTGGATGCCCTTATTTCGTAATATATTCTTGGATAAAGGGAAGTACCTCATCAGGTGTAATGTCCAAAGCTACTGCGAATTCTTCATATAAAAGTTTTTCAGCTGTATTCATAATACCTTCATCTGTCTTGGTTAGTGATTTACCCACTAGGGATCTTGCCTCTTTTTCCAGAAATAAGGTCTTAATAAGCTTGGCCCAGCCTTCGCTTTCTTTTGATTTGAGTATAGATTTAAAATATTCACTTCTTTCTCTATTATCATCTATCCAAACGGTTTCAGTTTCTGGCATGGTCTTTATTAATGATAAAACTTCATCTTTGGTTAGGATTGGTCTCATGGATGTATTGGGATTATTCACCTGAATCTTAATAACTATATTATCGTTGTACACGGGGAGTAAAATATAGTAGTCTGTCTCTTCACTATTGATATTAACATGGGTTTCTTTCCTAATATCTGCAATCTTACATACTCCGGTTGAACCGTACATAACATAGTCGTTTATTTTAAACACACGGCATACCTCCTTGGCTACAGTAAAAAGAGTACCTTTTTTAATAAGAAAAATGCAGTTTCGACAACTGATAATCTGCCGTCGTCACTACACTCTATTTATATTATATCAAAAAACACTATTTTAATCTAATAGCCTTCTTTTGAAAATAAATGTTCTCCGCTAAATCATTAAATAGTATGCCCGAAATCTGGATAATAATGCCAAGAAATAATTAATATTATCCTGAGAAGCAAGGAAACCATCCCCTTTAACCGCCTTTGAGTATCAGTTGCTGATTATGCCCGCGGTTTCCTGGTCTGTACCTATTAGTTTGGCATTAGCCGGAATACTTCTGGAAGCAATGAAGATGCTCCAGTTTGTTTATATTTTTTCGCCGCACTCAGGACAAAACTTGTTTCCGGGACTGATCTTGCTGCCACAGGATGGACATTGATCCTTTACTTTCAGCTGGGCACCGCATTCAGGACAGAATTTTGCATTGCTGGCCAGCGGGGCCTCACAGTTCGGGCAAGTTGCTCGAATCCCTTCCCTCCATACTTCGGTCCCTAATTTCTTGTCTTCTTCGGCCATCTTCGCATGGGCCCATACTTCTTCAACCGACTTACTGGCTTGGGCAGCTGCCATCTCTACGCCCAGATCCGGTGCACATTCCTTGCACAAACCTTTTTTGTTGTTCCAGCATCCTTTCCTGCATACCCAGGACTGGCAACGCGGACACTGTATAAAATCCGCACGCAGTTCCAGACAGGCTTCTTCAAAAGCTTCATCATGTGCTTTTTCCCAGGTAGCTGAGCGTACCCTTTCCCCCATATCAGCAGCGCTGTTCATAATTCCGCCGAAAATACTTCCGGCCGCATCCAATAAACCTGAAACACGACCAGTTACTGAAGGTTTAAAATGGGTGCGAAACCCACTTCCGCAACGATCACAATAAAACTCAAACTGAAATCCCTGGTTGGTGCTTAAGTCACTGTAATTACTTACGAATTCTATCTTTCTGCTCAACAGTATGCCCTCCTTGCTTGCGAACAAGTATTTAAGATAATTGTATCAAAACACGTCATTTCAGACTATATTTAATCGGAAATCCGGTGCCTGAACACCACTGCTTTCATGGTCCAAAATAACTACCAGTATACTGTTTCAATTATAATCTATGAATTATTCGATGCTAAGAGTTACTAATTGGATTCGGATTTAATTGCAAGCAATAGCAGGAAGCCGGAGACCTATCCCCGTGCTTCCTGCTTCCTCATGCTTCTACCCCTGGAGAATGTTGTATAGAATTTGCGCCAGCTCTGCTCTGGTAGCGATTCCCTGGGGATCAAAGATATTGTTACTCTTACCTTTAATCCAACCATGGGCTGATGCATTGGCCACAGCCTCCTCGGCCCAATTTGACACCTGACTGCGGTCAGCATAAGTTAGACTCCCGCTACTTTCCGTTATCTGGCCCGCATTTTTAAAGTAGTTGTAAATAATGACTACCATTTCTTCCCGAGTTATGGCCCGGTCAGGTTCAAACCGGTTGTCTCCCACCCCTTGAGCCAGGCCTAATTGCTTAGCTGCGGCCAAAAATCCAGTGTACCAGCTATTACCTGCATCAGAGTAATTTTCTCCGCTCCTTTCCTCAATACCAAAGGCCCGGCATAACATGGTTATGAATTCAGCTCTGGTAACGGTTTTGTTAGGGGCGTATTCCTGTTCCGATACCCCTTTAGCAATACCTTTTTCCGCTATAAAGAATACTGCATCATAGAACCAATGGGATTTCTGAACATCCACAAATGAAAGCTTATACTCTGGAGTTTCCGGGGGAAGAACCACAACTTCATCTTCTCTGCTGGAGGAACTGCCCTTGGAGCCTCCAGTGCTGGCCGGCAGCACCTTCACCAAAATCCTGTGCCGGATATTCTGATCTTCAGTTCTGGCAATAATATAGGCTAAACCTTCCTCCAAGCCCTGAATCCTCCCGGTTTGATCAACGGCAGCTACCTCAGGATTGTCGGAGCTGTAAGACATTTTTTGGTTGCTGGCTTCAACCGGTAATATATCAGGTCTGAGGGTATAAGTATCTCCCTTTTTCATGCTCAGGTCGGTCAAAACCTCGCCGTTCTGATCCAGTATGACCATACTGGCAACACTTACCGGTGCAGGGGGATAAGCTACGCTTACGGTAAAAGTAGCAGTCTTACTGCTATCGTCCATAGAAGTTGCGGTAATTTGCGCATCACCCTCACCTATGGCCAGGACTTTTCCGTCATCTCCAATCTTAACCACATCAGGGTGGGAAGAAAGCAGCTGCACGGTTTTATCCAGGATTCCCTGCTCCCCAGGATTAACGGAGGTAAAGACTAATGCATTCATAATATTCTGGGTGATATCTAACCCCGGCTCTACCGTTATATCGGTCCCGGTCAGACTCTCAATAGGCGCCTCTGGCGGAACCGTTCCCAGCTCGGTATAGTCATCCATCAGGGAGAAACCGGCATAATCGGCTACCGCCTGGTTAACGGTAAGGCTATACTGCCCTCCTGCTGACATAGGTACATCAGCAACAAACCTTGCTACTTTAGTCAGGTTTAAGTTGTTTACCCCTGCTTTGACTGGAACCGGGTATTCGATGCTGCCCTTTACCAGGCTTCCCTGCTTGTCAGTAAGGCTAAGGGAATTTGGCTCTTCCAGGGATCGGATATCCATGTACTTGCTGAAATATACGTCCACATAGCGTCCGCCGCTGCCCCAAACGGTCTTTTCAACTACCGGCGGCTCCAGTTTCACCAAGGGGATATTAACCTCCAGCTGGGGAGGAGGCACCGGCAAAGCGTCGCTGTAGGTGGTCTGATAGCCATCCTTGACATATTGCACCATCCACCATCCCTGGGGCACATCCCAGGCGTATCTGCCTACAGCATCGGTAATCTGGGGGTTTTCCTGCAGATACCAGCTGGCATCCCAGAATTGCCACCCATCGCTGGCCTTGGCATCAGCTGCATTTGGGGCCACATCTGGAGGAAGGAAAAGGGCTGTGGCAGTAACTCCTTCAATGCGGTTGTCTTCCACTGCTTCATACACAAAGCCGCTGGGGTCATAGATCCAGTGAGGTCTGAAAGGCTTTCTTCTGTACCGCTTATTTTTATCATCGTCGATATCTATCCACTTGTCACGGTGGTATACATACCAGTACCAATACCAATAGGAGTCCATGGGTTCAGCGTGGTAATCCGCATAGGGGTCTTGATAGCTTTCGTAGTACTCCTCCTCGCCTCCCGGTTGCCTTCCCAGCTCCGCCATAAGCCGGTTGTAGTCGGATTGGAACTCATTGTCGAACATATCCCCCAAGAGCTTACCGGATATTAAATCGGCTACTCCTATTACCACCTGCCCCAGCAAGGGAACTAGATTCCCGGCTTCTGCCACTGAGCTTCCAACCAAGCCCAGAGTTTTGCCCATTAAAATATCTTCTCCCATCATGGCGATCTGCCGGTCGTAATACTCCACCAAATGAGGTTCTAGATTGGGTCGTACATTTTCGTATTTTTGCATTAAGTCAATCATTTTTCCGGTAGTGGCAAGATCTCCGGCCGCTCCTGCCAGGTCATTTATATCGCCGCCAACGTCAAGGACTGTCTTGACGGTTCCCAGACCTTTAATCGCAGCCATAGGAGTAAACTGCTGTTGCTGGTAGTCGGCTGGTTGAGGCAAAAGTCGCCGGTCCAGATAAGCTGTTATCCTATATTTCCCATCAATAAGTTCATAGGAAAAATCAAAACCATAAAGTCCGTTCCCTAGATTGGTGCAGTTTTTAGCTTCCCGAGCATCAAAATCTGCGGGCTCAACGGTCATACTGGCAGTAATGCTCTTCTCCGGCATATTGATTCTGAACTGGGGAATGTTCAAAGCATTTATATATCCGTCACTATCATACTCAATATAGACGTCTTCGGAAGTAGTTGCCGGGTCGGTGAAGGCAGCTTCTGCATCTCTAAGCGATGCCGGAGTCAGGTTCCGGTAGTATTCCGATATATTATCGGGCTCAACCAATATCTCCTCATAATCCACTATGATTTCATCATTAGTATAGACAGCAAAAGGAATAATGGCTCTAAACTCATCGCCCTGACGGGTAGCAGCACATCCGGCAATCTTAACATTCCTTACCTTATCGTTGTCATTAAAGGCCACGCTGACTAGAAAATCCCCATGCCCGCTCATGGCAAAGGGGAAAATAACGCTGCCGTCGCTAACTGGGATCTTCATTGAACTGGTGCCTTGTCCCAGTGTAAAATCGGTCATTTTGACCCCTTCAACCCCAACCAGGATCAAATCCTTAGCCGAGTACTGCACTCCCTCTACCTCGGTTATGGCGCTTAGGTGATGGAAGAGGGGAGCTCCCATACTGGGAAGTACCAGGCTGGCATACCATTGGCCGGTTGGGGTGGCTTGGGTCTCACCTATTTTAATGTTGCTGTCATATAGTTCTACCTTATGGTTGGCAGGTGCCAGACCGCTGAACTTAACGGGCTTGGTCATAAGCTCTTTATCTATATCCAGGGGAGAGTCTAAGGTTATCATCTTGGTAGGGATTTGGCAGGTAGCAAACATTTCTGACCGCGGATTCTCCCACGTGACAAACCTCAGCTCGGCGCCGGCCTGAATGGTTTTGAGCCTAGCCGGGCTGTTTATCTGGACCTGATAAGTCAAAGTGCCTGCCGCTCCCTCAAGGCATTCTTTTAGATCAAGAGTTATGGTGCTGGCATCCTGGTCAACCACCGGATTTACAGTTAAATTACCCCGGGTCATCCGGTGCATGGCGGTATTATCAACATAGGTGGTGCCTGCTGGTATTTGTGCTACCAGATCCAGCTGGCTAGGGCTTACGATACCCATTTTATCATAATCATAGACTACCCTTAAGGTAACCATGCTGCCGGGCAGGGCTGCATTCTTGTTGGCAGTAATACTGCTGGGCCCATTATACCTGAAGAAAAGATTTGATTTATTATAGCTTAACTCCTTTAGGCCCAGGTCTATGATTTCTCCGTCCTTGACCTGGAGGTTTTCCATTCTAATGCAATCAGGATTATAGAGCCAATTGGAGTAATACATGCTGCCATTGCTCTCCCAGGTTAATACAATATTATAGCTTCCCTCCGGCAAGCTGCTAGCGATATAGGGGGCAGCTGACTCAGTTCTGCTAAGATATTGCCCATTATCGGCTTTATATGCATACAGGTACCTTTTTTCGCCTATCCTGGTACCTCCATTGGAGTCTGTGACCTGGGCTCTTACGCTGCCTCTTTCAGTTAATAAAACTGTGACTTCAGCATAATTGTCCTCATTTATGACCGCAGTGGCTGATCCTATTCCTAAACCAAAGTTTTTTCCATCGGCTGATACCTCTACTATATCCCCCGGTTTTCCCGGTATGTGAAAATACCCTTGCCCATCGCTGCTATAGTTGATGGCCCCAGTGCTTTGGTTCATGACCTTTACTTGCGTACGACCCACCAGGCTTAGACCTTCTGCAACGGCATGCACGATAATCTTCCCTATATTTCCGGATAGATCCTTGGTATCCAGATTTACCTTTACTGTGGGCTTTACATAGGGCGGTATGGTGATATCAAGGGTGTTAACTCCCTCCTCCAGGATAATAGTTTCGTGCTTCTCCATATCACTTACGTAACAGGTTGCTTCAATTTCGCCCGGTATTTTGGCCAGCTCCAGGGTATACTTACCCTCTTGGTCGCTTTGCGTATTTAAGCTAATGCTTACAACGGGAACCCCTCCTTGGTATACGGTCTTGGCCAAGTATATATAAGCACCTGCTACAGGAATTCCACTGCTGTTCTTAACTGTACCGGTAAGGGTCACCATGGGGGCTTTCTTTAAGCTGATTTCGAACTCATTGTCACCGATGGAAGTTATTTCTGCATTTAAAGATCCAGCCTGATACCAGTCGGATCCATCATACTCAATTGATTCATAGGTGGTGGTCAATTCAATCTGTGAGCCTTTTAAGGCGTTGCTTATGAAATAAGGAGCTTCTGCTACCGCATAACCGTTGGCATCCGTTTTGGCATAACGGGTGGCTAGGGTGCCATTGGTACGGGTTGTTTTACCGGTAACCGTGACGTTTTTTAGCGGTAGTCCGGTATCATGGTCAATAACCCGGACTTTGACATTGGCGGGAGCACTGATCTCATAACTATATTCCTGTTCTAATCCGCCCTGGATATCAATGGCCGGGCTTTGATACAGCAATTGATAATTGGCATCGAAATGCCGAAGAATATAATCCTGAGAGCTATCCAGGCCTTCAACCGTAATATAGCCTTCGGTCAACTGCCCGCTAAAGCTGCCGCCACCTTTAGCACTGCTGATGGAGACCAATGACGAAGCCAAATGCTCCGGATCCATCTCGGCAGGCAGCTGCACGGTCACCTTAAGCCGACCCGCTACTCGGCTGTTAATCTCTGCTGTCAATGCTGTGCTTCCGGGCAGTTGTGCCTCCAGAGAGACTATTTCCCAGATACCTTCCCTCAGAATAAAATCTGCAGTATATTTTTTGCTGCCAGCTGCGGTTTCGGAAAGGGTAAGCAGGTGTTGTTTTTCTTCGATGTCGGTACGTTCACTGTTCCATTCCCTATAGATTAAGGTGACCTCAGGCTGCAATCCGCTTTCCGTGGTAATGAGTTCTATTTTCACTGTATCTCCCATATATAAGGAACCTTTTATGTTTTTGCGCGGGGCCTTAAGCTTCAATTCCAAAATCTCCGGCACGGCCAGTGAATTGGTGGTGACACTTACGCTGGGTCCATCGCTGGTCCACTGCCCATCCCCGTCTCCGGCCTGTATCTGGAAAACATAGAGGGTAGCAGGAGCCAGTCCGGTAACTTGATAGGCAGCAGCCGTGGTGTCCAGGATATGGATAAGCTCTCCGTCCTGATATATTTTGTAGCCAGTCACCCCCCGGTCATCCTGGGCTGGGGTCCAGCTTAAGTTTACCATGTCAGTAGTAATATCGCTGGTGGTCAGCGTACTCCCTGCCGGCCAACTGGGCGGGTCGCTGATGGGAGGCTCCAAGGTACTGACCGTAAGGCTGGGTCCGTCCCTGGTCCATTGGTTCCCGGCATCCCCGGCCTGTACCTGGAAGCGGTAGGAAGTAGAGGGAGCCAGATCGCTAATTTCAGTTTGGTTGACAGTACCTGCAACTCTCCCCACCAGAATATCACCCTGATAAATCTTATATTCACTCACCCCCAGATCATCCTGGGCTGGGGTCCAGCTTAAGTTTACCGAATTATGGGTGACCAGGGTGGTGGTCAGGCTACTCCCTTCCGGCCAGCTGGGAGGAGCAATACCAGTTGTGTCCTGTATGTTGATACTTAAACTGGCCTGGGGTCCTGCGCTCAACTCCACCGTTAATAACAGTTCCCCTACCGGCTGGGCGGCCAGATATTCCTTTTTAATAGTCAGAAAATACTTGTTTTCGCTGTCCTGAGTGACACTGTAGTTTTCACTTCCTAGTGAAACCTGGTTATTCTTCACATCAGTAATTGATAAAATATTATGCCACCATTGAATTTCAGTATCGACATCGGCCTGATAAGCCGGGTTCTTATCAAAATCAGCTTGCTTCGGCGACAGATCGGCCCCCTCCGCCGGGGTACCAGTTACCTGTAAAGGCTCGGTTTCAACATAATAGCCATTGCAGCTCACCTTAATCTTTCTACCGTCATCCTCCGCCGTCAAAATGGTTCCATGGGCAGGCTCGGTGCTAATCCCCATGTAAGCAAAGTCACTGTACTCTATTGGACCTATGGTAGAATCATCACTGTAATGCAGGCTTACCAACAAATTTTCATAGATTAAATTCCCGTAATCGTCATAAGATAACAAATCCAGTGCTTCTCCTACGGTATAGATCAGTTTAGGCTGTCGTTCCACCGTTATCCCGATTACCGTTGGGGTTGAACTTTGTATACCCATGCCCCCGGCAGCATCAGCTTCTCCTCCCGAAATCCCTTCAGCAACCCTGCTTGTACCCTCAGAGCTGTCAGCTAACGGAAAGGCTGTTGCTTGATTGATGGGAAATATGGTTAAGGCAAAAGCAACAATTAACAACATGGCTAGAATTCTTTTCACTCCATGCACCTCCTCTATATTAATATTCTATTAGACAGCTAGCTGTAAGAATAGCCCAAATATGCTTATTATCAGTATGAAAAATGTTATTTTGCTCCAGGGGATGACATGAGACTCCCATGCGGATCCGGCCATCCATTAATTGGCGCCACTTATGCCATGATTGCGGCTGAAACCCTGGATTAGGTTATGTAATATATATTTTATATTTTGTAATTTTTATATTATAATATGCAATGTGGAGGTTGCTTATGAAGAATATAAGAATGAAGGTAGCCCGTATTGAACGGGATATGAAACAAGAGGACTTAGCCCAGGTGGTGGGGATTACACGTCAAACCATAGGCTTGATTGAAGCAGGAAAATATAACCCTTCATTAAAATTATGCATTGCTATATGCAAAGCACTGGGCAAAACCTTAGATGAATTATTTTGGGAGGAGACATTATGAGAGACTTAATCCAAGACGAGCGAACTGTAGCCCAAAAACGCAAAATCGCCAGTGAAACGTGCAATCTGCTGCTATTGGCCCTTATGATCGCTATGCTGGTACAGCAGTTTGTGCTTAATGTGCCTTTTGCTCATTATGCGGCTGAATTTATCTGTTTTTTTGGAGCCTGCACTTATCTCTTAATCAGGAATTTAGCATCAGGAAACAGTTTGTACAATAGGAAAAATACCGGGTTTAACTTTGTTTTATTAAATAGCCTGGTTTGTGGTTTTACCATCTGTGTAGTAACCGGCATAGCTAATTATTCACGCTACGGTGATAATGCTACATCAGGCATCTGGCTTATCACTTTGGCAATTACGTTTTTATGCGGAACTGCTGGAGCTTTTTTAAGCTTTTCGATTCTTAATTATCTGAATAGCAAAAAGCAGAAAAACATAGAAAATAAATTAGATGAAGAAGAAGATAAACTATCATAGAGAGGAGGGAATCAAAATACCCACCTTTGAAAATAACGGCAATATTATCATTAACCATATTTAAGCGATGAAGCAGCTTATTTTACGGCAATAATATTATTGTCTTTAAGTATTACATCATGTGCTCCACCCTCCACAATACTTGTTGATGAAACGCGGGTTAATTTTGCCTTTTTGTGCAGTTCAGGTATGGTTATTGCACCACAGTTGCACATGGTGGACTTAACTTTGCTTAAAGTAGTCTGTACATTGTTACTAAGTTTTCCAGCGTAAGGAACATAAGAGTCAACCCCCTCTTCAAAAGAAAGCTCTTCCGTGCCCCCCATGTCATAACGTTGCCAGTTTCTAGCTCTATTTGATCCTTCACCCCAGTATTCTTTAACATAATTACCGTTAATATTTAACTTGTTGGTAGGGCTTTCATCAAATCTTGCAAAGTATCTTCCCAACATAATAAAATCAGAACCCATTGCAAGGGCAAGAGTAATATGATTATCGTATACAATACCACCGTCTGAACAAATGGGTACATAAACCCCGGTCTTTGCAAAATATTCATCTCTGGCTTTGGCAACTTCTATTAATGCTGTAGCTTGACCCCGGCCGATTCCTTTTTGTTCACGAGTAATACATATTGAACCGCCACCAATGCCAACTTTTACAAAATCAGCTCCCGCTTCGGCAAGAAACATAAAACCATCTCTGTCAACTACATTTCCTGCACCAACTTTTACACTCTCCCCATATCTATTACGTATAAAGTCAATAGTTACTTTTTGCCATTCGGAAAAACCTTCTGATGAGTCTATACATAAAACATCAGCACCTGCTTCAACTAGTGCGGGGACTCTTTGTTCGTAATCCTTGGTGTTAATACCTGCTCCCACCACGTATCTTTTTAATGAATCAAGCAAAGCGTTAGGATTTTCTTTATGAGAATCGTAATCTTTTCGGAATACAAGAGATACCAAATTTTGATTATCGTCAATAACCGGAAGCGTATTAAGCTTATGGTCCCACAAATAATTATTTGCTTCTTTTAGCGTAATGCCTTTCCTGGCACAAATAAGTGATTCAAAAGGTGTCATAAATTCATGTACCTTTGTATCAATAGGCAATCTGCTTATTCTATAATCCCGACTGGTAATAATCCCAAGCAGTTTGCCATTGGCAGTGCCATCATCGGTCACAGCAACTGTTGAATGCCCTGTTTTTTCCTTTATCTTCAAAACATCGGATAGCGTCTGTTCAGGTTTAATGTTAGAATCGCTGGTAACAAAGCCAGCTTTAAACTTTTTAGCTCTATTCACCATATCAGCTTGACCTTCAACAGATTGAGAACAGAATATAAATGAAATTCCACCTTCAGTCGCCAGAGCGATTGCCATCTTGTCATCTGAAACGGATTGCATTATTGCCGAGACAAGAGGAATATTCATTGAAATGGCACTCTCCTCGCCCTTTCTGAATTTAACCAATGGGGTCTTAAGACTAACATTTGCTGGCATACATTCAATTGAAGAATATCCAGGTACTAGTAAGTATTCGCTAAATGTATAAGAAGGTTTATCAAAGTAAAATGCCATTATAATATCTCCTTTTCTATTACTAGTTTAATACATAGCCCTAAGCCACGAAAATATATTCTTTAAAATTTAATACTTTTGTTTACTAATGTCAAGTATTTTCCATCTTCCGAAATCCTATATTCTACTTTTGATAGAATATGCTCAAGTCAGCCTTGAGCATATTCTTCTGATCTCCTTTTAGTCTTTTCATTCGCCGATCAAAGGCAAGACCTTTTCGATTTGAAAATAAACCAGATTTACATCTAGGTTTTCTTTATCCACATGAGTGCGGCGAATCAGTGATTTAGCTAGATCTGTATTGTGCTCTTCCTTCACCTTTTTTAAATATATACGTTTTCCTTTCCAACCGGGACCTGTTTCCATAAACAGATATACTGCATAAGGATTCACCTGCAGATTTGCATAGCTCAAACGCTCAGACATCAAAAGGGCGATCGTTTCTTCTTCAATGATATGCGGCTTGCTGTATATAGCAGCATTGACCCTGCCTTCCCGATCTGCAGTGGACAAAATCCCAGAGCCATCGTTTTCAGCAAAATAGCCTTTCAACATATTTTATTCCTCCTCATATTGATTACTTAATAAGAAAAACAAGTTATTCCTACCAGATAAGCGTGGTGAAAGCCGCTATGGCACAAACCCTATTTAACCCTTTAGATCAAAAATACCACCCTGGCATTCCGAATAAATCCCCCAGGAATCCAATGCCAAACCGAGTTCTTTATGTTGCCGTCCTGCTTCTTCCAGAGTCATACCGGATAATACTGCATCAATTCCCTGGCGGAAGGCCTTAGCCCCTGCAGCTGGACCCATGGGATGACCGTGAATTGCTCCACCGGCTGCAATGATTACATCATTGCCAAATTTCTTGATGATGTCCTCCACATGGCCCTGAGTGGTTCCCCCCCCCGGCATGGGGAAAGTTGGTTTAATATTATGCAGTGGAGAAAGCATTTGGTAGCCCATACCAATAAAGGTATCCATCATGATAGGGAATTTCCCATAGGGGGTAAGGCCTATGACCATATCCAGGCCTGCTAAACGTGGCAGTTTGGCCCCAATCAGATTAGCGCTCATACCTGACCAGGAAGATTCATAAACCGCTCCGGTGAAATCAGAATGAGCCAGAATAGGTACGTTAATATTGGAATCTTCAGCCAGCATGCGGGAAGCATCTAATCCGATGGTAAAGTAATTAACCATTAAACAGTTGGCTCCGTTTTCAATAGCACGATAGGCATTATCTTTCAGCTTATCGGTCCGGTCGGTGATGTTGAAGGCATAAAGGGTCTTTTCTCCCTTTTCTTCGTCTGCCCGCTGCAAAGCTACCATAACTGCTTTCACCCGATCCAACAGCCGGCAATGGGGAGCATCGGCTACCAGTTCATCATCCTTGATAATGTCGACACCGCCTATGGCTGATTCATAAGCCAATTCGGCAGTAGTAGCTGCATCAAGACCGGTGCAGGGTTTGATCATGTTATTGAGCAGAGGGCGATCATAAACTCCCAAAAGATCACGAACCCCCTGTACGCCAAATTTGGGACCCTGGAATTCAGCCAGGAATTTCTTAGGAAATTCCAAATCAATCAATTTCACTTTTCCGGAACTGGAGATGTTGCCAATAACTGAACTCAACATCATAGCGAACTGGGGTCCGAAGTTGGCCCAAGGAAAAGCGATGCGAATGATGAAATGTCTTTCTTTTACATCTGCTGGGATTTCGATCTGATAGGCAGGAGTTTCATAAACCCCGACTACCCGGCCAATACAACGCTCACGCACTTCAGGAGTTTCAGCTGGTACCTTTAACCAGGTTCCAGTTGTTTGCTCAACTGCAAGAGCCGCCGCGAATTTCATCATATTGGTTGTGGCTTTGCTTGCACAGTAATAGGTTGCAATAATAAAACGATCTTCATCCAATGCCTCCGGGAATTGGCAAATTATTGGGTCGATATACATGTCTATTCCTCCCAGTTGTTTAATATTTTGATATCCTATAATCAATAGTAAGCGGAAGGAAAACAATAGACCATATTGAAAATATTTTCAATATTACAGCCAATATGCCATAAATTCTGACATCAACCCTCACCCAGCTAAGGTATTAAACCACACTGCTTTCGGCCTCCCCAAAAAATTAGCTGTGAACCTTGGGCCAGATCTACAGTTATCGTTATATCTATATCACATAAAAATTATAATAAAACTGCCTGCGCTAGTTCGCTGTCCACGATCAGAACATCGACCAGCCCTCCTTTTAAAGCGGCGGCCAGGCTTTTTGCCTTCTGAGCCCCAGATAGAACCAGGATTTTGCAGGGGATCTTCTTATAGGTTTCTATATCAATGGCCAGGGTACGCTCCCTGACATCACTGTCGCATTCCTCCCCCTCACTGTCAAAAAAGCGCAAAAGAATATCCCCGCAAACACCTTTGGCCTGCAAATCAGCCAATTCCTCAGCCTTAAGGTACTCAAGACGGGATAGAGGAGAGTCCAGCTCCGGGTAAAAAGATCCCATGCCGCTTACTGATATGGTCAATTGATGGAACAAGGATAAAATCTGCCGTACATTGGCATCCTGTTGGATAATCTGTAGCTCATCCTTGCTGTCGAAAAGCCCCGCTGAGGACAATGAATAATAATTTCCGCCAAACGCCATACTCATACGAGAAACCAGATTATCCACATCAAGTTCATAATCGCAACAGGAAAGGCTACCATGCAAGGTGACAAAACTAGTATCCCTTCGTTGGCAGGGATTTAGGTAATGAACCAGGTAATACATGGTACCACCCCAGGCAATTCCCAATTTATCCTGGGAAGTGATTTCCCTCTGTAAATAACGGGCTCCTTCCAAGGCAACGCTCTTTTTATCTTCTTCTGGGTCACCGGTAACATGAGTGACGATTACTTCCTTTAAAGAGAACTTGTCCAATATCTGGTATTGCAGATCCAGGCACAATTTATAAGGATCGCGAATCACAAACTCAACGATTCCCTCTTTTCTAGCTCGTTGAATCAATCTTGAAACCGTGGATTCTGAAACATTAAGCAAGCGGGCTACTTCTTTCAAGGTCTTGTTTTGCTGGAAATAGTAGCTGGCCGCCTTTAATGCGATCCAGGTTGATTGATTATACACTTCTCCCTTCATAGATCAATCACTCCTTGTTATACAATTATAAGGCTGCCGGAAGTCATTAATCTATATCTCGTTAAAGAAATCTTAAATATTTATAGCTTATGAAAAATAGGTCTCATTCTGTCAAAAGTGGCGTAGTATTTAAGCCCGGCCCGCCTAGCCATTTCTGCCGCATCATCCAAACGATAGTGGATGTATTCCGGCGAATGGGCATCAGAGCCGAAGGTTATAAATTCACCACCCAATTGTACATAGCGGCGCAGCCAGTCTTCCCCCGGCACCTCCCGCTGGCCCAGATGGCGGTAAGTAGCAGTATTGACTTCAATACATTTACCTAGTGGAATAATATACTTGAACAAAGCATCAATTTCATCTGGGGCATAATGGTAAAATAGTCGGGAATCCTCTTCGGAATGAGCCCCCTTGGCCGGGAAATCGATATGTCCCACACTACTGTAAAGATCTGGATTCAGCTGCTTGATGCCGGTCAAAATAGAACTGATATAATCCCTAAACACCTGATCTATGGTTTTACCTTTATAAAAGACAGGATCAAAGGGATCGATATTATTTATCGAATGGGCACTAGCTATAACAAAATCAGATGGCACAGACCGCAGTTCATCTTCCAGTTCAGGAAAATGCTCCGCTGCTAAGGCAATGCCTGCTTCAATCCCAAACTTTATCTTAAGCCTGGGTGAGTTTAATTGGGCGAATCGCTCCTTATAATCACGCAGGTTCACATGCCAGGCTTCACCTCGATAAAAATGGATCTCTAAATGTTCAGTAAAACAAATCTCATCCAGACCCAAGGCTTCAGCTTGTTTGATCTGCTGAAAAGGACTGGTTGAACTATCGGCTGAGATAGATGAATGTAAATGATAATCACAACGCATTATGGGAATACCTCCTTGAAAAAAGCTTTCCTGTCTGGATAATAATGAAGAAAGCATAAAAATATTAGACTCTAGCCAATCTATTCCTATTTAGAATGGTAAATAAATTCATTCTCATACACAATATTGAAAGAATTTGCATTATCCCGATCTCCAGTTACTGCCAGAAACAAGCAAAAAGCGCCACCTATGCCGGATTTTCACCAGCTACTGTTGCGCCTTTCCCTTATACGCCTTTATCGCCGCAATCAGCTCTGCAATGTCCTTTAATAACCACTATGTTTATTATGGTCTTCACTCTGAAAATCTATTTCAACGGTTATATGTTCTATTCCCTTCTTATTCATCAATTCTTTGACTTTATTCTTGATCTTGATTATTTCTGTGTATCCAATTTTATCGTCGACTAATACATGAGTACTTAATAGATTCTTTTCTCCATCCAAAGACCATATGTGAGTTTGATGTGCATCTATAGCATCAGTTTTATCTGTAATCTCTTTTTCAATTTCACCAATTGAAAAGTTTTTCGGTACCCCTTGCATAAGTATATACAATATTTCCTTTAGATTTTTCATCACATTATATAATACATACATGGTAATCAAAACAGATAATATTGGGTCAAGAATTGGAACATCAAAAAACATAAGAATGACACTGACGATAAGTGTTACTCCCCAACCTAATACATCTTCAAGCAAGTGCCATGAAACAACCTTTTCATTCAAAGATGTTCCCTTTTTTAATCTTAAAACGGCCATGCCGTTTATTACTATGCCAAATATTGCGAATAACAACATCCCTTCTGGATTAACCTCTTCAGGATGGAAAATTCTTGGGATTGATCGTCCTAAAATAAGTGCTGATCCAACTATTAAAATGAGACTGTTTATCAATGCTGCAAGTAGTGAAAAACGAGCATATCCAAAAGAAAATCTATTATCTGCTTCCTTGTTCGAGTATTTTTCCAGATACCATGCTCCACCTAATGATATGGAATCGCCAAGATCGTGAACCGCATCCGATAAGATCGCCATGCTGTTGGTCCACAAACCACCAAATATCTCCAAAATGGTAAATGATAGATTCAAAAAAAATGCTATTTTTATATTGCTCTGCTTATTGTGCTGATGATGATTGTGATTGTGTTCCACTATTATATTTCCTCCAAAATAATTTAATGAATCAATAGCTAGGTAAATCTTCTCAAAAAGTTGCCTTGGCATTTTATTTGGAAATAAGCACTATTTATAAGTTATTATACCCACATTATCGGAAGCAAGAGGACGTTAATCCTATGAAGATAAAGCCTATATAGTAGGCATAGAACAGCCAGTCCCATAAATTGTGCTGAGCTACATTGATCCAACCATATTCTGTTTGGCTCCCAGCGATAAATAGAAATCGAACTCGGTTTATTCCAATCCAGGCACCACCATTCCATTCTGCCGCATCCTGATTCAACAGCGATTTTGTCCAGCTTGTTTAAGAGCAATTTCCCATATCCATGACCCCGATACGGTGGCTTTATATATAGATCTTCCAGGTATATGCCGGCTTTACCCAAAAACGTAGAAAAGTTAAAAAAAATAAAGCGAATCCTACTTCGCTTCCATCTGCTACGGCGAATATCATTTCTGCCTTTTTCTGGTCAAACAACCATTCCTTTAATAAATCCTCGGTTATTTATTCATGGTTTTCCTTCCTATTTTTTTCTTTTTCACTTAATCATGCTTCTTTATTATCAGTTTTTTTCTTTATTTGTTTACCATCAATTTTTCGGAGCAGGTGCCTTTACGACAATCAGCTCCAATGTTTCATTATGTAAGTTTTTTACATTCATTTTGGTTTGAAATGGTATTTTCAGCAAAGTTCCGGCTTGGTATTCATGAATATCCTGTTCATCCAGGCCTATTGATAGTATTCCTCGAACAACTGTCATATAGACATTCGAATTAGAGAAGTGCTCCGGCAGCCCTTCGTCTTGGTTGAAAACCATATGCAAATAATGCAGATTTTCGTCGAATACGACTTTTTCGATCGCCTTTTCATTGCCTACATATAGCTTAAATACCTGTTCAACCATATTGTTTTGCCTCCTCATTACCATGATATATTTTGATAATCAAACATAACTTCTTAAAGATTATACTATACATTGCCATGCTTAGAATAATACGATTACAAGACCTTGAATTATTTGATTAATTTACTCATTCCAGGAAAACTAACCTTCCGACTTAAGACGCAAACCATCCTCAAGACCTCAGTTCCAGGTGGTCAGGCAGGAAATACCAGGGTTGCAATTCATCATACATGGCTGTGACATTTATCAAGGTCTATGGAGCGGTACAGGTCTGACTTCGCCTTTTTCTTTTAGCACTATACAAAGCTTGATCTGCTCTTTCCAGTACCGGTCACAAGTACTTAAAACGGATAAACCCGAATATGATAACCAAGCATGGTTGATGCTATACAGATGACCTTATCATAAAACAACAACGCAGAAAATGATAGTACTTCTGCGTTGCTGTTTTGTGTATTGATTAAACACCGGTAAAAAGGGAAGAGATATCCCTTATCCTATCCATGGTTATATTCATTGCAATCTTCAGAATTACCGTCATACTTGCTCGGTTTGCAGTATTATTAGGGGCAAACAGGTTATTCCCTACCCCATTTAAGATACCAGCTTCATACAATGCTTGTACTGCGGGTTGGGCATATATTGCTACTTGGTTTTCATCATCAAATCCTTTATAATTCCGAACTTTAGATAAATTAGCTCCGCTGTTTTGTAAGGCGTTAAACAGCATTGTTACCATATCCTGTCTGGTGATGAACTGACCGGTACCGAATTTCCCATCACCGATACCGCTGATGATGCCTGCTTCGTATAATGCATTAACGTAGGGTTCATACCAGCTACCTTGGGCAACGTCAATAAATCCGGCGTTTTTACCTGACCAGGTAAATCCGTAGGCCAGTGCTAAAAACTTGGCAAATTCTTCTCTGCTCATTGGTTTTAGCGGTGCAAATCTGTTATCCCCGATGCCCTCAGCAATATTTCTGGCCGCAATGTATGTGACTGCATCTGCGTACCATGCAGCCGGGACCACATCTTCAAACTGCACTAGATTATGAGCGATGCCAAACCTGGTAAAATCTGATGTGTAGAAGGTTACCATACCGTCTTTGTATTTGCCTGTGGGATTAATTATCAATTCTCCCGTCCCGGTAACAGCGTACACCACAATGGCATTAGGATTTTCATCATCTTGCAGCGTATAAGGTATGCTTACCTGAGCGCGGGCGTTTTCCAGGCCTGTTACTGGTGTGTCACCATGCTTAAGCGAAATGTCATAGATCTGCGCCATATCAGTTGCCCCAAGATGTATAACAGAAAAGCTGAATGTTTCGCTCTGCGCCCCTTTTGAAATTCCCTCCAACACATTTTGGCCAATCACCAGCGTTCCACCATTACCTGTTATAGTGACCGGAGTGTTACTGCCGGAGCCTGGTACGTTATCCTCCGTCGGAACACCTGGTTTATTCCCACCGGAGGATCCGGCTTGCACGGTTACGCTTAAGGCAGCGCTCTTGCAGTCCTCCAAAGCCAAGTTATCCAAAATGCTGCCTGTAACCATATATCCGTCTTCTGTTTGCGTGCTTACGTCAACCTTTGGAACAGCGTAAGCTGTAATGACGGCGCTGCCGCTTGTCAGTGCAGTGATTACCCCCGCTTCGTTTACCTTCGCCACGGCTGGATTTGAAGATACATAAAGAAAGCTGTTCTTTTCCGCTGCCGCCGCCGGGTGTACCTCAGCCTGAATTGCTCTTCTCTCACCCCTGGTCAGGGTCATATTGGATGCTTCCATGGCAACTTCGTTTACTTGGTCCAACAACTCACGATGGAAGGCAGATATATTTTTCTCTACCCTGGCGGTTTGTGAAGCCAGCAGTTTACCTTCTTTTTCAACCCGCACCTCAATATCCGCGTAACCTTTAATCAAATCCTGCTGCGGAATCTCAAAGTTTTCATCAATAACGAACATTTCCAGCGCTGCTGTTTCATTATCCAGGGGTACCCGTTTCAATTCATGAGGCTGTTTTTCCAGATCTATCCGGTTAATCACCAACTCCGCGTTCTCCAGCGGCTGGTTGCCGGTGTGATGCACCTCCAAGTAAGCCCGGTAACAATTTTGGGCTATATAATCCAGATCAAACAAGCTGTATTCCAGCTTGATGCCGTAGGGGAAAGCCTTTTCCACCTGGGCCAGAACAGTTTCGTTATCACCGCTTCTAAGCCTGGCCACAATCACCATATCCTGCAGGTTCTCCGGCGCTTTCCAGGGGTTGCAGAATACCACTTCTTGCCCGCCATAAACAGGATCACTGTTATGCCTGGCGCCGATCAAGGTTTCAGTATCCCCCTGCACCGCATAAAAATCAACAACAGGATTTAGCACCGGCATCAGCCCGTGATTACCGGCTGTGGCCAGAATGTTTACAGCCTCTTTAGGCAGGGGATAGTCAGTAGTAAAGGTGATGGCATCCTCATTCATTGCAGCCACGGGAATAGGCGTCATTCTTAATGCCACCAACTCGGTTGTGTCGCGATTTTCTACCCGGTGCGCGGCTTGAGAATCGTCAACCAGAACCTTTTCATTCTTTTTGGCGGCTACGATAAGACGGCCGTCGGCCATCACGCTCACACTAGGGTCGGTATAACTTCCCGGCCCGTCGGTAATCTGCACCTTGCCACTCCACCTACCGTAATCACGATTGGTTTCATGCCCAATATTTTCATAAAACATAGCGGCATAAATCTGGTTTTCCTGATATATATTCTCAGGCTGCAAAGCCGCATGGGAACCAGGTTCCACGCCCTCTGCCAGCCGGGTGGCCGGCTCGGTCCAGACCAGATAAAGTTTGCCGTCATCCCCAACCGCAACCTGGTAATCATTAACCGGCAGGTGCTCCTCACTGTATGAAAGAGCAGTGCGCGGCGCGATCAGCAAGTAGTCATCGGGATCATAACTGCCCGATTCAATTTCTTCTGTGGCCGGATCATCCTCCATAACCACCGGCAGCCGGTCCGGGCTGTTCAAATCCTCCAGCAGGTCATCCACATCATAGTAATGAATTCCCGTGTCTGCGTGAAAAAACAAATACATATCACCATGATATAACACCAGCTGCGGCCTACCGTCAGCTTTTACGGTTGCTTCTTCTTTCATATCAGATATTTTTACAGGTCGGGTAAAAGTCTTGTCGGCAAAGCTGTAGGTTTGCAGGTAGATATCCCTGTCCCGAATGGTTTCCAAATCTCCATCGGTATCCACGGTATAAGCGATGTAAGCCGTGCGGTCTTTCATTTTAGCTGTCAAATCAAAGACCAGTGGATCAGAAAGCACGCCGCCCGGTAAACTCTCATCCATTATTTCGGTGTTCAGGAAGCGC
>JAAYJK010000075.1 GCA_012522955.1 Syntrophomonadaceae bacterium
TCGCCTTACCCTCCTTGCTCAAACAAAGCATAACACTCGTATGCAACTACCTGACCAACTGACCAACTGACCAACTGACCAACTGACTAACTGACCAACTGACCAACTGACCAACTGACTAACTGACTAACTGACCAACTGACCAACTGACCAACTAACCAACTGACCAACTCTCCATCTAACCCTGCTGCCGAGTTCGCTTTAAATCGATATATGTTTTATCTCTCTAAGGGTGGTCTTGTCGTTTGCTTTGATTCCTCCTTCGGAAATGCTGTATATATTATCATCGATTACCAGGACGCGTCTTACCGTCTTGGTGCTGTCAGACCAGTAATCACCTGCTTTTAGGTAATCTTCTGAGCTTAGATGGGTGATGCGTCCCTGATAGTCCAATCCTTGTTCAGACAGGGTGTAAATATAGGCTCCCTGAAATTCGAAGCTGCGATAGGAATCCATGGAACTATTCTCACTACTATTTCCGCTGTAGATCTCGGCGGGAAAGGCAATTAAATTGTGGTGGAGCAAAAAGGCCCGGTGATTTTCGCAGGCTTCTGAATAACTACTGGCACCTCCGATAATGCTGGTATCTACTTCCCGGGGCTTAGTTACATCCTGCACATCATAAAGGGAAAGCTTAAGGCCACCCAGTATGACGCCTCCGGATTTATTTAAGCTGGTGTCATAACCCAGGCCGATAACATAATGATCCCCATAGGGGTGCAGATAATTGCTAAAGCCGGGGATTTTTAATTGTCCCAATACTTTTGGGTTTTGGGGATTCAGGTCGATGACGAAGAAGGGGTCTACCTGCCGGAAGGTAACCATATACAGGCGATCATGCAGGAAGCGGGTGGAATAGATTCTTTCCCCGGGGGCAATCCCGGTGATAGAATTGGTCATCTTGAGATCCGGGTCCAGTATATAAACAGAGTTCTGGGAATTGGTGCTGGACCACTCTTGGGCAGTGGTGGCGACACGAAAATAGCCTTCAGACTCATCCATGGCAAACTGGTTGAGCACGGTGCCAGGAACCTGGCCTTTGGCTTGGTATTTGATGCCATCCTCCAAGCTGAATTTATATATCTGGGTAACTGACTCTTGGTAATAGTTGGTCCCATAAACTGGCTGGTATTCCAGCCCGGTCACATAGAGGTTTTCAGTGGAACAATAAATCTGACTGCCGGAACTGAGAAAGGTCTCCAGGGCAAATTCATTGCGGCCGCTTAAGTCTATTTGGGCTATATGCAGATAAGTATCGTGGATAAGGCCGGGGAAATAGCGAATTTCGCTATAAGGTTTTTCCAAAGGGGTTTGATTGATATAATAAACTGGTTTGTTGGGGGCATTTAGGTACTGGCTACTGATAACATATACCTGACTGCCTATCTTGCGGGAAGAGATGTAGTTGCCTTCCATTTGGAAGCTATCTAGTTTCACCGGACTGCTTTTATCACTGATATCATAAGTTTCAATAATTATATGGTTCTTATAATCATAGGGAAGCATTTTAAGGTTTTCGGCTATGACACCCTGGCGGTAATGATTGGGGCGATCCCGGCTTATCACTAAGAGCCGTTCCTGATCGATAAATATATCCTGGGGATTTTGCTCCAGGGGTATACGGCTGACAACTGACAATTCTTCTGCCGGATAAGCCTTGACCACCAGGATTTCCTGATTGTTTACCCCGTACAGGTACTCACCATCGCTTTTTATAATATCTCCTTCGTCTACTCCTTCTACCTGCACATTGGTTCCAGAATAGTCGGAGGCTGCTTCCAGGGCATCAGCGGAAGCGCTTTTATCTAGCATCTGTTCCTGTTCTACTGCGGAACCCAACATTCTAAGTTTCTTATTATAGTTAGCGGACTGGTCCAAGAGTTGCTGCAGATTTTCCTGGGAATTGACTCGAGGCAGTTCCAATAAGGTGTGGCGAGCAATTTCTATTAATTCTTCTTGTTCCTGGGTTGTCTGCCCCTGGGTAAAAACATGAGCGATTCTGGAGGACTCATCCCAGCTAACCTGACAGTCCAAATAATTGCTGATATGGCGTAAGGGAACCAGCAAGCGGTTGTTTACCAGGGCGGCCACGCTATCCATGCGCTCAATTCTATCGGGATAGATCAGAACTTCGGGTTCTCCTACCTTCAGGCGCATTGTTTTACCGGCAGTGCTGATCAGTACCTGTTCTTGCTCTGCCTCCCATTCAACAGAAGCTCCCAGAGCCTGAGTGAAGAATCTTACTGGCACCAGAGTGCGATTTTGCTGGTTAATGAAGGGCTGCTGATCGGGAAATAGCAACTGCTCCCCATCCATAAAAATGCTTATGTCTTTCTCCATTACTAACTTGGCCTGCCCGGCCGGCCAATTCATGGCCAAAACACATAAGAATATTACCGCTAAAGCAATAAGGCGACGATATAACACCATACCACATCCTTTTCTATCGGTTTATCCTTAATACACTTTATATAATAAATATCTTGCACTGGGGCTGGAATATTTTTGTTATAGCATTATACTTGGTCCTACCGTTGCCCGGTCTCATCTTAGTGGCTTGAGTATGGGATTGCGTTCTAAGTCATTGTGGTTTGGAGCATTATACTGTTTCCCGCCGTCGGCCGGTCTTATTCTGGGGTATTGAGGAGGCTGGTAGGCAATTCATCCTAGCAATGGATACATGAGATAAATAGGCTTATTATTAATAACTGGCGATCAAAGATCGCCCCTACAATAGGTCATGAAATCGGCAATATATGCATAAAGTATGTAGGGCTAAAATCAAGTTTGCCCCTGAGGACAACGAAACCGCCAATATGTGTCTGTAGGGGCAACCTGTGGTGGCCCGCCTAGTACTCATGTATCCTTGGTAAGGATGCGTTTTGGCCTTACCCTTTATTAACTATCTGATCGTAAGCGAAGCGTGGCCCTATACAGCAGGGCTCCGAATGCCCAAAGCATAACACTCGTATGTAACTACTGTCCAACTACCCAACTTTCCACCTGTCCAACTAAAACCTGCTTCTAAAATAATAAAGATAAGTGGAAATTCAGGTAGTGCTTAGGGTATATTGAAGTTAATAAATAAGGAAGGTCAGATTAATTTGGACTTAGGTTCTGATGCCCAGGGTTTGGTGAAGGAGATTTCCCTTCATTAGACCAATACTATTTATCAAATAAGGTAAGGAGGTAATCAGCTTGAACAACTTTACTTACTATAATCCTACTAAAATATATTTTGGCCGGGATACCATAAAGAACATAGGTCGGGAAATGAGGGAACGGGGGGTTAAGAAAGCTCTGCTGGTATGCGGCCGCCAATCAATTTTTTCTACCGGGGTATATGATCAGGTATCATCTTCCCTTATAGGCTGGTATGTGGATTTTATTCGCTTTAGCGGAGTGCAGCCCAACCCGCTGCTAAGCAAGGTGGAGGACGGCATCCGACTGGCCCGCCAGGAAGGGGTGGATGCCATTCTGGCCGTAGGTGGGGGAAGTGTTTTTGATTCGGCCAAGGTTATTGCGGCCGGGGTAGAGTATGAGGGACCGGTATGGGATTTATTCACGGGGCAGGCTCGGATTAAGTCGGCCCTGCCCTTATTTGGGGTGCTAACCCTTTCAGCTACGGGTTCTGAAATGAACGGCAGTGCAGTTATTACTAAGGCGGATGAGAAAAAGAAGTGGGGCATTGTCTCCCGGCACCTGTACCCCCGGGTATCTATTATCGACCCCAGTGTGCAAGCCTGGCTTACAAAGCGGGATACGGTAAATGGAGCGGTGGATATTCTCAGCCATGTGTTTGAACTATATTTTGATGGTAGTAAAAGTGGGGAATTGATGCAGGAGTATTCAGAGGCTATTATCAGAACTGTGATCAAGAACATAAAAATACTGCTGGAGAATCCGGCTGACTATGAAGCTAGAGCCCAGATGGCCTGGGCGGCTACCCTGGCCTTGAATAACTCCAACGCTGCTGGAAGGAGTGGCGGGGACTGGGCTACCCACGATATAGAACACAGTATCAGTGCCTTCTACGATGTAGCCCATGGAGCTGGACTGGCAGTTATCACTCCGGCCTGGATGTGCTATGTATACCGGGAAGATCTGCATACCTTTGCCCGTTTTGCCCAAAAGATTTTCGGCATTAACAGCGGCACCGTTGAAGAACAGGCCCAGGAGGGGATTAGGCAGCTAAGGGAGTTTTTCCGGGAGATTGGAGCCCCCCTTAGCCTACAGGATTTAGGGGTGGAATACCAGGACCTGGAGAACATGGCTGAAAACGCGGTTCAGGCCAGAACTCTGGGTAGGCTCAAACCCTTGCAGAGAGATGATGTACTAGCCATTTACCAGCTAGCCTGGGATCAGCAAGGTTTGAACAAAAGGGAGTGTGACAGCTATGATTAATTATAGTTTTGAGATAGTGAAGGCCGAGCAGATTAAAGGGCACAAGATCGCCAAGACTAAGGATTACCAGGTTAAAGTGCTGGTGAAAAAGGATGAAAAGACCATCTTTGATGAAGTGGTTAATGTAAGAAAGAATGTACAGGGCATATTCCCGGAAATGGATTTAATCAATAAAAAGATAAAAGCAGCCTCCACTAAAAAGGAGCTCTTGGACCAAATTAAATCCTTTGTAAAAAAAGCTCGCTAAAGCTTGGAATAATATGTTGTTCTGTTAGATGAAACCGAGTACTAAGACCGGCTGCTGAAAAGGCACTGAGGACTTTGAACAAGGGATCAGGAGAAGGGATATGAAAAATGAGCTGATAAGTGTGGAGACCGAGGATGGGATTGTTCTGCATGGAGCTCTATATGAAGCCCCGGCAGCTAAAGAAACGGCAGTTATCATGCAGCATGGAGCAGCCATGAACTTCTATACCGGCATGGGACGGTTTCTGCCCGCCATTCTGGTTCAGGGAGGCTATAGCTGCTTTAGTGCCAACAACCGGGGACATGATTTCGGTACCGCACCGGATAATGATAAAAAACCGGTTATTGGATTAATGCGGGATACCTTTAAGGAGTGTGTAAAGGACGCCCGGGCTTTAATTGCTTTAATGAAAGGGCGGGGCTATCAGCGCCTAGTCTTGCTAGGACACAGCCAGGCTATACCCAAGATAGTATATGCCCAGAACCTGGCTCAGTTTCCTGAAGTAGCGGGATTAATACTGATCAGTTCTCCCCCCTCGGTAACCCAGATGATGAGATATCTGGCTACCGAAGATTTTTATGAACGGGGATTGTTTAAGGCCCGAGAATTAAGTGAACTGGGGATGGGGGATCAGTTGATTGTATTGAAGGGCCGAGGAACTATGCCTTGGATTTTTACTGCCCGAACCTTCCTGGACTTTTATGGTCCTGGAACCCCAGCGGATACGGAAGAATTAGTGCGGCAAGTATATTGTCCCATACTGTTAACCCGAGGGAGCCAGGATTTTCCCCCGGTTACCCGAGAACTCCTACAAAGGATTAAGATCAATTCTGCTCATCCGGATAAGACCCAGGTAGTTGAAATAGCAGGAGCAGATCATTTTTATATTGGCTATGAGGATGAACTGGGGGAGAAGATTCTGGACTGGTTAAATGGGATGGTTTAGCATACCCTCCTAGCGATTGGAGCAATATTGATCTGAGCCTAAGCAAAAATAAATTGTGGTTCTGTACAGCAGGGCCAGTGAAGCTATAAAAAATTATAAAATGTCTTTGGCAATATTGCCAAAGACATTTTTTTGTGCCAGCAGGGCTGATTCTGGAACCAAGCTCTTTCTTTCCCGGGGCTTTGGCGGTTTTGCCAAAGACTTGCCATCAAGATAAGAGGCGAAAAGGCTAAAAACCATGAACTATGATGCTTTTAAGCTCTGGCATAGAATTTGCTACTCATATTGTGAAGGAAATAGTAAAGGGGGGAGAAAAGGGCTGGTTATATCAGCCAATGTGATGTGGTTTTGAAGTCCAAGTGTCGAGCCGGGCATCTGGGAATGAAAACCGGAAAAGGTTTTTACGATTATACCAAATAAAAGGGAGGTTTATATGGAATTTGCAACCCTTCTATTTACCAAAGAAGACGGACTGGGCATTATCACCTTAAATCGCCCCCGAGCCCTCAATGGTCTAAATGATGTACTCTTAGGGGAATTGTCCCATTTAATGGATCTCATTGCCAGTGATGAGGAGATAAAGGGAGTTATTCTGACTGGAGGGAGCAAGGTGTTTGCTGCTGGTGGAGATATAGCCTATATTGCTTCCCTGGATGCAGTAAGCGCGGAAGGCTTTGTGGCTTTAGCCCAAGAGGTGGTGGATAAAATTGATAGGCTGGAGAAGCCGGTTATCGCTGCCATTAACGGGCTAGCTCTGGGCGGGGGCTGTGAATTGGCCCTGGCTGCAGATATCCGACTGGCAGCAGAAGGTGCGGTATTCGGTTTGCCGGAAATAAACCTAGGCATCATCCCTGGGGCCGGAGGTACACAGCGCTTGAGCAGGATTGTGGGTCCAGGCTGGGCTAAATACCTGATTTACACCGGTGATAACATAGATGGGGATTTGGCTCTGAAAATTGGATTAATAAATGGCTTGTTCCCCCGGGAACAACTTATGGAAGAAGCCCGGAAACTGGCTAAGAAGTTGGCAGCCAAGGCTCCGTTAGCTTTGAGATCTGCCAAGAAGTGTATTAATTATGGGACTGGGGTGGATTTGGCTTCGGGCCTGCAGTATGAGCAAAAGACCTGGGCTTTGCTCTTTGCCACCCAGGATCAGAAAGAGGGCTTTAATGCCTTTTTAGAAAAGAGAAAAGCAAAATTTATTGGACGTTAGCTGGATTTTAGCTTTCCAGCTCTAAAGGAGGAGTTTAAATGGATTTTAGATTGACTGAAGAACAAGAGATGATTCGGAAAATGGCCCGTGATTTTGCTGATAACGAGGTATTGCCTAATTGTCAACAATGGGATGAAGAACATATTTTTCCCTGGGATACGGTTAAAAAACTTCAGGAACTGGGATTGATGACCTGCGGAGTGCCGGCAGAATATGGTGGACCTGGGATCGATCATTTGGGACAATGTATTATATCAGAGGAAATAAGTCGTGGTGATGGAGGACTAGCTACTACTATGGCGGCCAGCACTTTATTGGGGCCGGATCCGGTGTATATTGCTGCTACGGATGAACAAAAGAAGTGGTGGTACGGACAGATGATGGAAGGTGCCATAACTGCTTTTTGCCTTACTGAACCGGGGGCCGGTTCTGATGCAGCAGGCTTGTCCACTCGATGTGTAAGAGACGGAGATGATTATATACTGAATGGAACCAAGCAATTCATTAGTAATGGAGGAGTGGCTGGGCTATACACGGTTTTTGCAACTATGGATAAAAAACTGGGGCACAAGGGTATGTGCAGTTTTATGGTGGATCGCAATACTCCGGGGATAAGTGTGAGCAACCCCGAGAACAAAATGGGCATAAGAAGCTCTAATACTACCCAGGTAATCTTCGAAGATGTTCGGGTACCGGCCCGCAATCTCTTGGGCAAGGAAGGAGATGGATTTAAGATAGCCATGAAGACTCTGGACATATCCCGGGCTGTGGTAGCAGCTATGGCAGTGGGAATAGCCCAGGGAGCCTTCGAGTGTGCCGTGCAATATGCCAAGGAAAGACAGCAATTTGGCAAACCCATTGCCAGTTTTCAGGCTATCCAGTTTATCCTGGCCGAAATGTCGGTTATGGTGGAAACCGCCCGTCTCTTGTACCAGAAGGCCGCCAACAATCAGGATATGGGTCTGCCCTATACCCGTGAAGCCTCCCTGGCTAAATACTGGGCCGGTGAGGCAGCTATGAAGGTGAGCTTAAATGCGGTACAGGTACATGGTGGTTATGGATATACCAAGGAATACATGGTAGAAAAATACATGCGGGATGCCAAGATATTCCAGATATTTGAAGGGACTGCAGAGGTACAGCGCCTGGTAATCGCTGGCGACGTACTTCGGGGTTAATATCAGACTGTGCTCCCCTTAACCGAAGCCTGAATTAGACCCCTTTAAACCTGTATAACGGAAGGTGAGCGTACAGCCTTCCGTTATACAGAATTTCTTAGTCCTGCTGGTAAATAGCCTGACCTTACTTAATCAATTCCAATACTAGAGGAGGAATTTTAATGTTTAATAGCGAGTATAAAGAAAAATTTCGTACCCCGGAGGAGGCAGTTAAGGTAGTCAAGTCTGGAGACTGGGTAGATTATATGTATTTTAATGGCTACCCCAAGGCTCTGGATAAGGCCCTAGCCCAAAGGAAAGATGAACTATATGGAGTTCATATCCGCAGTGGTATTTCTTTACCTCCATTTCCCGAGGTACCGGTGAGTGATCCAACTATGGAGCATTTCCAGTGGGACAGCTGGCACTATAGCGCATGGGATGCCAAATTGGCCGACCAGGGGATCTGCAGTTTCTCTCCATTGCTCTACCACGAAGTGCCTGGTTATTACCGTAATCGGGAGGTGGAAGTGGATGTGGCTATGCTCCGGGTATGTCCTATGGATAAATACGGCTATTTCAACCTGGGCATAAATGCCTCTCATTGTGAAGCAGTAGTTGAGAATGCTAAAATAGCCATTGTGGAAGAAAACGAATCCATGCCTTACGTATATGGGGGCAATGGACACCAGCTACATATATCAGAGATAGATTATATCGTGCGGGGGGAAAATGAGCCCATGGCCAATGCCGCAGTGCTGGAGGCTACTGAGGCGGAAAAGAGAATAGCTGATCACATAATGGAAGACATTCATGATGGATGCTGCATTCAATTGGGAATTGGGGGACTGCCCAATTACCTGGGCAAGCAGATAGCTGCCGCCGGATTAAAAGATTTGAGTGCACATACGGAAATGATGGCTGATGCCTATGTGGAAATGTGGAAAAATGGCTGTATTACCGGGAAGAAAAAAGAAATTGACCGCAAACGAATAGTCTGTACCTTTGCTCTAGGCTCTCCTGAACTATATGAATTTATGGATCGGAATCCCATGATTGCTTCTTATTCAGTGGACTACACCAATGATCCAAGCGTAATTGCCAGGATTTCCAATGTAATATCCATAAATGGCTGCTTGGAAGTAGACTTCTATGGACAGGTTGCTTCCGAAATGCAGGGTCCTCGACAGATTACCGGCACTGGTGGGCAATGGGATTTTGTGTTGGGGGCCTATCATTCTCCGGGGGGCAAGAGCTTTTTATGCACTTCATCTACCTATAAGGATAGAGAAGGCCGGCTGCAATCAAAAATTAAACCCCTGTTGACTCCAGGAGCCGCCTGCACGGTTTCCCGGCAGCTTACCCACTATGTTGTAACCGAGTACGGTAAAGCTTTGCTCAAGTGCCAGTCTATTTGGGTACGGGCCGAGCGCTTGATTGAGATTGCTCATCCGGAATTTCGGGATGAACTGATTAAGGAAGCTGATAAGATGGGATTCTGGAAGAGAAGCAACAAGATTGAACCCTAAGCCCGGCTTTGGTATTATGAGGTAGATATAATAAGGCAGATAAAAATAGCTCGTAGCAAGTGATGAGCTCATTACAGTTGCATACAGAACCGCTTGGCCACCAGCTTGATGGCAGTAAGGAAAAAATAATAGTAGAGGTTATTATATTTATAGGAGGAGATACAGGTGAGTTATGGGCAGGAATACCGTAGTAAATTAGTAAGGGCCGACCAAGCGGTGGAGGTTATTAAGTCGGGAGATTGGATTGACTATGGATCCATGAACGGTCAGGTGCTTAGTCTGGATAAGGCTCTAGCGGCCAGAAAAGAAGAACTAGAAGATATCAAGGTATGGAACCTTTTAAATAGTTTTCCGGCTCATATACTGGAAGTTGATCCCGCGGGGGAGGTCTTTACCTGGAATAGCTGGCATCTTTCCGGGCTGGACCGCAATCTAATGAAAAGTGGACGGCCAGTGTTTTATTCCTCTATCCGTTATTCTGAATTGCCTCGCTATGTAAGAGAGCATATTGAGCCTCTGGACGTAGCCATGATGCAGGTAGCCCCTATGGATCAGCATGGATTTTTCAATTTTGGCCCCCAGAGTTCCCATAGCCGAGCGGTCTGTGAACGAGCCCGGGTGGTTATAGTAGAAGTAAATCAGAATATGCCCCGTTGCCTGGGGGGATATGAAGAAGCAGTACATATTTCGGAAGTGGATTATATTGTAGAAGGAGAGAATCCGCCCTTAGCCCAGCTGCCGGATACTGTATTCACCCTAGTGGACGAGAAAGCAGCCCAATATATTATAGAGGAAATGCAAGACCAATGCTGTATACAGTTGGGAATCGGGGGAATGCCCAATGCGGTAGGGAAATTGATCGCTAACTCGGACTTGAAGGACCTGGGCTGCCACACGGAAATGTTGGTGGATGCCTATGTAGATATGTTCGAGGCAGGTCGGCTGACCAATGCTAAGAAGAATATTGATCCTGGCAAACTGGTATATACTTTTGCCGTGGGATCCCAAAAACTTTACGATTTTATTGATAATAACCCGCGCTGTGCCATGTATCCCGTCAATTATACCAATAATCCCAATTTGGCAGCCTTGAATGACAATCTGGTCAGTATTAATAATGCCATAGAAATCGATCTGTACGGGCAGGTGTGTGCGGAATCAGTGGGAACTCGGATAATCAGCGGTACTGGCGGGCAGCTGGATTTTGTCCTGGCCGGTTACCAATCCAAAGGAGGCAAATCCTTTGTCTGTTTGCCCTCCTGCAATATGGATAGCCAAGGGAATATAGACAGCAGAATAGTGCCGGTGTTAAAATCCGGAGCCATAGTCACTGATCCCCGCTCGGTGGCCCAATATATAGTGACTGAATACGGGAAACTGGACATGAAAGGCAAATCCGTTTGGCAAAGAGCGGAAGGCCTGATCAACCTGGCCCATCCTCAAGTCAGAGATGAATTGGTGAAGAAGGCTCAAGAACAGGGTATCTGGAGAAAGAGCAACCGCCATCCCCTTTTATGATATAATTTTCTTAATATAATAGAATATCCCAGTTAAAAGTACGGTCAGATGTAAACGCATTTTAATTCGTGGTTTTTAAAATGGGGGAAGCCATGGAAAATTTCATGCTGTGGGGGGAGCAGAAATTGGAAATTGGACGGATACTGGAAGCTTTATTTACTGAAAACCAGTTTATGGCGGCTATGATTGTGGACGATAAGGGGAGGATTGTCTCCATTAGTGAAACTTATTTGAAGGTATTGAATCTAAGCCGGGAAGAGGTGATTGGCCGACCGGCCAAGGAAATTACCCCGCATACCCGGGTTATGAACGTGCTCAAAAACGGAAAAGCCGTAGTTGGTTATAATTGGCGAATTAATGACCATAATATGATAGCCTCCACCATACCTATTATCCAGGAAGGCATGGTGGTAGGCGCTTTTGCCTACAGTGTATTTATGGATATTTGGAATGCCCAGGATACCATTGAGAATTTGATCACTGAGATAAATATGTATAAAGACGAAGTGGATAATCTGTACAAGGCTAAGTACAGCTTTGACGATATTATTGGCAAGAATGAAGCCTTCCGCAAGGTCAAGAAATTTGCCCGTCAGGTGGCCCAGCATACTATTAGCACTGTACTCCTGTGCGGGGAAAGCGGTACTGGCAAAGAGCTCTTTGCCCAGGCCATTCATAATCAATCCAGCCGCAGCCGTTTTCCCTTTCTAAGGATTAATTGTGCTGCCATACCGGAAAATCTGTTGGAAGCAGAATTGTTCGGTTATGAAGAGGGAGCTTTTACGGGGGCCAAAAAGGGAGGCAAACCGGGTAAATTCGAATTGGCCAATGGGGGTACTATATTCCTGGATGAGATCGGCGAGATGACTTTGACCATGCAGAGCAAATTGCTGGTTGCTCTGCAGGAACAGGAAATAGAGCGTCTGGGAGGCAGGCATCCGATCAAGGTTAATGTAAGGGTAATAGCAGCCAGTAACAAAAATCTGGAGAATATGATTGAAAGCGGTATATTTAGAGAGGATCTTTATTACCGGCTGAATGTGGTGCGCTTGGATCTGCCGCCCTTGAGAAAAAGAGCGGACGATATTCCTTTGTTATGTCAGCATATTATCACCCACTTAAACTGCCGCCTCCATACTGGAACTAAAAAAATCTCCAGCTCCGCCCTGGAGATGCTGAGCACTTATGCCTGGCCGGGCAATGTACGCGAGTTGGAAAATGTGCTGGAAAGGGCCATGATCCTGGCTGATATGGAAAAGACCCAGGTCCTGGATGAGCGGCATTTTATGTTTATAAAAAAACAGTTGGATCTTTGCCGGGCCGCCCATGACCAGCAAAACCTGAAAAATGCAGTCCGGGAATTTGAGCGGGATCTGATTGAAAAGGCCTTGCAGGATGCAGATTATGACCGAGTAAAAGCTGCCGAACTGCTAGGAATAGATCTTTCCACCCTCTACCGTAAGCTGAAAAAATACGGCTACTCAGCTTAATAAGACATAGGGATGTTTCGCTTGTCTTAGTATTAATAGGTATATGATACAAGCCCTCTTTCATAATTCTTATAGTAGAGTACTTCCTGGAGGTAAGCATATGGGGGCGGATGGCTTGTTTAAGAAGCTGGGGATTATTCTGGTCATTATTATGATTAGCTTGGCCGTACCGGTGGCTTGTGTAGATAATGAGCCGGATAGACCCAAGAGGGCAGAACAGGTAAAGGTATGTGAACTGTTTCCTTCTGTATTGCATGCGCCGCAATATCTAGCTATGAATCAGGGCCTGTTTGCCGAAGAAGGCCTGGAAGTTGAAATAATTACCGTTGATAGCAAAGAAGAATTGATGCTGGCTTTGCAGGAGGAGGAAGCCGACATAGGCCTGGCCGGAGGGGAAATAAGCATTATGAACTATGGAGCCGGGCAGGAAGACTACCTGGTCAATTTTTCCCAGTTAACCCAGCGGGAGGGTTCCTTTCTACTGGGGCACCAGCCGGTAGATAGATTCCAGTGGGATAATTTAAGGGGTAAGAAAATAATAGTTGAGGCGGGGCGGGAGAGGCAGCAGATGCTGTTGGAGTACATTATATTGCAGCACGGGTTGAAACCCGGAGAAGATGTGGAAGTGGTGGACGATCCGGATGCGGCCCAAGTATTTCTGGCGGGCAGGGGGGATTATGTGGCCCTGGGAGAACCTGGGGTTACTTGGTTGATGAAGGCTGGGGTGGGATACCCCCAGGCCTCCCTGGGCACCTATTCCGACTTTATAGCTGATACTGTTTTTATGGTCAGAAAAAGCGTATTAAGTAACAACTCTGAGATGGTTCAGAAGTTTAGTAATGCTATATACCAAGCCCAACAGTGGATGGATAGTCATTCGCCGGATGAAACTGCTCAGGTCATTGCTCCCTGTTTGCCATGGATTGAAGCCCATGATCTGGCTGAAGCAGTGGGACGATACCAGGTCCAGAACACCTGGCGGGTGACCACCGTGATGGATGAGGGCTCATTTGATTTGCTGCAAGAGATCATGGTGGGCTCAGGAAGACTAGAGTCCAAAATAGAGTCCTCTTTGCTTATCAACAATTATTTCGCCCGCAAAGCGGTCCTGACCACCCAGGATCAACCATATTAACGCTTGTACTGGTCAAAGAGCTTGCGCATATAGAATTTATTATCTTCATAATCCAATTCTATCAACTGTCCCTCCCTTATCAGCTTTTCGATTACGGTCCAATTCTGGCCTGCCTTGGCCAAGAGTTCCTGTACCGCATCTCTTCTCATGGGATGAACCGAGCTAGTGCTGAGCAGGTCTTTTTCCAGGTTGCCGGTATAGGCGAAATTGCTGCTATCGGCTCCGATCAGGTATTCTACCTGTTTCAGCTGACGGCCATATATCTGGTAGGCAGTATTGACCATGGCTTCGGATGGAGCTTTAACCCTTTTGTCTGCCGGAGGACGGGTAGGAATTAATATATAAGCAATATGAGGATTAACTTGGGCAATGAAGCTGGCATTAGCGTTCAGGATCTCTTCCTTATCATTGATTCCCTCTACCAACATGGTCTCAGTACATAATTGGCCTTGAAAGTGGGAGGCAAATTCCAGTATGCCTTCCAGTATGCGGGGCAAAGAAAGTCCCCGGTGGGGATGATCAATCCGGCGCCAGGCTGCTTCCTCTACGCTGTCAATTTTTACTGATACCCAGTCAGCTTTATACAGTGCCTCCCGTACTTCTGCCTGCCAAATTATGGAGGCATTGGTGATAATTGCTATTGGTATATGGAGGGGTTTCAATAAATCTATCTCCTGGCCCAGATTAATATCCAGGGTTGGTTCTCCATCAGGTACAAAAGACAGATAATCGATGGGCTCACCTGCTGCCCGGGCCTGTTCAACTTGCTCTTGTACCGCAGCCAGAATGGCCTGGGGGTCATAAAAAGTCTGGCGCTCTATCTGTACTTTGCTGGAATAACCCTGCTGGCAGTAAGCACAGGAATAAGTACAGATTTTGGGCGGTATATGGTTGATTCCCAGGCTGCGACCCAGCCGGCGGGAAGGGATAGGACCAAATGTTAGCATATTTATTCTCCTTTACATTGACATTATAAACCGTATTGGTCATTGAAGTCCAAATCTGCTGTTAATTAAGCAAATAGCTAAGCCAGGCTAGGATTAGGGTATTGAAGACAGCATCTTGGTTATTTATGCCCTGCTGGGCTACATAATAGATCCTGGTTGGCAGCCGGGAATTGAGGGTATAAAGAAATATTATCTGGCAGAAAAATTGCGAATGTGATAAAAGTAATACATAATCTCTATTTTAGCAATTCGAGGTGAGGTACATGACTATCAGTGCCCTTTTTATAACTGCTTTCTTTATTGGTTTGTCCGGAGCTATGATGCCTGGACCCTTATTGACCGTAACTATTGCTGAAAGCATGAAAAGGGGTTTTATAGCCGGACCTTTGATTATGCTGGGACATGCAGCATTGGAAATCAGCCTTATAATAGCTTTGGTAGCAGGGTTGTCAGCCTTCCTTAGCAGTGCTGCAGTGAGTAACAGTATTGCCCTGTTGGGAGGAGGATTTCTCCTCTACTTGGGCTTTTCCATGAGCAAAGATGCCATTAAAGGCCATATTTCACTGGCTGGAATGGAGGAAGCTCAGGCTGGTACAGAGAAAAATGGCCTGCACCCGGTCCTGGCAGGAGCGGTAATTAGCCTGGCCAACCCATATTGGAGCATCTGGTGGGCTACTGTAGGTCTCACCTACTTGAGCCTGTCCATGGAAAGCGGCCGGATAGGATTGCTGTCCTTCTTTTCTGGTCATATTATGGCTGACCTGAGCTGGTATACAATGGTGGCTGCCCTGGTGGCTGGGGGAAGAAAATTTATTAGCCCCCAGCTATATAAATATGTAATCGTAAGCTGTGGTTTATTTCTGCTGGTTTTGGGAGCCTATTTCATCTTTACTGGTGCCTCCAGTTATTTGGCATAATAATAATCATCTGTTTTTTCCACCATCCCTAATTTCATCAGGCGCTTAAGATGATTATACATAGCCATTTTTTCCCACATCTTGAAGAGCCGGAAAAACTCCTTGATTTCTCCATGGTAAATCAGCAATTCAGTCAATTGACTTAGGGTCATGGGCTGTTGCTTGAGGCTGTTTAATACCTTTTCTTCCTTCTGGTATATGATGTTGACATAATCCTGCAGACGTTTTTGAATCTTATCTTCAATTATCCCCCGGTGAGATGTAACAATCATGGAGGGATTGATTTCCTGACAGAGCTTTATGGAGGCTATGAAATCATCGATATCACTGCACCAATGACCGTACCAGGGGCCGAAGCTGCTCAGCTCAATATCGGCACTGAACAGTATATCATCTTCGAATAAAAAACAGCAGTGACCAGGAGTATGCCCTGGGGCGTGGATAACTTGAACCTTGGTTTTACCAAAGTCCAGTACTTGTCCCCCTTGTATTTCCTGGTGTACCAAGGAGGATTTGGCTCCGGTCCATTCATAGAATAGTCGGCCCAGCTTCTCTTGACCAAAATGATGAAAACCATAAAACTCTGAAAAATCTTCCTCCGATCTGATGGCAGGTGCATCTAGAGCATGAGCCCAGACTTGGGCTGAACTGAATTTATGGTTGTTCATAATATGATCCTCATGAAAATGAGAATTAAGGATAAGGTCCGGTGGATGATCCAAAAAATAATCAATACTTTCTGCACCACAGGCCGTATCTATCAATACCCGTATTTCATCATCGATGAACAGACTGTGGGCATAGGGAAAACGTGCTCGGTCGGGAGCCTCTATGAATTTGACCCGATTGCTGATTAGAGGAATCATAACACTTACACCTCCGATTGAAAACTACATAAAAGCTTTATAAGACTGGACTCCAATTGGAGTAATCCGGGGGAAGAAAAGCTGCGTTCAGGCCCCGGATCTACTTTTATATCCTGCATAACACGAGCTGGACGCGGGGAAAGGATAATGATGCGATCCGCCATATAAAGAGCTTCTTTAAGGTCATGAGTCACCGCAATAATGGCAAAAGGGTTTTCCAGCCAAAGCTGATTAATATCTTCCATTATACTAGATTTTACGCTAAGATCCAGGGAAGAAAAGGCTTCATCCAGAATCAACAGATCCGGTTTGCTCATCAAAGCCCGGGCTAAATTCACCCTTTGCCTCATACCGGCGCTTAATTGGGATGGCAAATAATCTTCAAATCCTGCCAAGCGCAGTCGAGATAAAATGCCGGCATAGTCGACCTTTGGATTTACGAATAAGAGGTTTTCTTTAACGCTGCGCCAGGGTATTAATCTGGGTTCCTGAAAAACAAAGCCAATTTTCGTGCAATAGTTGTCTATATGGCCGCAGCTGGGAGCTTCCAGACCGGACAGTATTCTAAGGAAAGTGGTTTTACCAGCTCCGGAAGACCCTAAGAGAACCAGGCGCTGGCCCCAACCCAGGCTCAGGTTCCAGTTATCCAGCACCGGAAGTGAATCATAGCTTTTGCTTAAGCCTTTTACCACTAGGCAATGGTCCATTGATGAGACAACCTCCCCAAGAGCTTTTTAATCAGGCGTTCAGTTATTATACCCAGAAATACTGCTAAGAGGGTTAAAGCCCATACTCCAGGGAAATCGATGTTCATGCGCATGCGCAGTATTTCTACCCCCAGGCCGCTGCCGCCACTCAAGTATTCAGCTACCAATATTACTTTCCAGGCCTGACCGATACTGACGTCTACAATGGCTGCAATAAAGGGCAAGAGGGAGCCCAGGTAAATGTCTTTAATAACCCGACGGCCCGGAACCCGATATATGCGAGCCATTTCCAGCAGGTTATTATCCAGGTTACGAACCCCGGCTACGGTAGTCAGGATAGATAAAGGCAAAAGGGATAGAAAGGCAATAAATACCGGACCTTTCCAGCCAATGCCCCAGGCGAAAATAACCAGGGACAACCAGGAAATTACCGGCACCGCTTGAATGACCATTATTATGGGACGAAACATACTATACACAGTTTTGGATAAACCCAGGCATAAACCCAGAGGCAAACCTATAAGCATAACCAGCAGTAGAGCCAGGAAGACCTTCCAGGCTGTTTGCCAGGCCGCCAGGAGTATGGGAGGAAAGATCAGCATTTCTGCCAACAGGCTGAGGGTCTCAGCCGGGGCCGGAACGATACTCTTATTAAGTATTAAAGCCAGCAGCTGCCAAACTGCTAATAATAAAATTATACCGATTAAAGCATGGAAAAAGGATTTCATTGTTTTACAAAGAAGCCTGAATCAGGGATCTTTTTTACTCCTTCCGGATAGCTTTGCTGCATTATCTCCAGGAATCGTATGACCTCCCCTTCGCTTTCAGCAGCGGATATATAATCAAATTTTATCCGCTGCAGGGCCCCTTGCATTACCTCCGCAGGTAAGGGTAAAATCTTGGAACTAACCTCAACAGCCAGATCCGGGTTCTCATTGGCCCATCTCGTGGACTCAGCCAATAAGGAGGCTACTCTTTGAGCTTCCTGGGGATGCTGGTCTAGGAAGTCTTTTTGTACAAAGAGCCCGGCAATAGGAATACCTAGCCGGGTGCCGCTTATCTGAGACCAATAGTCTTGATAATCCAGAACCACTTTGCCCTTTCCTGAGGCCAAGGCCAAGCTGATAAAGGGTTCGGGCAAGGCGGCAAAATCGATTTTACCTTCTTTAAACAAGGCTACTATTTCCTGGGGCGGAGCATAGGCAAAACTCACATCTACATCGGGTTTAATATTATCCTGGCTCAAAGCGTATCGGGTGATTACATCAACGGTTTGCCCTCGGGCGGTAGGGGTATAGACGGTATGTCCTTTTAATGATTGCCAATCCTGGAAATCGGTATTATCTGAAGCCAGCAGGTAAAATACCTTCCATTCGTGGACACCCAGCAAAACAATGTCTATGCCGCTGGCATAGATGTTTGCTCCGTTGCTTATTGGCAGTACCGCGAAGTGGGCTGCACCAGATGAGAGCAGGCCTATGGCTTCGTCAATGGTATTCCAATATTGGATACTGAGACCCAGGTCCTCCCCGCTAATAGTACCACTTTCGATACCAGCCACCGGTATAACTGCTGGACCCATAGGGTTTATCAGATTAAGCTCTTCTGTAACAGGCGAGTCTTGTTCCTGATCTGTTGCACATCCAGGCATTATTAATAAAAAGCAGATACTAATAATAAATAATAATCTATTCCTACTCATCATTACAACTTTCCTTCCCAGCCGAAATTAATATTTGATTCTCCTGCGAAAAACCGCGAAATATAACTTTTCGCCAGGGTATCATATTTAGAATAACATAATTATGGTCGGGGAGAAAACTGATGGTGGAAATCTGATCTATTTATGAGAAAAGTAAAAAGAGGTGTATATCTTACACCTCTCTTAGATCCAATCCTAAATATATTTAACTACTGGTAAGTTGCTGTTTGACCTGGCTTATTTCCTGCTGGGTAGCGTCACTGGCCGGTTTGTACCAACCTTTTTGATCAGCCAGCTGATAGAGCTGATATTGGAATTGTTCATCTCCATTGCGGATTTGCTGCAAAGTCTGTCTTAATTGCTGATTTGAGGTTTCCGTAATTACCTTGGCATAATTGGATATGCTGCTATTGGTTTGAGATAGAATATCATTTACCATCTCTTTATCTTGAAGATTTCTCAAATTAGACTCCCTCCTTATCCTAAGAATGTCATCAGTTTTTCGCTGGTCTGCTGGCAGGCCTTGGCAGACTGCTGGAACATCTGCTTACACTGCTGATCCTGCACTTCCGAAGCATAAAAATCAAATTTCTTTTGCATGGTTTGATGGGATCCAATTAAATGCCTTAAATTTTGTAGTTCCAGATGATTCAAGGTCATTTCATATGCTCCTTTCTTATTTAACTTTTTTTTGGATAACGATAATAGTTTGTGCATTTTTATTTTGAATATACCCCTGGATTAAATAAGTAGTAATGGCCTTAAAGCTAAAATTTGTCATAAAAAAATCCTGGCCTTGTTAGACCAGGATTCCATTTAGAATTAGACTATTTTACCTTGGTATTGGCCTTTAGTTCCAGACTGCCGTCTTGAACTATTAGATCGCCTTCGCTCAAGCCCTGCTTAATTTCTACCTTATCCCCGTCACTTAATCCGGTTACCACTTCCTTAAATACTATTCGTTGATCTTTGATAATCATCACCTGGCCTTTACCCTCCCCTTGGGGGCGAACGCTTTCAATGGGAAGGGTAAGAACATTATCCAAGTGTTTGGTTTCTATAATCACTCTTACTTCGTAGCCGGGCTTGAGGTTGGCATTATCATTTAGATTGATAATTACCGGTACCCTTCTTTGGATAACCCCCAGAGCAGACATTTTCTCTTCCGCCCGTGGATATATTTTAACTACCTTTCCTGCTAAAATCTTATCTTCCAAAACCGGGGCCTTTATTGAGACTTTTTGGCCCACCTGCACCTGGGCTAGATCGTCGCTGAGAATATCGGCTTTGATTTCCAAATCCTGGCCGGCAGCCAAAGTGAACAAAAGCAGACCGGGAGTCACCCATTGTCCTGTTTTAACTGGCAGTTCCATTACAACTCCCTTAATGGGACTGAATACCTGCAGCTCTTTGTCCATTTTCATCAGCTTTTCTTGGGAGTCATTTAGACCTCTAAGCTGGGATTGCAATGTATTTAGATAGGATTTTTGTTCATTCCATGCTTGTCTGGCAGTGTTAAGGGTTAAAAGGGCCTGTTCGTATTCAGTGGCGCTGATAGCACCCTGATTGAATAATTTCTCGCTTCGGGCCAGGTTGGCAGCAGCATCTTGATGCTGCAGTTCCATCCGTTTAACTGCGGCTGAGGCCGCGTTGGCTGAGGCCTGGGTTTGAGCCAGCAGGGATTTGTTTTCGCTTAACTGCAGTTGTAATCCTGGATTGTCCAGTTCCATGAGCAGGTTTTTGGCCTCTACCTCCTGGCCTATTTCAACCTTAATGGTTTTTACCTGGGCATTTTGGGTGGCGTATAAATCATAATCCTGGGCTGCCTGTACCACTGCGGTATCTTCTACCGTAATGCTTACGGAGCCGCTTTGAGCCTCAATGCTGGATACCTCTATAGGGTTTCGACTTTGCCAAAATAACCCTGCCAATGCTACTGCCACTATGAGTACCAAGATGTACAGCAGCTTTTTGCCCTTCATGATTGTACCCCTCCTATTAATCTGTATTCTTGGATAGTTCTATAATATCCAGCTTTTTAATACCCCGACTGGCCGCCCACTGCCCCAGGATCACAAAAACCAGTCCGCCCAGGGCGGCCAGAGCATAGCTCAGGGGGTAAATAACTACTGGCATATACCACATATCAAACTGCACTGAACCGAAATACAACTCAGCCAAAAACTTGCCTAGAGGCAATCCCAGCAGTAGAGCGGGAAGGGCCTGTGGGATAGTTTCCTTCCACATAATCACTGCTACCTCCTGTCGGGTAAAGCCGATAGTGAGCAGTGAAGCAAGTTCTCTTTTACGTTCATTAAAACTCATAACAGCTGAATTGTAAACAATGACAAAGCCCAGGATTACTGAAAACATAATCATAACACTTACCATATAAATCATGCTGTCCATCATACTCATAATATTATCCCGTTCTTTTTGCCGGCTTACTATGGAGTTAATGCCGGTCATATCAGATAATTCCTTTTCTATAATAGCAGCCTGCTTGGGGTCTACTTTCATCAGAGCTCCGTTAATGAGCTGTGATTCCTGTAGAATTCGGTTGGCCTGGGCCAGAGAAACATATGATTCGTTGCCGAATAGCTGGTAGTTAACAGCAACGATTTTAAGTTGGGCATAGCGATTGGGGCCCAGACCCAAAAGGGTTTCCAGCTGCACCGTATCACCTACCTGCAGGCCCAGCCTTTCTGCGGCTCGACGGCTGATAACCATTCCTTCCTGGGGAATAGGTATAAATGTCCCATCTTCCCGAGTGGGTTGTTTTAGAGTGCTGGAGGGATGGATGCCAACCAGTACGTCTTCATCGCTACTGCCCTGGAGATGGACTCGAATGGGCAAGGTAAAATAGCCTTCAAGGAGCCCCACCCCTTCCAGGCGGGAGATGTCTAGCAGTTCCGATTCCTTAATAGGGTGATTAAAGCTAAGCATATAGTCATAATTGGACTCCCGGTTGAAGTGCTGATCCATTAAGTAATCCACCGCATCATTGGTAAACATGGATAATATTAATAGGGCTACGGCTGAACTTATGCCTAGGATGCTGACCAGCATGCGGAAACGGTTGCGACTGATGGTGCGGAAGGCCATTTTCCAGGAGGAAGAGAGTCCGGTCCAGAGCCAGTTCCAGTTCTCCACCAGGGAACGACTGCTGGAGGTCGGGGGCAGGGGACGCATGGATTCAGCCGGGTTGATGCTTAATACGGGCCGGGAAGCTGAGAAGCCAGCCAGAGCTCCTACTCCCAGGCTTAGCAAAATACTGTAAAGAATAACCTGGTAATTAACTCCGCCGATGGCTCGAGGTAGGTTGAAAAACATAGCGTATAAATCCGAGAAGTAAGAGGCCATTAATACCCCGGTTCCTATGCCAAATGCTGCCCCACCGGCACAGACCAGAATGGCATAAGAGCTGAAATGAACTATAATTTGTGCGTTATGGAAACCCAGGGCTTTCATAATACCAATTTGACTGCGCTGGGACTTTATCATTCGTCTCAGGATAACGAATTGTATAGCCGCAGCTATGGATAAAAACACTAGGGGAAGAAAAGCGGATATGGCTTCCAGCCCCTCCAATTCCCCCTCTAAAGCGGCATGACTTAATTGATCCTTACGGGGGAAGCTGGCCAGATTGCCATAAGGAGCCAGAATGTCTTTAATGGACTGCACCACAGCATCCTGATCCACACCCGGAGCAAATTGGACTAGGACCTGGTTGAATTGTCCCGGCAGGTGGAAGAGATGCTGAGCCTGGTTCAAAGGTAGCATCATAATGCCAAAGGTCTCATGGTCCGGCATCATATTGGCAGCATCTTTCATAATGTAGGTAAACTCAGGACCGGCAGCGGTTCCTACAATTTTAATTGGATATTTTCGATTATCGGCTACTATATCTATCGTATCGCCAAAAGCCAGGCCATTGGCTTCAAAATAAGCGGAATTAAGCATAGCTTCAATCCCACCTCCGGCCGGATAGGGGATAAAAAAGCGGCCCTGCATCAGCTCAATACCATTTACCCCTTTTTCCAGGGGCAGGCCATAGGAGGTAAGACGAACCGTAGCTCGCTCCTGATTCTCTTTCAATACCGGTACATCCTTTTGAATGCGGCCGGAGGCCAGGCTTACCCCGGGCACTCTTTCTACCTGTTTAAGGATGGATTCCGGCGCTCTGACTACGTAAAAGTAATAGTCGGCAAAGTTATTGTCCTGGTAAAACCCCTGTTGAGATTGGCTGAGATTGAAGAAGGCGGTAGTTATTCCAATATATAAGGAAATCCCAACCGCAATGATTACTGCCATACCTAGAAACTGACCTAGGCTGCCTCTAATGATGTGCTGTAATCTGCGATTGAGTATTTTCATTACCATTCAATCCTTTCTGGAGGCAGGGGAGAATCATTGACAATGATTTCGGCAATGCTGCCGCTGCGCATTCGAACCAATCGATCGGCCATGGCCCCGATGGCAGTGTTGTGGGTTACTATTATAATTGTGCTGCCCATAGCCTCACGGGTTTGCTTGAGGAGCTGGAGAATAGTTATTCCGGTATGATAGTCCAGGGCTCCGGTAGGCTCGTCACATAATAAGAGGGTGGGGTTCTTTACCATGGCCCGAGCGATGGAAACCCGCTGCTGCTCACCACCGCTGAGCTGAGAGGGGAAATGGTACTGGCGTGCCTCCAAGCCAACCTGGGCTAACACCCCCTGGGTTGGCAAAGGATTATTAACCAGGCCAGCGGCCAAAGCTACGTTTTCTCCGGCGGTTAGATCCGATATCAGGTTGTAAAACTGGAAAACGAAGCCAATTTCGTGGCGGCGAAACTGGGTTAGTTCCCGGTCACTAGCCTTGCTCAGGCTGCGGTCTTTAAAAATTATGTCTCCGCTGCTGGGCTTATCCATGCCTCCGATCAGGTTCAATAGAGTGCTTTTACCTGATCCGCTGGGACCAAGGATGACCAAGATTTCTCCCTGGTATATATCCAGACTGCTTTCCTTTAGGGCTTCTACTTTGACTTCACCCATAAGGTAAGTTTTAGTAACTCTTTTTAATTGCATTAATAAGTCTTTATTCATAGGCAGCTTCCTCTATGGTATTAGTCGGCTAATCAATATTTTGAGGAGCCAGGAGCCGTTTTTCACCGGTTTTGCCATAAACAATTAAGGATTGTTATTACTGCTAGAGTCTTTCGCCAAATTCGACTGCTTTTCCTGTAAGAGCTTATATGAATATTTTAGCTAGGGTTTTGTATAACTATGCGGGCGAGGTCGCCCCTACAGGCCGTGCAACAGTCTCAAACAGAAGAGCTGAAACTATCCTGTCCCCCATGGGAATCCAAGGAGGGAATGAAACGAGCTACCACCAGGCTAAGGAGTCCTAGTAGACCAGCAGCGATAAATACTGCCTGATAGCCTAAGCTGGCCCATAATAATCCGCCCAGGAAGGGAACGGTCATGGATACTCCATGATCCAGAGTGATGCCCATTGAAATGCTGGGGGCCAGATCATCAGTAGAGTTCACAATGCGGTTTAAGTAGGTAACCCGAGCTATGGTGATGGCAAACAACACCTGGTCGGCTACAAAACAGGACATAATGATGATCAGGGCTATGGAGTCTGCAAACAGCTGCTGGGCAAAGGCATAAAAGAGGCACAAGGAAGTTACCAAGAGAGCATCAATGGATAATACCTTCCGCTCTCCCCAGACATCGATGGCCCGACCCAAGAGAGGACGGAAAACCAGGCCAATAATGGTGGCTATGATGCCCAGCATGGCAAAAGTTTCTACTCCACAGTGAAAGATTTTGATTAGCACCCAGGGTGCAAAGGTTAAAAATACCTGCTTGCGGGCCCCGAAAATCATATTGATTAAATAAAAGAGACCGTATTGGCGTTTAAATATGAGCTTGGGCTTGGCTTTGGAAACTGGTTCCGGTTTTATAAGGTACAGCAAGAGGGCCGCTATAAAGGTAAAGGCTCCAGCCAGGCCAAATATGACTGGAAAAGAAAAGTTGCCATAGGATACCCCAAAGTATACCAGAGTCATGCCCAGCAAAAGCCCCAAGGCTTCCAAGGCCCCTAGATCTCCCATTAGCTTGCCTTCCCGGCCTTTGTCGGCCAGGCGTAAAGCTATAGAGGATTTTACTACCATGTATACATGAGCTCCGGTACTCCACGTCAGCATCCATAAGACTACCATGATCATATTGGGAGCCAAAAAACCCTGTCCCCACAGGGATAAGGCCAACAAGAGGGCCATAAGGGCAGCGATGCGGGTATCAGCCAGAAACATGAACAAGGAAAAAATAAAAGCACATAAGAACCCGGGCAGTTCCCGGGGAAATTCCAGGGCTCCTCGGGCTACTTCATCGATATTATGAACCTGGGCCAGGTAATTGTTAAAAGAAGGCTCGTAAAGGCCTGAGTACAGGCCAAATAAGCAGCTAGCAGCTGCAAAAAGAAACAGGGGACTTAATATTGGCCGTTGCTTAAGAGAGGACATAACCGGAGCTCCTTTTTAGTATTGACCTAATCATTGTATACCCTGAAGTCAAAGCTGGAAAGCAAAAGATCTGAAAGAAGAGAAGATAGGAAATATCTTAGGTCAAATTCCCCTGCTCCATCAAATGGCTGCTATATATTTATCCATTTATGCGGGGGCGCCGGAGAATCAAGTCATGGTTATTAACAGCATTAAGTATGTCAGCCGGTTTTATTCCGGCCGGCGCTCCTGCTTGAGAGTAGCAGTGTAAGAAAAGAACCGCTCACCTGTTAGAAATTCAAACTCCGCCCATGACAGATCGGAACTGGTTGATAGCGATTACAACCGGATCGGTTAGGATACTAAAGGCAGGGGAGTAAGCCAGATCCAGGTCATATAAATCTTCGATTTTTGATCCGGTATGGAGGGCGGTGGCAATAGTGTCTATGCGTTTGCCGGCACCTGCATAGCCGACAATCTGTCCACCCAAGAGGCGGTGGCTGGTTTTTTCTACGATTAATTTAACATAAATACTACCAGAGTCAGGAAGATAAGGAGCTCGGGTGACGGACTTTATAGTCTGGCTTATGTACTCAATGCCTAGGATTTGGCATTCGTGCTCAGATAAGCCGGTACGGGCCACTTCCAGCTCCATTATTCTGCTTATGCCAGTCCCCAGTACTCCTTTTAAGGTGGTGTTGCCGCCAGCTGCATTTTCCCCTGCCACTCGGCCCTGCTTGTTGGCAGTGGTACCCATAGGGATATATACTTCCTGTCCCGAGACTAAATGTTTTACAGTGGCACAGTCACCAGCAGCATAAATATCCGGCTGACTGGTTTCCATTCGCTCATTGACTCGAATTGCCCCGCCTGCTCCCAGTGCGATGCCGGTCTGGGCCGCAATTCCGCTGTTAGGGAGCACACCCATGGCAAGTATTACTATATCAGCTGGGAAAATACCCTTCCCAGCTACCACTTCCTTAACCTGCTCAGGGCCTTTGAAGGCGGTAACGGATGAATCAGTTAAAATTTCAATGCCTTTTGATTGCATGTAGCTGTGAACGTGATCTGCCAGGTCAGGATCCATATTGGGTAAAATATGGGGAGCTTTTTCGATTATCTTTACCTGACATCCATACAGCAAGAGGTTTTCAACCATCTCCAGGCCGATATACCCGGCTCCCACTACTACTGCGTGCCGGGGCTGATAATTCTGGATATAGGCCTTTATAGCCTGACTATGCTCAATGTTGCGGAGGGGGAAAATCCCTTTTAACCCCAGTCCTTCCACCGAAGGAAGCAAAGGTCGAGCCCCAGTAGCAATTATCAAACAGTCATATTCTTCGGTCCACAAATCCTGGCTGGACTGATTTTCAAATAGGATTTGTTTTTTCTGGCTATTGATCTCAACTGCTTTGCTCTGGGTTATGATAGGAGTACCCTGCCGGGTAAAGTCCTCCGGGGTTCTTCTGATCAGCTTTTCATGTGATTTGATTATATCTCCGATATAATAGGGCAGGCCTCAGGCTGAATAGGAAATATATAAACCTTCGGTAAAGACCTTGATATCTAATTGAGGGTTTATCCGACGGGCCTTGGCCGCTGCACTCATTCCGGCTGCTACCCCACCAATAATTCTCAAACGTTTCAATGTTCGTCCTCCTCACAAAGTATGCCACTGCTAAATATTGTTATTGATAGTAAATTTTCTGCATAAGATAGAATAAATCCTATCCTGATTAAAAAAAAACCAAGTACCAATAGTATTCTAGTTGGAGTCGGGTATTTATGTACTCAATACGGCTAGTCCTTGTTAATATTTCCGAAAAATAGTACAATTCTCTATATTGTTAGGACATATCTTAGTTGGGGATTCTGGAGAGAGGAGGGACTTTAATTGGCTAAGATTAAATTGTACGCAGATAATTGTTGCGATTTGGAGCAGGACTTATTGCAAAAACTTGGAATAAGCTCCTTGGCTTTGAAGGTTAATATAAACGGCAAGAGTTACCGAGACCGGGTGGATTTATCTCCCAGCCAATTTTATGAACTGATTAAGGAACCTGGGATTATGCCTACTACTTCTCAAATCAATCCCGCTGAATTTGAGGCAGAATTTAGAAAGATTCTGGGAGAAGGAGATAATGAAATAATATATATAGCTTTTTCTTCCAGTTTAAGCGGGACCTACCAGTCGGCCTGTATGGCTAGGGATATGGTGGATGCGGAACACATTACGGTCATTGACTCTCAAAGTGCATCATTGGGGTATGGCTTGACTTTGATTAGGGCGGCCCAGGCAGTAGCCCGGGGTTTGAACAAGGAGCAGGTTATACAGGAAATAATGGATAATATAAATAGGATGGAGCATGTTTTTATTGTAGGAGACTTTGAAATGCTGAAAAGAGGTGGCAGAGTAAGCGCTGCCTCAGCCTTTATCGGGTCCTTGTTAAATATAAAGGTTATCGCTGAAATAAAAGACGGTAAAATTAACCCAGTGGAGAAAGTCAAGGGGTTGAAAAAAGCCAAAAAGAGACTGCTGGAAATAATGGGCCAGCGGGGTGATCATTTGCCCCAGCAGTTAATGGGCATATCCCATTCCAATGATTATGAGGGAGCCCTGAAAGTTAAAGATATGATAGCCGAACAATTTGGCTGTGAGAACTTTATCATATCGGAAATCGGAGCCGTAATAGGAGCTCATGTTGGAGCTGGTACCTACTCGGTCTTTTTCCTGGGCCACTAGACAGATTTAAAGCGGGGATGCTTCTGAATGTTAACTCAGAACTGTCCCCGCTTTACTATTTCCTGGTAGAGTTGGATGTATTCCTCGATCATTCGCTCCCAGCTGAAGTTGTTTTCCACCCAGTGGCGGCAGTACTGGCGACTAAGGCCTGGCAGCAGGGGCAGAACCTGGCAGGCCTCTTCCACTGAGTTTACCAAAAAGCCGCTTTTTCCTTCATCTATTACTTCTGGCATGGAACCCTTGTTAAAAGCTATAATTGGTGTTCCGCAGGCCATAGCTTCTACCACACTTAGACCAAAGGGTTCATGAAAATGGATGGGATGAATGAGAGCCAGGGCCCCTCCCATTAGTTGGTTGCGCTGGGCAGGATTGGCTACTCCATAGTACACAATGTTTTTTCCATCGATATATGGTGCCACTTGCTTATTATAATAGTCTCGGTCTTGGATGATACCGGCTATGATGAGCTTAATCCCTGATTTTAAGGCGATTTCTATAGATTCGGCAGTTCCTTTGTCCTGGTGTATGCGGCCGAAATACAGCAGGTATTCTCCGACCTGGTCTACCAAATCAAATTGCTTTAAATCAATGCCGTGATAAATGGTTTTGGTATAATGTAATTCTTCACTTCGATCTGCATTGCTTATGGAAACATAATAATTATGCTGGTTGTATTCTCGATATACCGGCACTATTTTCGGGGAAGAAAAGCCATGAATGGTGGTTACCATAGGTGTTTTTACCAGCCGGGTGAATACCAGGGGCAGAAAATCATAGTTGTTGTGAATTATATCAAATTGGTCTGCTTGCTCGAATAAATGTGCAATATGCAGAGCTTCCCATACCTTGGGGTCCATTTCCGGGTTTTCCTCGTAGGGGAGCGGACAGATGGAAGCCAAACCGGCCTGGGTGATAGAGTCACCGGTAGCGAATAGGGTTACCTTCAATCCTTTTTTGATTAGGCCTTCAGCCAGCAGAGATACTACTAATTCCCAGGGTCCATAATTTCTGGGCGGGGTTCTCCAGGCGATGGGTGATAATAGTGCTATTTTCATGGACTCGGCTCCTGTTGATGAATTTATTCTGTAGTATTAACTAATTAGGCCATAATATTACATTCGAAAAGCAGCCCCCTGTTTATCACTGTTTTGCTAAAATTTATGTTAAAATTAATCAAAAAGGGGTATCCAGATGCGGATTAGAGTCAGTGAGTTGATGAACTCCAGCTTACTTTTCTTGCAATACGGACAAAGTGTGGCAGAAGCTGCCCGGCTTTTTGTGGAAAATGACAATATTTCTGCTCTGCCCGTTCTAGATGATAATCATCAACTGCTGGGGTTTTTAAGCAAAAAGCAATTGCTGGTTGCCCTGGCTGGGGGACTATCTTCCCAGGATGGAATAGGCAGCCTGATTAACCGGCAATTCAACAGCATTTCTATCCAGGAGTTCTTGCCACTTATACTGGAAGACAAATTTGAATATATGCCGGTTGTAAATGGAGATGAATTGGTGGGCATGCTCTACTATGAGGAAGTGTATCATGCTATCTCCGAACGACTATACGCCAAACATCTGGATATGGAAGCAAGTATTGATGCGGTATATAATCCGGTTATTTCAATAGATAATGACTACCAAATAGAGATATTTAATAGAGCAGCGGCTAAGCTAATGGGCATGTGGGCCCAGGCAGTTAGGGGTTCCGATGCCCGGGAAATACTCTGTGATACTGGAGTTTTGGAGCCGTTGCTTAGCGGCTCCCATGCTCCTTTGCCAGCCAATAAACTACTAATAGGGGGAAGAAGCTTTCTGCCCTATCGTACTGATATTATCAGGGATGAGCGGACTATTGGAGCCATACTGGTTTTACGGGAGATATCAGAGTTTGAAGAACTGGCCAAAGAATCCGAGTATACCAAAAAGCTTAACCGGGAGCTGGATGCCATAATAGAGTCTTCTTTTGATGGCTTATATGTTACCGATGGACAGGCCAATACCCTAATGCTTAACCAGGGCTTTGAACGTATTACCGGGGTCATGGGATATGAGTGTATCGGTCGCAATATGGCGGACCTGGTCAAGGACGGTATCTTTTCCCGTTCCGGCACCCTCTTGGCCCTGGAGAAAAGGAAGCGAGTTACTATAACCATTGTTCCCCGCAGCGGCAAGGAAGTTTTAATTACCAGCAACCCCATCTTCGATGAACAGGACAATATTATTATGGTGGTCACCAATGTGCGCGATATTACGGAATTAAATGAATTGCAGCGGCGTCTGCAGCAGGTAGAGGGCTTGCGGCAGCTGTACAAAAGTGAATTACAGCAGCTTAAAATGCAGAATTCTCAGAAAATGGTGGTAAAATCAAGCAAAATGAAGGAATTGCTGAATCTGGTTACCAGAGTGGCGGGAGTAGACTCCACGGTTCTGATTCAGGGTGAGTCAGGGGTAGGAAAAGAGCTGATAGCGGAAATTATTCATCAGAGCAGTAAACGGAGGGAAGGCCCTTTTATAAAAGTTAACTGTGGTGCCATTCCTGAAAATCTGCTGGAATCGGAGCTCTTTGGCTATGAAGAAGGAGCTTTTACCGGAGCCAGGAAAAGTGGGAAAATCGGCCTGTTTGAACTGGCTAATAATGGCATTCTGTTCCTGGATGAGATAGGGGAACTGCCTTTGGGCTTGCAGGTGAAACTCTTGCGGGTACTGCAAAACAAGGAGATAAGTAGGGTAGGTGGAAGTAAATCCTTTAAAGTGGATACCCGCATTATGGCTGGAACTAACCAGGATTTGATGGAAATGATTAACCAGCAAAAATTCCGATTGGATTTATATTATCGCTTAAATGTTATTCCTATAACAGTGCCCCCCTTAAGGGAAAGGATGGAAGACACACCGGTATTGGCCAATCACTTTTTGGAAATCTTCAATCAGAAGTACGGAATGAACAAACGTTTTCACAAAAATGTAATAGATTGCTTTATGGAATACCATTGGCCGGGAAATGTGCGGGAATTGCAAAATCTTACCGAACGTTTGATGGTAACCAGCAATGATCGCATTATCAAAACCGCCGATCTGCCTGGGGCTATAAATAGGCTTTGGTTAAAAAACGATCCCGACCATGGCTTATGCTCATTGCGCCAGACAGTGGAAAATGCGGAGCGACAGCTGCTAGAAAAAGCCTTTAAACGCTACAAGACTACCTATCAAATTGCTCAAGCCCTGGGGATAAACCAGTCGACGGTGGTTAGAAAAGCGGCCAAATATGGGATTAAAACCCGAAATTAAAAAAGATTGACGGCAGGCAGGGGATGCCTGCCGTCAGGGGGAATAATATTCTTAGCTTCCAGCCGGGGCCACCTGCAAGAGTGGTGTGCTATGTTGAACCGCCTGGAAAATATTTTTTCTACTAGTTAAAGATTTCAACTATTCGTTATAACCAGGATTATGGCTTTTACATAAAAGCATCTTCCTGTATATCGATGGCACTTCTATCCCCGGCCTTCATGGCCTTATGATATCCTAAGATTTCAGGAACATGGTTCATAATATAGAACCTGGCGGTGGCGATTTTACCCTTATAGAAAGTTGCATCGAAGTGGTCTTCGCCCAGTTCGGCCAGCTTCTTGGCCGCCAATAAGGCCTGAGAGAGCATGAGCTTGCCGCAGTAGACTCTGGCCCCTGCATGCATGGTGCGAGTAGTGAAGAGTTGTTTCATCTGCCTATCTCCTTTGGTCCAGGCATCATTCATTTCAACAATCTCTTTGAAAGCACTCATGCACTCTGCCATCATGTCAAATTCAGCTGCGAATTGCTCAGTCCTCTGACCGGAGATGAAGTCGTCGATTTCAGCCACCCACTTTTTGAATGGTTCGCCGCCCTTCATGGTGAACTTTCTGCCGGTATAGTCCTGGGCCTGGATAAAGTTGGTGCCTTCCCAGATGCCATAGATCACTACGTCCCGGTATAGTTCAGCTCCGGCATACTCTTCCATGAAGCCGTAGCCGCCGTGACACTGTATGGCTTCACCGGTGGTAATTCTGGCCATGTCGGAGGTGTACGCCTTGCACAAGGGGTTATTGATCATGAACATGTCATGATAGTATTCTCTTTCTTCCGGTGTAGGAGCGTCTTTGGATAGGTCCACATAGAGATAGGATTGGTAAATCAAGGCCCGGGTGGCTTCCAAGACGGATTTCTGTAACAATAGCATGCGGCGGACGTCTTCGTGCTCAATGATCCGGACGCTGGGGCCCTTGGGATTGGTGGAATGCCTGCTCTGAACCCGTACTTTCGTGTAATCCAAAGCGGCATAGTATGCTGAGCCCATGCAACCCAGGGCAAATAAGCCGGTGTTCAGACGCTCTTCGTTCATAAAGGTGAACATCTGGGACATACCTATGCCGCGGCCGTCTACCACTTCTACTTCACCTAGCATCCAGCCGTAACAATTGTCGTTTTCGCCCATGGCCAGGGTTAGGGTCGAAGAACCATGAATACCCATCTTGTGCTCAATACCCACGGAGGTTACGTCGTTCCATGCGCCCAGGGAACCATCATCATTGACCCAGAATTTGGGCACTATAAACAGAGATATACCGGCGGTACCTGCTTTGGATCCCGGAGTTTTGGCCAACATTAAGTGGATAATGTTTTCCGCCAAGTCATGGTCACCGGAGGTGATAAAGCATTTAGTCCCTTTCATCTTATAGATGTGGGGTTTATCGGTGGGGGTGGCCCGGCTTTGAAGGGCGCCTACGTCAGATCCTGCACCGGGTTCGGTCAGGCCCATGGTGCCGCACCATTCACCACTATACATCTTGGGAAGGAACAATTCCTTTTGCTTTTCGGTGCCATATTCCTGGAACACGGTGGTAGCACCCTGAGTCAGACACCAGAACATGACTATGGACGGGGAGGCAGCGGATTGCATTTCCAGAATGGGAGAGTACCAGGCCAGGGGTATCTTGCCTTCGCCCCGGAATCCAAACTGGGGCCCTAACTCGGCATCCATAATGGTTTTGTAGACAGTCTTGAAAGATTCAGGAGTTACCACGGCATGTTCCTCGCCGCCCACAAAGGTAGCGCCGGGGTCATCGGCATCTTTGTTGGCCGGGCACATAACGTCACGACATACTTTAAAGTTAAGGTCCAGGAAATTATCCACGTCATCGATGGCGTAGTAATCTTTGTAAGCATCCAGGGATAATAGAGTGTCCATGTCCAGCCATTCTTTAATCTGGAACTTAATGTCCCTCATCTGATACAACCAATTATAATGTGCCATTATTAGACTCCTCCTATTTTTTATTCTAGTTTGTAAGCAGGCACTGTATTGGCCGAAAGGATTGGCCTAGGCCACCGATCCATTCGGCTATCTATTATACAGCAAGAACCAAGCTTATCACTTTGCAGGTTGCTTACCTGCTTTAAAGCATTTCGAATACCGTAGTACAGCCCATGCCACCTCCGATACAGAGTGTAGCCAGACCAGTCTTCAGATTACGCTTTTGCATTTCATAAAGTAATGTGACAATAATCCGGGCTCCAGAACAGCCGATAGGATGGCCTAGAGCGATAGCGCCTCCATTAACATTGACTTTATCCATCTTATCAGACCAGCCACAGTCCCTAGCTACAGCTATGGATTGGGCGGCAAAGGCTTCATTGGCTTCAATCAGGTCAATATCGTCTATGGTCATGCCCGCCTTGGCAAGGGCTTTCTTGGTGGCAGGAATGGGACCCAGGCCCATTACTGATGGATCTACTCCACCGGAGGCATAGCTGACGATTCTGGCTACCGCTTTGATTCCCAGCTCATCTGCCTTTTCTTTAGACATTACGATCATAGCTGCTGCACCATCATTTATCCCGGAGGAACTACCTGCAGTTACGGTTCCGCCTTTTTTAAAGGATGGCGCCAGCTTGGCCATCTGTTCCCGGGTTGCCATCCGGGGATGTTCATCGGTATCAAATACCTTTTCGCCTTTTTTAGTTTTAATGACAACCGGAACTATTTCATCTTTAAACTTGCCGCCTGCAATAGCTTCAGCAGTTCTAACCTGACTAACATACCCAAAATCATCCAGTTCTTCACGGGTTATGCCATATTGATCCACCACATTTTCAGCGGTAATTCCCATATGGTAGCCGTTGAAAATTTCCCACAAGCCGTCATAAACCATGCCATCTATCAGGTCCCCCTTGAACATGTTCATTCTATAACCCCAACGAGCATTAGGCAGGTAATAGGGATGAGCACTCATATTCTCCATGCCACCGGCCAGAATAATATCTGCATCCCCGGCTTTAATTATCTGAGCGGCTAGCTGGACTGACCTCATCCCAGAAGCGCATACTTTGTTAATGGTAAAAGCGGTGGTTTCCTTAGGAATTCCAGCATGTATCATCGCCTGGCGGGCTACGTTTTGGCCTTGTCCGCCCTGTAATACACAGCCAAAGATTACTTCTTCCACCTGCTCCGGCTGGATTCCGGCCCTTTTGATTGCTTCTTCCATGACAATTCTGCCCAGTTCTATGGTTTTGGTGTCTTTAAGCGTACCCCCGAAGGTTCCTATGGCTGTACGGCACAGACCGACAACAACGACTTCTTTTGACACTATTGTCCACCTCTCCTTCATATAAATAATAAATACATAATCCCAAACCCCAAGTCTCAATGATGAATAATGATTTTGAATGGCATCATCGCAGTTGATAAAAAGCATTATCCCCCCTTTAGCATTATTTAAATTAATACAAAAACTAACTACTCCCGGAGAAGTAGAAAGGCAAGACCATTAGCATTAAGTAGAACTGCGGCTCAAGCTACCATGAAGACCGTATTAGCAATCAAGCTATATACGAAATTAAATGATATGAGTATAAAATCAGAAGTAGTTATCTCTATCTCTAAAAAGAAATATGCAATATGTATGCCAAATCATGGCAATAAAAGCGGCTGTAAAAATGGGGCTTAGAGCAGCTTGCTGCTTGAAGCTAAAAAGAATAATGCATGAAAGCATTAAAATAAAATGCGGAATTGCATTACCCGAAAAAATGTACTTGCTTCGACCATGCTAGATTAAATTATTACAAAAAAAGCAAGTGTAAATGCATACTTGCATTAATATCATCGGGTCGTATACTGTTTCTATTATAAATGATATTTGCTGGTAATAATACAGTAAATTACCAAAAAATCCTCTTTTAAGAGGAAAAAGGCAAAGGCTTTTATTTCTCTTCGATTTGAGGTACTCTGATATTACTGACTCAACTGTTGGTAATGTGGCAGCAATGTTTACCGAATCACCCCTTTAGCTGAACCGGAAAGCAGGAGTCGTTAATTTGTATTAAGGAGCTAAATAATTTGTTTCCACTTCGCGATAGTACCCCTAGTGAATCTTTTCCCATGGTTACAGTGCTTTTGATATTAATCAACTTGGCCGTGTTTATTCTGGAGATAATGGCAGGACCTGAGCTGCTAAATCAACTGGTTTATGTATTCGGTCTGGTACCAGCTTATCTGAATGAACCGGGGACCTTGATTTCTTATTATCCACTTTTGACCTCCATCTTTTTGCATGGAGGCTGGATGCATCTTATTGGCAATATGTGGATTTTATGGCTGTTTGGCGACAACATTGAAGATCATATGGGTTCCGGTCGATTTTTATTATTTTATCTAGTATGCGGGCTGGCCGCCGGAATGGCTCATTATTATATTAATCCCCAATCCAGTATTCCGGTAGTAGGAGCTTCCGGGGCAGTAGCCGGAGTTATGGGTGCTTACTTTTTAATGTTCAGACATGCCCGGATACTGACTTTTGTACCTCCCTTTTTCCTTTTTACCTTACCGGCCTGGGTCTATTTGGGCTTTTGGGTTTTAAGCCAGTTGTATTGTGGAACCGCAGATGTGATTGCGGCTAATTCCTGTGGTTCCATTGCTTTTTGGGCCCATATCGGAGGTTTTGGCGCCGGCATGCTTTTGCACCGGATCTTTCTAATCAAGGAACCTCACTCCCTCCCATAATGTAATAGGAGCAAGGTTCTCTTGTTCCGTGCAGTAATTCCATAGGTAAAATCCTTGGTCAAGCCATTACTATCATAAGACTGGACTAAACCCTTATGGACTCAGCCGAACGATCATTGATTTTCTTTAGCAAGCGTTCGATGTGGTCCTGGGCCAGGCGGCTCTTATCATCACTATTCTGCAGGAAGTAAATGGTGTTTTCTATTCTCTCCTGGCTGGCTTTGATTTCGTCCCAGTGACGTTCTTCTTCATAGAGGTTCATGCAGTCTTGCAGGTCATTAGCTCGGCCGGTTTCCAGATAATGCTTAAATACACTTAAGGTATTAATATCTTGATAATCGGCATGAACCAGGGATTTACTGATGATATTGTTATATATTCTCAAATTTTTTTGGGCATTTTTCAGTTTGGATTCGGTAATCTCTATGTCCACATAACAGCGTTCCAGAAAGTCAGAGCTGTAGTCCTGCCATTGTTCCAAAACCTCCTTATAACGGTCACAGGCTTTTTCATATTCGCGATATTGCATTAGATATATTTTCATCTGCTGATTAAAGCTGTTGTGTTCCTCTTCATGGCTCTTTCTTTTCCGACGTGCTTTCAAAGAAGCAAATGGGATTAAATTACTGCCGGGAGAGGGGGAAGCTTCTTCTTTTTTAGGCTTGGTGGGCAGAATATCTGGCTCCTGAGGCCATAGATTTTCAATGTTGACTATTCCATTACGCAGCTCCAGCAATTTGTTTAAATAATTTATATGCTTGTTTACCTTCTCGGTATCGTGCAGGGAGATAATACACATGTTAATATCTTTGATTAATTCCTCCTTGTTCTTATGATTCTTTTTGGAGCTCTTGCGGCCCTTGTGATACTCCAGCATTTCTTTATTGATGGGCTCCAGGAATTCCAGGGCCATAATAGCGCCGAAATCCCCGGAGCTTATCTGCTGGATGTCCGGCGGAGTATTTTTGCTGAAGTAAAAGCGAGTATTGCTGAAAGGGTAATAGTAAGGACCCACAATATGGATATATTCGTTGTTGAGCAGGGTGTCCAGGTCCTTGTTCAGCCCCAGTTCATCTTCCAGCAGTTCCATCCACTGACAGCAAGGAGCCAGGGCATCTTCCTCCGATTGGGTTTCTGCTTTGAGCTGTTGATAAGTCTGCAGGCTGATGCTAAGGTGAGAATTATAATAATAAAACAGTACTTCTTCAGGGGTGTATTGGAGCAAAAGGGACAGATCTGGATAGTGAGCCTTATCCTTATTCAAAAATGTAAAAAACATAAACAACCTCCTTAAGATTAAGATATGTTAGCATTATTTAATTTCTATATATTTCCAATAATTCCTTCTTTTGATAAAATTATTTTTCTACTCCTTTTACTGCCTTTAATTCTGGCTGTATTTTGCATTATAATAATAATTGATTCTCCTGCGCGAAGTTATATATCGCAGGTCTGGACCATAAAGCTTAAAAATAGCCTTCAGGAGGTATTGAAATGGAAATTAAATTACCTTGGTTTGTAGAGGAATTAAGGGAGAAAGACCCTGATTTATTCCCGGTGGTTAAGGCAGTGGTAGAATCAGCTTTAAAGACTCGGGCTTTGGACCTAAAAACTACCTACTTGGTGGTACTAGCTTTGGATGCCGCCAAAAATGCGGAACAGGGAGTCAAGGTGCTGGCAGCGCAAGCTCGAGCGGCTGGAGCCTCGGAAGAGGAAATCAAGGAAGTATTGAGATTGGTCTATTATGTAAGCGGAATGGATGTTATAAAAACTTCGCTAAAAGCATTTGAATAAAAAGAAAGTGAAGAGAAGGAGTATAGTTGATGTTTGAAGCTCTATTATTTGATCTGGATGGTACTTTGCTCAATATAGATATGGATTATTTTTTGCCCCGATATTTTTCCAGTATGCAGGCCATGGCTTATAGTATGGGCTATAAAGAAGCGGAGCGCCTGGTGCAAAAAATATGGTTTTCTACTGAAAAAATGATAGCTAATACCGATGCGGAAAAAACCAATGAAGAAGTATTTTATGAGGAATTTTTCCAGGATTGGCCTTATCCGGCGGAAGAATTCTTGTCTTTTTTTGATACTTTTTATGAAGAGGAGTTTCCCCGTTTAAGCAAATATTGTCAACCCTTTCCAGGTGTGCCACAAATGATGGAAAACTTGTTCGGGCGGGATTTAAAAATTGTGATCGCCACCAATTCGGTATTTCCCTTAACTGCTATTGAAAAGCGATTGGAATGGGCAGGAGTTGGGCATTTTGATTATGACTTGATAACTGCTTATGAGAATATGCACTATTGTAAACCTCAGCCTGCTTATTATGAGGAGATCTGTGATCAGATAGGGGTTAAGCCTCATAACTGTCTGATGGTGGGAAACGATACCGGCGAGGACCTGATAGCTGGCCAGGTGGGGCTTAAAACATTTCTGGTCAAAAATATGCTGATTGATAAAGGAGCCCCCCTTAAGCCCGATTGGCAGGGAGAATTAGAGCACTTGTTTAAGTTTCTTAAAAAAATTTAGAATAAAGCGGTACACCTCCGGGGGAAATTACTATTAGAAATTCTACTCGGTGGGGTGATTATGAAAAATAAAAGCAAAAAGAAAAAGCTCTTGACGGAAAAAGACCTAATGAAGATGGAGATTGCCCGGGAGCTAGGCGTATGGGAGCAGATTGAGCAACATGGATGGGAATCTCTCAGCAATGCCGCCTGTGGACGCATAGGAGGCATTATGAGCAAGCGGCTGAGGGAAAGGCAGCAAGCAGGACAATAAACGCTATTGATACCCCGGCTATGTTTGAGCATGACCGGGGTTGCTTATTTTTCTGGCTCAACCCAGGGATGTTTTTGAGCCAGTTCGGGTAGTACCTGTTAAGCTATTGGAGTTACGTGCTCGCTGGCCTAGGAGTAGCGTTCTAAGCTATTGTGGTTACGAGCATTATACTTTGTCCCGCCGTCGCCCGGTCTTATTCTCGGGCCTTGAGAAAACTGGTTGGGATTAAGTAATCCTGGCAGTGGGAGTAATTAAATCATTGTAAGTCGCCTTACCCTCCTTGCTAAAGCAAAGCATAACACTCGTATGTACTACCTGACCAACTAACCAACCAACCAACCAACTGACTGACCAACTTTCCCCTTTCCCCGGTTTAACCTTTACCTGTCTAACTTCTTTTCTACTTAAGGCCCTGATTGGTTTATAATTAACTCATAGTAAAAAATGTATCAATGGCGGGTGAAAACAAAGATGAAGGAAATTGAAAGAGTAAGGTCGTTTTTACAGGCTAAGAATCCGGCCATTCGGATTATTGAATTTGAACAGGATACCAGCACATCCTTCCTGGCAGCTCAGGCTCTGGGAACGGAAGTGGGGCAAATAGCCAAATCCATGCTTTTTAAGAGTAAAAAGGATGATTACATAATGGTGGTATCTACTGGTGATGTGAAAATCGATGCTAAAGCGGTGAAGGATCTGGTAGGGGCCAGGGTGCGCATGGCCAATGAAGGGGAAGTACTAGATGTAACCGGCTTCCCAGTAGGTGGTGTATGCCCCTTTGCTTTAAAATCCCCGGTTCCGGTATATCTGGATGAAAGCCTGAAAAGGTATGAGGTGGTATATGCGGCGGCGGGTACGGCCAATACAGCTGTTCCGATTACTTATCAGCAGTTGATGGAAATAACTGGAGGCAGGGCCTGCCAGGTATCAATTGGGACTCTGGCGTAGATGAGGAGGATCTTATGAAACCTGGTTTTGTTCATTTACATAATCATACTGAGTTCAGCCTCCTGGATGGGGCCTGCCGCATAAAGGATATAGTTGCCCGGACTGCCCAGCTGGGGATGCCGGCCTGTGCAATTACTGACCATGGGGTATTGTACGGGGCTATGGATTTTTACCGGGCGGCCAAAAAACAAGGAATAAAACCCATTATTGGCTGTGAGGTATATGTGGCTCCCCGCAGCCGGCTGGATAAGGAAGCTAGGATCGATGACAATATGTATCATCTGGTTCTCTTGTGCCAAAATGAGGTGGGTTACAGAAACCTGCTGCAATTGGTGAGCAGGTCATATCTAGAAGGCTTTTACTATAAACCACGGGTGGACAAGGAACTGTTGTCCTTATATAGTGAGGGTCTCATTGCCCTTTCGGCATGTATTGCCGGGGAGGTGCCCCAGGCTGCTTTAGCCGGCGACTATAGTAAGGCCCGGGACCTGGCCCTGGAATATGAGCAGATATTTGGCCGGGATAATTTCTATCTGGAACTCCAGAAACACGGGATGCCGGAGGAAGAGCGGGCTTGTGAAGCTTTGATCCGGATCAGCGATGAGACGGGGATACCTTTGGTAGCCAGCAATGATGTGCATTATATCAATCAGAATGATGCGGCTCATCACGATGTTCTGTTATGTATACAAACGGGGACCGTAATCAGCGATGAAGATCGTATGCGTTTTCCCCCCGGTGCTGCTTTCTATATGAAGAGTCCGGAAGAAATGTATGATCTGTTTTCCCAGAGGCCGGAGGCTATTAGCAATACCCTGCTAATAGCGGGAAAATGTGAGCTGGAATTTGAGTTTGGTTCTTTTCACTTGCCCCAATTTGAGCTGGAAGCGGGAGATACCCCAGAGGAGTATCTTAGCCAATTGGTGTGGGAAAAAACCCGGGAGGTATTTGTTCAGCCTGATTCGCTCATAGATGAACGAATTGCTTTCGAACTGCAGGTTATTAATACCATGGGCTTTGCTGCCTATTTTTTAATTGTACAGGATCTAATCAACTGGGCTCGCCGCAATAATATTGCAGTGGGACCGGGCCGGGGCTCCGCAGCGGGCAGCCTGGTTTCCTACGTGCTGGGGATTACTACTATTAACCCCCTGCAGTATGGCTTGCTCTTTGAACGTTTTCTAAATCCGGAAAGAGTCAGTATGCCGGATATAGATATTGACTTTTGCTTTGATAAAAGAGATAGGGTGATCGAGTATATCATTCAAAAGTATGGTGCCGACCGGGTGGCCCAGATAATTACTTTCGGTACCATGGCAGCTAGAGCCGCTATAAGAGATGTGGGACGAGCTCTGGACATTCCTTATGGAGAAGTGGATAAGATAGCTAAAATGGTTCCAACTGAACTGGGAGTTACCTTGGACCGGGCTTTAAGTATGGCTCCTGACTTGATGGAGCTATACAGCAGGGATTATACGGCCCGAAAACTGATCGATACAGCTCGGGCTTTGGAGGGAATGCCCAGGCATGCTTCGGTGCATGCGGCGGGAGTAGTAATTGGAAAAGACAGCCTAAGCCGCCTGCTACCATTGCAGCGTACCGGCGATGGCCATGTAATTACCCAATTTGCCAAGGAAACGGTGGAAGATATAGGCCTGTTGAAAATGGATATCCTGGGCTTGCGGACCCTGACCGTTATCTATCGGGCGGTGGAAATCATAGAAAAAACCCAGGGAAAAACCATTGATATAGATAAGATTGATCTGAGGGATGGAAAGGTGTATGATCTGCTTTCTCAGGGTGACACTATCGGGGTGTTTCAACTGGAGAGCAACGGCTTGCGGCGGATATTAAAGGAAATGGTTCCCAGTCGATTTGAGGATCTGATTGCCATCATTGCCCTGTATCGGCCTGGCCCTTTGGGCAGTGGTATGGTGGAGGATTTTATCAACTGTAAGCATAGGCGCCAGGAAATAGAATATATTCATCCTATGTTGCAGGATATACTGCAGGAAACTTATGGGGTAGTTCTGTACCAGGAGCAGGTAATGCAGGTAGCCAGTATTTGTGCCAATTTCACCATGGGTGAGGCAGACATACTTCGCCGGGCCATGGGAAAGAAAAAGCCGGAGGAGATCATGGCCCTGAGGCAGAAGTTTATTCAAGGAGCAGCCCAGAATAATATAGATGAGGCTACTGCAACCCGGCTCTTTGATATTATGGAGAGTTTCGCCGGTTATGGATTTAATAAGAGCCATTCTGCCGCTTATGCCTTGATTACTTACCAGACCGCCTGGTTAAAAACTTACTATCCGGTGGAATACATGTGTGCTTTTCTAAGCAGTGTAATAGATAACCAGGAAAAAGTTGTGTTCTATTTAAGGGAGTGCCAGGGGATGGGAATCAAAGTACTGCCACCTGACATCAATGAGAGTTTTGAAAATTTCACCGTTAGTGGCAAGTCTATCCGCTTTGGCCTGGGGGCCATAAAGAATGTTGGCCTGGGCGCGGTGAAAAGTATTGTAAATACCAGAAAAGAAGGAAAATTTGTATCATTATTTGATTTTAGCCAGCGGGTTGATCTGGGACAGATCAATAAGAGAATGCTGGAAAATTTGATTATGGCTGGCTGTTTTGATACTTTAGGCATAAGCCGCAAAGAGGCCTTGTCCATTATAGAAGAATGCGTAGAATTATCGGCCAAGATTAAACAATGCCAGTCCAGTAGCCAGATGTCATTGTTTGGAGAAGTAATGGATATGGTGGAAGAGCCTCAGCCTCGCTTGAAGGGTGAGTTTCCCTCGGCCGAGAAGCTGAAAAGGGAAAAAGAGGTTCTGGGCTTTTACGTATCAGCCAACCCTATGGAAGAATATCAGGAAATACTGCCCCTGTTGAGCGGGCAAAAAATCAGCGATTTGGACTCAGCCCATGATGAGACTTATGTTAGGCTAAGCGGTATGGTAGTGGATTTAAACCGACGAGTGAGCAGGAAGGGTGATGCTTATGCTCGATTTTATCTGGAAGACGGCAGTGGTAGAATCGAAGTGATGGTCTTTCCACGAGCCTTAAAAAAGAATTTGGATTATTTGCAGGCCAATGAAGCGGTTCTAATTGAAGGCTTTTATGATATGCGGGATGAAGAACCCAAAATTTCCTTGCAGCAAGCCCGACCCATACCTGAGGTCCTCAAAGAACTTCATATTAGAATTCCGGAGGAGGTTCAAAATGAGCTTCGCCCTCAACTCTTATACCTTCTGCAGCAGTATCCGGGTTCAGTGGAGGTTTTTTTACACCTGCCCGGTCGGCGCACCGTGCTTTTACAGGAAAAATATTATGTCAAGGCCCATGTCCAGCTGAAATCAAAGATTACGGAGCTTTGTGGGTTTAATAATGTATGGTTTACTTAAGCTGTATAGGTCCTTAACCATAGCAATATCTGCTGGACTCAGGCATCAGAAAGCCCCAGAGTGGTATACAGACAGACAGGAGGATTAATGCATGAATGACGATTATTTCGGACAAGACTATATTGTGGTCAAAGCCCTGGAAAATGGAGTAACGATAATTGGTTTGACCAGAGGAAGAGACACCAAACTTCATCATACGGAAAAATTAGATAAAGGGGAAATAATGTTTCTTCAATTCACCGAACAAACGTCGGCTATAAAAATTAGGGGATATGCAGAAATATCGCATCGGTATGGAACCAGCACCAGCGGAAATGAAAGCAGCAAGAATAAGGCCTGAGTTGCTCTGAATGGGCAAGCTGCTCGCCTAAGGAGCAGTTGCGACCGGCATCCAGGCAGCTAGGAGAAAAAGGAGGTAAATCTTTGCAAAAGCTTGCAGTGCTAACCAGTGGTGGAGATGCGTCGGGAATGAATGCAGCCATACGAGCGGTGGTCAGGTCGGCTATATACTTGAAAATGCAGGTATATGGTGTCTACCAGGGCTTCGAGGGCTTAATAGCCGGTAATCTAAAAGAAATGACCCTGGGCTCAGTAGCTGATATAATACATCGGGGCGGAACCATACTGCAAACCTCCCGCTCTGAATCGTTTAGGCAAGAAAAGGGCATAGAACAGGCCAAGAAAAACCTGCTTGAGCAGGGGATTGAGAACCTGGTGGTCATTGGTGGAAATGGGAGTCTGAGAGGAGGCTATGAGATTTCCCGCTTGGGGATAAATGTTATAGGAATCCCGGCCACTATTGATAATGATGTAGTCTATACTAGGTCCATTGGTTATGATACGGCGGTAAATACGGTATTAGATGCTATTAATCACATTCGGGATACCGCCAGCAGTCATGGCCGGGTATTTATTATCGAGGTTATGGGACGTGATTGCGGAGAGATTGCCCTGGCAGCAGGGGTGGCAGGTGGTGCGGAGTCCATACTGATCCCGGAAATAGAAACTGATTTGGAACAGCTGATTACCAAGATTCAGGCTGGCATGGATAGGGGGAAATTGCATAGTATTATTATTGTAGCCGAGGGGGTTTATCCGGTTATGGACCTGCAGAATTATATCTTGGAAAAAACGGGACAAGATACCCGCATTACTATTCTGGGTCATATCCAACGGGGAGGGACTCCTACGGCTGCAGACCGAATCCTGGCCTCCCAGATGGGAAAGATGGCGGTAGATTGTATAGCCAATGGACAGAAGAACGTTATGATTGCAGTCCGGGAAGAGCGTCTTTTGACTATACCCCTGAGAGAAGTTGTTAACGGAAGCAAAACTCCAGAGTTGGAAATGTTTGAATTGGCCCGTATTTTATCCATATGAAAAAGGTATTATTAATATCTTGGTTAGGAGGTGAGGCGGTTTGAGAAAAACCAAAATTATATGTACTATAGGACCGGCGAGTGAAGAGATAGGTGTACTGACCCGTTTAATCGAGAATGGCATGAATGTAGCTCGCATCAATTTTTCTCATGGTCGGCATGAGGAACATCAAAAGAGAATTGAAAACATAAGGCAAGCAGCGTCCATTACCGGTACTCCCATAGCTATTATGCTGGATACCAAAGGACCGGAGATCAGAACCGGAACTCTGGCCCAGGGGAAAATCATACTGCAGGGAGGACAGGATTTTATACTTACCAACCGGGAGGTGCCCGGGGATGAAAAGGCGGTGCAGATTACTTATAAGGCTCTGCCTCAGGAAGTTGAACCGGGAGATTCCATACTTCTGGCCGATGGCTTAATAAATCTCCAGGTTAAAGAGTGTAGCGAGACCGATATTCGGTGTCAGGTGATTAATGGTGGAGAACTAGGGGAAAGAAAAGGGGTAAATGTGCCTGGGGTAAGAATACAATTGCCCTTTTTAAGTGAGAAGGACCGACTGGACATAGGTTTTGGCATTGAACAGCAGGTGGATATTATAGCGGCCTCTTTCGTGCGCAAGGCCGAAGATATACTGGAAATTAGACGGATACTGGAGGAAAATAACGCGGACCCCTTCATAATAGCTAAAATCGAGAGCCAGGAAGGGGTAGACAACCTGGAAGACATAATAAAAGTGACGGACGGAGTGATGGTAGCCCGGGGAGATCTGGGAGTGGAAATACCTGCGGAAGAAGTGCCTCTGGTGCAAAAGTCTATAATTGAGAAATGCGCCCAGACCGGTAAAGTAGTTATTATTGCCACCCAGATGCTGGATTCCATGATAGTAAATCCCCGTCCCACCCGAGCAGAAGTCTCCGATGTGGCCAATGCCATATTTGATGGAGCCGATGCCATTATGCTGTCTGGAGAGACCGCTGCCGGCAAATATCCGGTGGAAGTGGTGGAAACTATGGCCCGGATCGCTCAAAGGACGGAAGATGCTCTGCCTTACCAGGAACTGCTGAGAAAGAAGCGCTTTCAGGGTAGTCTGACGGTCACTGACGCCATCAGTTATGCCACCTGTGCTACGGCTATGAATTTAGGAGCTTCCGCTATTCTGACCGCTACTCGTAGCGGATATACAGCACGTATGGTGGCCAAATATCGACCCCAAGCTCAAATTGTAGCAGCTACTCCCAGTGAAGACGTCTTAAAGCAGATGGCTCTGGTGTGGGGAGTGTATCCGGTGCTGATTAGGGATATCGAAGGCACCGATGCATTATTGGATGAATCCATCAATGCAGCACTGGAAAAGGGGTGCATTAAAAAGGGCGACCTGATTGTACTGACGGCTGGAGTGCCGACGGGACTGAGCGGGGAAACTAATCTACTGAAGGTTCACATTGTCGGGGATATACTGGTTCAAGGAATGGGCATAGGCAGTACTGCACCCAGCGGAAAAGCCAAGATAGTTCTGTCCATAGCCGATCTGGACAAAATTGAAGAGGGGGATATAGTGGTTACCAGCAATGCGGATAGTTATATGGCACCTCTATTGGGACGGATTAAAGCCCTGGTAGCCGAAGAAGGTGGACTTACATCCAATGCGGCCATAATGGGGTTGAACGCCAATATACCGGTGATTGTGGGAGCCAAAGATGCCAGTACCATAATCAAGGATGGGATGCTGGTTACTATTGATACTCCCCGGGGCAAGGTATATAAAGGCTTAACCAAGGTCCTTTAATTATATGTAAGTATAGCACATACTAGGACCTGCAAATAATTGTAGGGGCGGTCTTTGACCGCCCGTTTGTTTGCGTTATAGTGCAAAATTATCGGTTTTATACCATAGGGCGGGCGACCACAGGTCGCCCCTACACCGCTACAGGACGACCTTTACATATACAGCGGACAACTTTATGCACAAATATTGTTGCACATAAAATAAATCAACGTCACTACCATGCGATCTGTAATCCCCCCAAGATAAGGTAGGTAAATGGGTACACGGCCTGTAGGGGCGGTATTTGACCGCCCGCATCTTATTCGGTAAGGATATGTTTACTAAGCCATACAACAAAAAGAAGGAGGCAATTTTTGCCTCCTTCTAAAATTTTAAATGCTGTCGGCAAGCTCCTTTAGCTGTAACATGGTAGCATGAGTTTTGAGTGGTATCAGGCTGGCTGTTACTTGCCTAAAAGCTTTACCGGCATTGTTTGCAAAATTATTCTATTTGTTTTTCCAGCTGGGTTTCCGCTTTTCGATGAAAGCTCCCATACCTTCGGATTTATCTTCGGTGGCACAACTGTTACCAAACATATCCGACTCAATAGCCATAGCGGTATCCAGGTCGCACTGCATACCAACGGTAATGGCATGTTTGGAATATGCTACTGCCAGAGGAGCCTGCTTGATAATCTTTTTAGCCAGTTTCTTGGCTTCTTCCATTAATTGATCAGCAGGATACACATGGTTTACCAGTCCTATCCGATAAGCTTCATCGGCTTTAATGTTATTGGCGGTATAGGTAAGTTCTTTGGCCCGGCCTTCACCAATCAGCCGAGGCAGTCTCTGGGTGCCGCCGAATCCAGGTATAATGCCCAGGCCTACTTCGGGTTGTCCAAATAGGGCGACTTCTGAAGCCAGTCGAATATCACAGGCCATGGCCAGTTCACAGCCGCCTCCCAAGGCAAATCCATTAACGGCAGCTATTACCGGTTTCTCCATGCGTTCCAGCTTGCGGAAAACATATTCCCCATAAGCTGAGAACTTGCGGCAGCCAGGTTGATCCATTTCATACATCCATACTATGTCAGCTCCGGCTACAAAGGATTTTTCTCCGGCGCCAGTAATGATCAGTACTCTAACTTCATTATCGTCATCCAATACATCAATAGCTTGAGCCATTTCTTTTAGAACATCGGCATTGAGCGCATTCAATGCTTTGGGACGATTGATATACATCAGGGCTATGCCGTCTTCTTTTTCAATAATCAGATTTTGGTAAGTCAACACTTTTCCCCCTCTTCAGGTTTTTCCTTCCCAATCAGATTACAGCCGGGTCTACTTATTGTAGTCGTAGAAGCCCTTACCGGTCTTCATTCCCAGCCATCCAGCCCTTACCAACTGCTTCAGTGGAGGAGCGGGACGATATTTAGGATCGCCAGTTTCCTCGTATAGAGTCTTGCATACGGCCAGGGCGATATCTACTCCTACCAAGTCGCAAAGGGTCAGTGGACCCATGGGCCAACCAGCCCCTAGTTTCATAGCGGTATCAATATCTTCAGTGCTAGCCAGTCCTTCATATTGGATAAATGCCGCTTCGTTCATTCCAGGTAGGAGAATACGGTTGACGACAAAGCCGGGACCTTCTTTTACTTTAATCGGAGTCTTTTTAATTTCTTTGGAAAATTCCATAACTGCATTCAGTGTATCCTCGGAAGTCTGTACCGCCGGAATAACCTCAATAAGTTTCATGATATTGGCCGGGTTGAAGAAATGTACGCCAATTACCTTGTCAGCACGCTTGGTGATAGCAGCAATTTCAGTAATGGACAAAGATGAAGTGTTGGTAGCCAGTATTACATCAGGAGCCATTAAGGCATCCAATTTGGTATAGATCTCTTTTTTGAGGTTCATGTTTTCAGGAACCACTTCAATAATGAATTCAGCATCTTTCAAATCGTCGAAGTTCACTGTGCCTTTGATTTTACCCAGAACGGCATCGGCGGTTCCGGGAGCAGCTTTACCTTTTTCTTCTGATTTTAGTATCTGTTTTTTAATGCGACCCAAGGCATTATCTATAAATTTCTGGTCTATATCATAGAGTATAACCTCTTTGCCTGCAGCTGCAGTAGCCCAGGCAATACCCAAACCCATAGTACCAGCACCTAATAAACCTACTTTATTAAATCCCATTAATAAATACCCCCTCAAGTATTTTTCTATGTTGTTTTAAAAAATGCATACTAAAAAAACGGCAATAAGCCACCCCATACCCCCTTTCATTAAAATGTAACCCCTTTTAATTGAATACCCCTATTGATGGTTAATTGAAAATCCACTCCCTCCCTTTTTATGCAATAAATGTACCAGTTGTAGGTAAAATGCTTGTATATTGCATTCCTACGCAGTTTGACGGGTAGAACAGCTTTTACTTGAAAGGTTGGAAAATGTCCCCAATTAATACAGCGTGGGAGCTCGAATACCCAATATAATCCTACATAGAGACAAGTGTCCTGTTTTGGGACGTTTGTCGCAAAACAGGACACTTATAAATCGATATTGTATTTGAGCATTTTTCGGTACAAGGCGGAGCGGTGTATCTTGAGAGATTTGGCCGCTTTACTTTTATTGCCGGAGGCTTTTTCCAGAGCCCTAACGATGGCCTCTTTTTCTCGTTCCTGAAGGTGCTTTTCCAACGAGTTGGGAGATGCCACTTCCCAGCCCTCCCGGGCGGAAACTAGTATGGACGGGGGGATGTGTTCCTGGGTAATAGTATCGTGTTCGCAAAAATTAATGGCTCGTTCCAGAGTATTTTCCAGTTCTCGTACATTGCCCGGCCAATGGTAGGTTTGAAAACAGGATAGGACCTCGGGTCGGATTAGGTTCACCTTGGTTCCCAGCTGTTCATTTAAACGGCGTAACAGTACCCCGCAGAGTATTGGTATATCTTCTTTTCTTTCCCGTAAGGGCGGCAAGTTAAGTATCACTACATTTAAGCGGTAATAGAGGTCTTCCCGAAACTTGCGTTCTTTTACCAGTCCAAACAGATTTTTATTGGTAGCCGCAATTACTCTGACGTTTATGCGGGTAGAACTAATACCGCCTATCCGCTCCAATTCTCTTTCCTGTAAAACCCGTAATAGCTTAGCCTGCATAGCCATGGACATATCAGCCACTTCGTCCAAAAAAATGGTTCCGTTATCGGCCAACTCAAATTTCCCGGGCTTCCCTTCTTTCCTGGCTCCGGTAAAGGCCCCTTCTGCATAACCGAATAATTCGGATTCCAGCAGGGTTTCCGGTACCGCTGCACAATTTACTTTAACAAAAGGACCTTTGCGTCGAGAGCTGAGATTGTGGATAGCATGAGCGAACACTTCCTTGCCGGTTCCGCTCTCTCCGGCTATCAAGACCGTGGAAGTAGTGCGAGCGGCTTTTATGGCTAATTTCTTTTGCTTGACTAATTCTTTATTATTGCCAGCTATATCCTCCAAAGAGTATCTGGCGCTGCCATGTTCTGGTTCTCTAGGTATTTGTGAGGGCGCCGGATAGCTGGGGGAAAAAGTACTTTTGACTATAACGCCAATGGTGCGATTGCTTCTTGTAATAGGCAAATACACCAGGTTCAAAGTCCTTCCGCTATTTGCGATAGTTCGTCCAAACAAGGGCCGGCCTTCTTCTATGGAATGACGCAAGGTGGAAGGAGGGATAAGAGCAGCCAGGTTCTCCTTTACATCCTCTTTGGAACGGCATTTGAAGTATTTATAGCAAACCTCGTTGGCCCACAGTAAACGGACGTGCTCGTCAAAAACCGCTATTCCTTCATAAGGGTTTTGCAATAAGGAATTTAGCTGATCATCTTCGAAACTGTCAATTACTCGAAAGATAGCATAACACACAAAAGCATTAGGGCTTACTTCTAAAAGTCCTTTGCGAATAATTACTTCATTGCCCTTTATGAATGCCTTTTCCTGCACATAGAGTTCCCGCTGGCTAATCATGCTGTGAAACTGCAGTCCAGGTTTCAAGAGATCCACATGTTTGCCCATAATGGAGGAGGCATCTATGTTAAAAATCTTTTCAGCACTTTCATTCATAAAAATAAGGTTTTGGAAGGTATCGGTAATAAGTATACCCTCATTAACGTTGTGCAGTATAGGGTTCATTATTAGGTCCAGCACATGCATATCTTCATTATATGACATTATACACCCTCCAGTAATTCAAATTTTATCATATAAGCCGGTATTATGTTGAGTGCAAATTTGTTTCCTGGAGATAATGGCAACCAAACCACTTGGATTCAGACTTAAAGGAGCAGAGCCGAGAAGTGGACCAGAGCTCAGTAGGAATTGAGGATTTAATAAATCTGAGCCGGGATAATAAAGGAGAATAAGGCGAGACATAAAGCCAAGCTTACCTTCTTTCGAGACTATTAATAATTATACTGCTGTAGAAAGAACATAGTTAAGTGGGATAAAGAAAATGTCCGAGATTCTATAATAAAGGCTAACATAAGGTTAATTGTTGTGGTAGTATCATAGTTCCAGAAACCAAAACAAGGGGCTTTAAAGCCCCTATTTTCCTGATGGTGCCAGAGGTGGGACTCGAACCCACACGCCTCGCGGCACACGATTTTGAGTCGCGCTCGTCTGCCAATTCCGACACTCTGGCTGGATATTATTTTTTTTGAACGCAAACTTTATTATAGTTATCCCGCCCCGGCTTGTCAAGAGTAGCTTTTGGGGCTGGCTCTATTTAAGGTGCAGAGAGGTTTATTCTGGGGCTGGAATTGTTATAATGAAATATGACTTGAGTATTTTAAAGGAAAACGAGGATATAAGTATGAATCAGAAAATCATGCTGGTAGATGGCAATAGCCTGCTTTATCGAGCCTTTTATGCATTGCCCCTGCTACAGACCAGCCAGGGTATTTTTACTAATGGGGTTTATGGCTTTTTCACCATGTTTAACCGGGTATTGGCGGAAGAGAATCCATCTCATGTGGTGGTGGCTTTTGATAAGAGCCGGGATACTTTTAGACAGGAATTGTATAAGGAATATAAAGCCAAGCGTTTGGCTCCGCCGGATGAGTTGAAAGGGCAGTTCGGGCTGCTGCGGGAAGTATTAAAGGCTCGCAATATTTGCTATCTGGAATTGGAAGGTTACGAAGCTGATGACATAATCGGCACCCTTTGTCGGCAGGCCAGGGAAAATAAGCTGGAGACGGTAGTCGTAACAGGTGATAGTGATACCCTGCAGCTGGTAAGGGACGAGGTTACCGTAATTATGACTCGCAAAGGGATCAGTGATACCCAGAAATATGACCCGGCCAAGGTAAAAGAGATATGGGAAGTTGAACCGGAGCAGATGAAAGACATTAAAGGTCTAATGGGAGATGCTTCTGATAATATACCGGGAGTGCCGGGGGTAGGAGCCAAAACTGCCATCAGGCTGATCAAAGAGTTCGGAGGATTGGAAGGACTATATGATCAACTGGACCAGGTCAAGGGCAAGAAACTGGTGGAAAAGCTGGTAGAGTACCGGGAGCAGGCTTTTTTGAGCCGCCATCTGGGTACTATAGTAACAGATTTGGACTTAGGCTCTGATATGGAGTTTTATAGGCTTAAAGAGGCTGATTACGAAAGCTTGAAGAAGATGTACAAGGACTTGGAATTCAATGGTTTCATGAAAGAATTGGAAGAGAAGCTGTCAGAGCAATCCCTATCCACGGTAGTGGAAGAATTGGAGCTGGAGGAAATCAAGGATAGTGGTCTGGCAGCAAGCCTGCTTAAGGAAGCCGAAGAGGAAGGCATCGGGCTTATAGTGCAGAGTGATGGTCAGCATCCAATGTGGGCCAGCTTGCAAGGTCTATATCTGGCTAGCAGGGGTCAGATTTATTATCTGGACCTGCAGAAGCAAGGTCAGGCTGGATTGGAGTGGATCAAGCCGGTATTGGAAAGCGGCAGAATCAAGAAGTATATGCATAACGCAAAGTTTGCCCAGGTGATCTTGCTCAGGCATGGGATTAAGCTACAAGGGGTAGCGGGAGATACTATGCTGATGGCCTATGTTATTGACCCCGCCTTTAATGGAACTGAGTTATCTATTACTATTTATCGCTATCTCAGCTTGAATGTGGATCGTAACAATTATACGATCCTGGTTAGCCGCTTAAAAGAATTGTTCGAGCACTTGGAGCAACAGACTGAAGAAGAGCTGAAATCCTTGTATTACCAGGTAGAGTTGCCCCTGTCCCAGGTGTTAGGAGATATGGAATATGCGGGCATTAAGGTGGAAAGGGATATCCTGCTGAATATATCTCGGGAATTGTCAGAACGAATTGCTCAGGATGAGGATAAGATTTACGGGCTGGCGGGCAGTGAGTTTAATATCAACTCACCCAAGCAGTTGGGTAAAATCCTGTTTGAGGATTTGCAGTTGCGGGTGATTAAAAAGACCAAAACTGGATATGCCACCGGGGCGGAAATACTGGAAGAGCTTTATGAAGAGCATGATATTATACCTCTTATACTGGAATACCGGCAGTTAAGCAAATTAAAATCCACTTATACCGATGCACTGTCCGGATGTATCCATCCGGACAGTGGTCGGGTCCATACTATATTCAAGCAGGCCCAGACCGTTACCGGGCGCCTTTCCAGTATAGAGCCCAATCTACAGAATATTCCCATTCGGATGGAGGAAGGCCGCAGGATAAGGCGGGCTTTCACCGCTAAGGATGAAGAGCACCTGATTTTATCCGCCGATTATTCCCAGATAGACTTGCGTTCTTTAGCTCATATTAGCGGAGATGAAAATCTTATTAATACATTTATCCAGGGTATTGATATTCACACTCGTACCGCAGCTGAAATCTTCCATGTGCCTCTGGATGAGGTCAGCCCAGAATTGCGCTACCGGGCCAAGGCGGTAAATTTTGGTATTATTTATGGCATCAGCGATTTTGGTCTGGCCCGTGATACCGGGGTCAGTCGCAAAGAAGCCCGGAGCTATATAGATAACTATCTGAACAGCTATCCGGGAGTAAAAAGATATATGGAAGAAATTGTGCAGTTTGGCCAGGAACATGGTTATGTGGAGACTATACTTAAGCGGCGCCGTTACTTGCCGGATCTTAATGCCAGCAATAAAATGCGGCAGTCATTTGCCCGCCGTATGGCTTTGAATACTCCCATACAGGGAACCTCAGCGGACATTATCAAACTGGCTATGATTGAGGTGGAACGAGAGCTCCATTCGCGGGGTTTAAAAAGCCGTTTGCTCTTGCAGGTGCATGATGATTTGATCTTGGAGGTACCCAGGTCCGAAATGGAAGAGGTAGCTATTCTGCTCAGCAATTGCATGGAAAATGCTTATCAACTTAGAGTTCCCCTGGTGGTATCGCTGAAAGCGGGAAGCAACTGGTATGAGATGAGGGAAATAGCTTTGCCCAATTCTATTTAGTTTTTATTCCTTTGCGAAAATATTTCGCGGGATTGGATACATAAATATCCGTCTCCGATTTTGCACGGTCCATCTGCTAACTGAGACAGGGGGACAGGTGCGTCGTGAGGCTTCACAGGAGATTATTGAGGACGGAAATATGGCAGTAGTTGTTTTTAGTGGCAAAGGAGGCTAGTATGCCTGAATTACCGGAAGTGGAAACTATAAAAAGATCCCTGGCCGTTAACCAGGGGGCCAGTATGATTAGAGTTGAACTGATTCGAGAGGATATAATCAGGAAGCGAGAATTTGAGCCGGAAGCAGTACACGGAGCCCTTATCCAAAAGGTGGCACGACGAGGGAAATATCTGATTATATCAATGGCCGGGGGCCATCATCATATACTGATTCATCTAGGCATGAGCGGACGCTTTTATATGTTAAATGAGGAAGAGGAGCTGCAGGAAAAGCATGTGCATTTAATACTGCACTTGAATAATGGCAAAAAGCTGGTGTTCCAGGATCCTCGGCGCTTTGGCGGGGTGTGGCTGGTGAGCAGTCCGGAAGATATAACGGGGAAGCTGGGGAAGGAACCTCTACAGAGGGATTTCAGTTCTGCTTACTTACATTCCATTACTCAAGGCCGGCGAACAGCCATTAAAAACCTGATCCTGGACCAGAATTTGATAGCCGGTATAGGAAATATCTATGCTGATGAGGCCTTGTTTTTGGCCCACATCAGGCCAGATCGAGCGGCGGCTTCCCTGAGCCAGCAAGAAAGCCTTCGATTGAGCCGGGCTATAAAACGAGTGCTTCGGCAGGGCATTGAAAACAGAGGCACTACTTTTAGAGATTACCGAGATGGAAACAATGCCCGGGGTGGATTCCAGGAACACTTACAGGCCTACGGAAGGGAAGGAGAACCCTGTTTAGTATGCGGCAGCCTTATTGTTCGGCAAAAAATTGGCGGGCGCAGCAGTCACTATTGCCAGTTATGCCAGAAGTAGAGGGCTAAGGTAACACTTTAATACTTTTATCCATATAGTAGAGATATATCTTGCTTAGGGGATAGGAGTGGCTCCCTTGGAGTTAATCAGCTCAATTCTGTTTGGTCTGGCTGTCAGTGCTGATGGGTTCGCGGCCGGTATGGCTTATGGGGTCAAGAAGATCAAAATCCCCATCTTTTCTTTGCTGGTTATTTCATTGGCCTCAGCCCTGGCGGTTACCATTTCTATGCTGTGCGGCAAGGGACTGGCCATGAGTTTAAGCCCTGAACTGGCTTCCCGGCTAGGTGCCTCGATTATCCTGGTTTTAGGCTGTTATTTTATCTTGCAGGCTGGGGAAGAAAAGATCAGCAGTATAGAGGCAGAGACAGACCAGCCTATAATAAGCGTTTGCATCAAACCCCTGGGAATAATTGTCCAAATACTGAAGGAACCGGCCCGGGCTGATTTTGACCGTTCAGGAATTATTAGTGCCCGAGAGGCATTTTTTTTGGGGTTGGCTCTGGCCTTGGATGCCATGGGGGCGGGTATTGGTGTAGCCATGACCGGCTTAAATATTTTTTATACTGTCCTGGCGGTGGGTGTGTTAAAATTTATAATGGTGAATCTGGGATTACTTATTGGGGCTTTTTTTGAGCAGACTTGCTTAAAAAGCTTTTCAGCAGTAATATCTGGTCTTATTTTTATCATAATAGGTATAAGTGAGTTTATTTGAAGTTGGTGATAGGATGAGGATTATAGGCCTTACGGGAGGCATAGCCAGTGGCAAAAGCACGGCAGCTCGTACCCTGAAGGAATTGGGAGCCATAATAATTGACGCTGATGAAGTGGCTAGATATGCGGTGGAACCTAGGCAGCCGGCCTGGTATGATATTGTGGAATTCTTCGGCCAGGATATTTTAAATCCTGATAATACCATTAACCGGGAAAAGCTGGGCTTTCAAGTGTTCAGCCAGCCCGAATACCTAAAAAAGCTTAACCAAATGACTCATCCCCGTATTATGGAAGAGATTATAAGAAGATTAAAGGCAGCTGCCCAGGAACAAGCTGACGGGTTTTTGATATTAGAAGTACCCCTTTTATATGAAACCAATATGGAACGCCTTTGCGATTTGGTATGGGTGGTATGGGTAGACTCGGATACCCAGATCCGGCGTCTGATGAATAGAGATGGAATCAGTCGGACAGATGCCCTGAGAAGAATCGAATCCCAGATGCCCCTGGATGAAAAAGCCAGGCGAGCAGACCTGGTTATTAATAATAACGGCAGTCCTGAGCAAATGAGACAATTTATCATAGATAATTATCATCTTATAGCCCAGAGCAGTGGGGCAACTATTAGTGGCCATCCAGCTTCATTTAAAGTATAAGAGTAGGAGAAGCGGAGGAACTATTCCTATCCTAAAATACCGGAGTCAGGAGAATAATGCTTGAAAAGAAAAGCAAGAAACAAATATTCTGTGATATTGTGGCTATTTATATTGTTATTCTTAGCCGTAGTTATTACCTTTCCCAAGTGGATAATCATATTTTATCCTGAACCCCATCGGGATATTGTTTTTAGTTCTGCTTATGAGTACGGAGTAGATCCCTATCTGGTTTTTGCCATTATCAGAGCCGAGAGCAAATTTGAGTCATCAGCCGAGTCACCAGTAGGAGCTAGAGGTCTAATGCAGATTATGCCCGATACCGCCCGTTGGATTGCCCTTCAGCATGGTATAGAGAACTTTGATACAGCTGAATTGCATCAGCCCCAGATTAATATCGACTTTGGCTGTTGGTATTTGGCTAAGCTTAACCAGGAGTTTGACCATGAGCTGCCTCTGGTTATTGCGGCCTACAATGCTGGGGAGGGTAATGTCGGGCAGTGGAAGGAAAGTGGTGAGTGGGACGGGAACCCGAAAAATTTAGACAATATACCCTTTGCCGAAACCCGAAAGTATGTTAAAAACGTTCTGCAAAACTATGAAGCGTATCTAGCTATTTATACCCGACATTATAAGCAAGAATAATCATTAAACAAAAAAATAAGTAAAATAGCAGGAGCTGTGTCCAAACCCCAAGTTTGGACACAGCTCCTGCTTGTAGTATATAGCATAACTATTCAGGCATCTAAGCTACCACTCGGCGTCAGTATGGCTTGCTTTACAAGGATGCTGGCATGTAGGGGCGACCTGTGGTCGCCCGCATTTAAGGTTTTTCAGTGCTTATTCTTGATATATATGCAATGGTGGGCGGTCAAAGACCGCCCCTACCTTTGTACTTTTTGTTTGATCTAATAAGGCAGATAAAGTTAAAAAAGGAATAAACAGGGTGATTGTCTAATATAATTCTTTCAGGACTATTAAGAGAGGAGAATTCAGATTTGAATATCAAGCAACGAAGAGCTGTAGTTGTTATCACAGTACTAGGATGTTTATTTATTAGCATCTTAGTATTTCTGGATAAGCGAACTACTTACACTGCCAACCTGGATCAGCGGACTTTTAATCTAGCCCTGGTAGGAACCATAGATTCCCTGGAACCGGCTTTGCTGGACAGTCACCCGGAAAAACTGCTGGCAGCTGCCATCTATGAAGGGCTGGTTTATTACGATGATGAGAGTAAAAGCATAAAACCCTTGCTGGTCAGTGACTGGAAATACTCTTCGGACGGCAAGAGCCTTACCCTTAACCTGAAGCGAAAAATAAGCTTTCATAATGGAAAGAGAATTGAGGCCGCAGATGTAAAAAGAGCATGGGAAAACAGCTTTTCTACTACCAAGGAATGGTCCAACATAAGTTTGTTTTTATCTATACAGGGTAGCCAGGAACGCTTGGATGGAAAAAGTGCAGAAATAAGTGGTATTCAGGTTATTAATCCCGGCACCATAAAAATGCAGTTTGAGCAGCCTAATGCCGCCTTTATATTCATGCTTACCAATCCTGTTTTCTGGGTATACGATACCCAGGACAAGGTGGAGCCGGCTCCGGGCAGTGGGCCCTACAAGATTAAGGAAATAAGAGATAAGCAGCAATATCTCTTAGAAAGAAATGAAAAATATCATCGGGGTATGCCAGCCCTGGGAGGTATTAAAGCCCAGGTTTATGCCGCCGGCTCTGAAGCTCTAGCCGCTTATCAGGCTGGAGGCGTAGATTACCTGGATTCTCTGCCCTTGAACCAGTTAAATGCCTTTAAGGAAAATCCCCAGTACAAAAAATTATTAATTACCAAACCTTTATACAATATTTATTTTCTGGGCTTCAATGTTAACCGGGAGCCCTTTGCCGGCAATTATCTGCTGCGCCGAGCCTTGAATTATGGGGTGGATAAAGATTTGATTATTGATGAAGTAATGGGAGGTTCTTACCGAGCTGCTAATAGCATTATTCCACTGGGAATGGCGGGATATCAACATGATATGACAGGGTATTCCTACGATCCCGAGAAGGCTCAGGAACTGTTGGAAGAAGCCGGATTCCCCTTGGGTGAAGGTTTGCCTCCCCTCTTGTTGACTTATAACCAGGACCCTGGTCATCAAATGGTAGTGGAGTCAATTGTTGCTCAACTGGCCGAGTTGGGGATCAAGGTGAAATTGCAGCCATTGGAATGGAATTATTACAAGAAACAGATGGATGAAATGAATTTAGTTTTCTTCCGCCTGGAATGGAAAGCTGATTATCCTGATCCGGACAGTTTACTGTATAGCATGTTTCATAGCAGTAAAGTGGGAATGGGCAATTATTTTAATTACCATAACTCCCAGGTAGACAAGATCCTGGATGCCTCCCGGGAAGAAGTGATAAGCCAGCAAGAAAGAATAAAACTATTAAACCGGGCCGAACAGATCATTATAGATGATGCTCCGGCTTTGCTCTTGTTCCAAAGCAGCGCCGCGGTCCTGGCTGGGCAGAATACCGCCAAAATTAAGTTGGATGGTATGCAGATGATAGATTGGTATGAGGTAGAATTACTGAAACCAGCAATGGAAAAGGATGCTGAGGGTAGCAAGGAACAGGAAAAGGTTTAGAGGGCAGGTGGAAAGTTGGAAAGTGGTAGAAGGTATAGGGCGGTCTTTGACCGCCAGTTTTTAAGTTGGTTAGTTGGATATTAGAAAATCTTAATTTGAAAATATATACCCCGGTCAGCGCATATAATTCAATAGGGGTTTAAAGGAGGATGTTTTAACAGGGGGGATAAAATGGATAAAAAGGATGATTCCCAACTCAAGGTATTGGCCAGTCAACTGGAGGGGCAAGTATGTAAGGAACTGCGGCCAGTGAAAAAATACTATCAATTGATGGTCTTTGCCGGAGTATTCAGTGCTGAAGCCAGGATAAACCGATACCCGGTCCCCGATCCCAAAACCGCCCTGATAATTATTGATATTATCCTTTCCGAATTCAGGCAGATGGGTAATGATGACTGTCTCTTTTCTTTGCAATACAAAGATGATCTGGATGAAGACTGGAAAGACTGGCAGGGCAAAGGGGGGCACAGCATCTGTGAATATGAAATAAACGAAAATTTTATTATGATTCCCCCGATATAAACCTGCTATCAGAGGGCTGAATTATCATTAATTATTTCCTGATTACATTTATTGTCCGTTGCTGGAGAGGGTAGAGGAAACTTAATATAGAAAACGGTACCATCATGGTAAGTTTCCACCTCCAATCGTGCCCCATGTCGTTCTACTATGCTATAACAAACAGCCAGGCCCAGTCCGGTGCCTTTTTCCTTGGTTGTAACAAATGGTTTACCCAGCTTTTCCAGTATGGAGGCATCAATACCGCTTCCCTGATCTTGAATGGACAATAAGATACTATCGTCTTCTTTATAGGTAGCAATAGTCATGGTGCCAGGTTCGGACATGGCTTCCAATCCATTTCGGACCAAGTTGAATATCAGCTGCCTTATCTGTTTAAAATCCAGGGGGATAACCGGGACTTCCTCTAAATCCAGCCTTATACAGTGATCATGCTTCTTAGCCTCGGCCGAGAGAATCAAGAACGAATTTTCAATTATGGTGTTCAGGTTTTCTGGTCTCAACTCCGTATGCAGGCCTTTCCCCAAGGATAGAAAGTCGGTAATGATGGAGTTGGCCCGATCGATTTCCTCGATCATCAAATCAAAATATTCCTTATTGTCGCTAATGCCATCATTTTCGTTTAAAAGCTGCAGGAACCCTCGCACCGTGGTCATAGGATTTCTCACCTCATGGCCTATGGCAGCGGCCATTTCGCCAATTATCCGGTATTGATCCAGCCGGGCCATAGTTTTTTGCATTTCCCGGTGTTCAGTGAGATCAGTTAAGGCCCCCAGGATACCTATGGGACTACCTTCATTATCATATACAATGGTCTTATTAATTAAGAGATCAACCTGGTGGCCATCGGCAAATTCGATTATGCTGCTATAGCTTAAACTGTTGTTTTCGCTATTCAGCAGATCCTGGTCGGAGGCATGCAAAGCTTCAATTTGCTCCTTGCTGTACATATTGCGATGGTGCTTGCCAATAAGATCTTCTTTGGCTCTGCCCATGAGTTCTGCAAATGCGCGATTACATTCAATAAGAATCCCTTCCAGGCTCCGATAGTAGACGGGGTTAGGAATTGTTTCAATGAGCGTTTCCAAGAAGGTGACCTGTTCCAAAAGCATAGTTTCTGCATTGCGTTGGGCAGTAATGTCCAAGATAACTCCAGCCAGACCATCCGGTACTCCTTCTGTATTGTGATATACTGTTCGGTTAATTATCACATAGCGGATACTGCCGTCGGCATGGTGAAATCTGATAATGGGTTGATTATGGGAACTTTGGGTTAAACCTTTTTCGTCTAAATCCCCAGAAAGAAAGTGATGCCACAGGTCCACACATTCCGGCAGCTCGTCTGCTCTTTGACCAATAATCTCTTCCCGTTTTTTCCCGATATAGTCCTCAAAGGCTTGGTTGCACTTGAAGTAATGACCTCTGGTATCCAGGAAAAATATGGGGGCTGGAATTATATCGGTTAGAAACTGCTGAAAGTGAAGTTGGGTTTGCAGTTGCCGCTGCATTTCTCTTTTCTCGGAAATATTAGTTAATACTGCTACAATACCCGCAAAGTTACCTTCCTTATCAAAGAAGGGAGCCCGGTTTATCATCAGATCCAGAGTATAACCATCAGCATGTTTGAAACTATATTCGTGATAAACAGGACGGGGATTGTTAACCAAGTTCTGATCCAGTTTAAGTATTTGCTCCAAATCGAAAGGCTCCATGTAGGGTGATAAAATGCCAATATCTCTATTGATTATATGCTCCCGGCTGTGTCCCACGTACATTTCAAAAGCCTTGTTGCAATTTATAAAGCGCCCGGCCTGGTTTTTGAAGAATATGGGATTGGGAATGGTATCAATCAGGGTTTGCATAAAGTCCAATTGATTGAATAGTTCCTCCCGGGTATCAATTATTTCAGTAATATCTTCAAAGAAGGCGGCAAATTCTCCTAGTGCAGGAGAAAACAGTGTGAATTCCAGTATTTGCTGGCGAGGATGATAATAGTATTGAAAACGTTCCTGCTGACCCGGCTTAAGTCTCTGGCAGCTTTTATCCCAATTGTCAGCAATATTGGGAAACAAGAGATGCACCGATTGGCTGCGCAAATCCAGTTTGGTTTTACTAAGCATTTTTTCTACTGCCGCATTGTGATCGATAAGAATATAATCCAGCTTGCCCTGGGAATCCAGAGTTTGGCGACAGAGAATAAGTCCAGCCTGGGTACTTGAAAATAAGGAACGATAACGCTGTTCACTATCTTGCAACGCCAGCTCTGTTTCTTTTTTATCAGTTCTATCAATGCCCACTAAAACATATTTCCAATCTTCAATATTGGAGAGATTGCCAATATCCAAACAGGATATCCATTTTTCATTGGCGTTTTTGCATTTGATACGGGCAATCCATTCTATCATGGGGGAGCTGTTTTTTATTTGGTCATAGTATTCTTCCCGTATTGTTGGATCTGGGAACAGGTCCGTAAAAATATTCTTATTGTTCAGAACTTCCTGGCTGGAAAAACCAATCAGTTTTTCTGCCATCAGGTTCCAGAAGACAATATTAAATTCTTCATCCAAAGCCCAAACCATGAAGGGCAGGTTGTTGAAGATTGCCTTATTGCTAATTCCTTCGTCAGTAGGCTGGTGATTGAGAACAGAATATGATTGGGGCATGGCAGCATCAGGTTCTGGTTGCTTCGTTACCCGCTCCTGATTTGCTACCTCAGTAAAATCTCGGGCTGAAGCCTGAATCAGTGACGGACTAAGATAATGGCATATCCAGTGTAATTGCCGGGTTTCTCCGGATTCATTATCATGTCGAGTTTGAAAACTGACTTGTTTTTCCCCTTTTTGCAAACTATTTAATTGGGCTTTCAGTTCCTCCCACTGGGATGGGGGAATATAATCGCTGAATAACGGGAGGGGTTGGCTTTCATCTATTGGAAAATAATTCTCAAAGGCAGCATTCCTGAATTGGACAACTAAATCAGCCTGAAAAAGGCAGATTAAATCCATTTGCATATCCAAGCAGTGTATATAGGCCTCTGGAATATGGTGCTCAGTTTGGCTATGATTAGAGTTGTAGTATATTAATGAATCTTGGGATATATTACTGGCTGCCTTTCCCACTAATAACCCTCCTGGAAATGGATTTAAACACATTTAGTACTGCGTACACTTTCAAAATCTATCACTATTATCTTACTCGTAACTACAA
>JAAYJK010000010.1 GCA_012522955.1 Syntrophomonadaceae bacterium
AAAACTGCCTGAAAATTTTCAAGACTATTCCCAAGCTCGCCAGCAAGGATTTATCAAGGTAAAAGAGCTGAAAGAAAGGGGCAAAAAGGTGGTGGGGGTTTTCTGTACCTATACTCCTACCGAAATGATCCTGGCCGCCGGAGCGGTGGCGGTTGGTTTATGCGGGATGAGCGATGAACCCATCCCCGCTGCAGAAAAATTCCTGCCTAAAAACCTATGCCCCCTTATTAAATCCAGTTAATGATGAATGAGCTTAAATATACTCATGTTATGCAGCTGCCCCCGGGCAGAAGCGGAAGCACTGCCCTGCACTCCTGGTATGATGAGATGCTGCGCTTGAAAGAAGTTTTAGAGCAGCAATTGGAGACAGTGATTACCGAGGATGATTTGCGTAATGCCATTCGCCTGAAAAATCGGGAGAGAAAAGCCACCCTGAATTTTTTTGAAATAGGCCGACTGAAACCCTCCCCTCTTTCCGGCTATGAGATCAGCACTATCATGGATGCCAATAGCTTTATCTTCGATACTGAAGAAAAAATTGCCATTTTGGAGGAACGCACCGCCCAATTGAAGCAAGATTACCAGGAAAATTTCGCCGGCAAGCCATCACCGCCCCGGATATTGATTACCGGCTGCCCCAGCGGTGGGGTTAGAGATAAGATTATTCGTCAAATTGAAGAATTGGGCGCTGACGTGGTGGCCTTTGAAAACTGCTCCGGCCCCCGGGCTCAAAAAGATTTAGTAGCTGAAGACCAAGACCCATATTTAGCTCTGGCGGAAAAGTATCTTCGCATAAATTGTTCAGTAATGAGTCCAAATCCCGAAAGAATCGAAGCCCTGGCAGAAATGCTGGATGAGTACAGTGTTGATGGAGTTATTGAAATTATTTTGCAAGCCTGCCATACTTTTGCCATTGAATCGTACCGGGTGAGGAAATTCGTTACCGAAGAAAAGAAGCTCCCCTATCTGGCCCTGGAAACCGATTATTCACAGACCGATACCGGGCAGATAAACACCAGAATCAGTGCTTTTTTGGAAATCATTGATCAATGAGGCAATTCCCTCTATATATTGGGGCAGAGTTATGATGTGATATAAACCATACCTCAGGTTTCAGCCGGGCTGCTTAAATGGGGTTTTAATGGGAGGATTAGTAATAATGAAACGCAAACAAGAGTTGTTGAAAGCATTATCGGACTGCGTAGTAGATATGGAAGATGAGTCCGTGGTTCAGGTAGCAATGGAATATGTGGCTGCCGGATACCCTGCCCTGGAGGGCATCATACAGGGTCTGACCGACGGCATGCAAAGAGCGGCAGCCCTGTACGAAGCGGAAGAATATTATATCCCCGAGCTTTTGATTTGTTCTGATGCCATGTACAATGGTCTGGCGGTTCTGCGCCCACATGCAGAAAATACTGCCAGCCTGAAAAAACACCGGATTGTCATCGGGGTAGTAGAGGGGGATACTCATGATATAGGCAAAAACCTGGTAAAAATCATGCTGGAAACAGCCGGCTATGAAATGCATGACCTGGGACGGGATGTAGCTTTGCCAAGATTTGTTGATAAAGCCATAGAAGTTGATGCCGATGTGGTGGCCATGTCCAGCCTGATGTCCACCACTATGTCAGGTATGGCTGAGGTTATCAAAATGCTGGAAGAGGCCGGCATCAGGGACAGGGTAAAAGTCATCATTGGCGGCGCTCCCATTTCCCTGGCCTTTGCGCAAAGGATCGGAGCTGATGGTTATTCAGCCAATGCCATTGAAGCGGTTAGGATGGTGGATAGACTTCTGGGAATTGCCCCGGCAACTATGGGAATAGCTCCATGAAGACCTTTACTGCTAGAGAACGATTGCTGGCGGTGGCCAAAAAGCTACCGGCTGACCGAGCGCCTTGTATCTGTCCGGGTGGTATGATGAACATGATGTTCCGGGAAATAATGGAGGAATCAGGCTGCCCCTGGCCGGAGGCCCATACCGATCCGCAGAAGATGGCCGCTCTAGTCTGCACCCTGAATGAGTCAGGCGGTTTTGAAAACTATGGTCTTCCCTTTTGCATGACGGTAGAAGCTGAAGCAATGGGGGCCAGGGTCAACATGGGCAATCTGCTTTGTGAGCCTCATGTAATTGCATCTCCTTTAACTTCTTCGGCCGAGATCAATCTATTAAAGCCCTTGAATATAGATGTGGGGAGAGCCCGGGTAGTTGTCGAGGCCATTAAGATTTTGAGAGGCCGCGG
>JAAYJK010000076.1 GCA_012522955.1 Syntrophomonadaceae bacterium
AAAAGTTATATGAGCCCTGGGGTGGGCTCATATGGAGAGGGAATGTGATGGAATTTATGTTTTTATTTTAATATGGGGGGTGAAGGTTAATTACATTATTACATTAACCGACAAAATATGCAATAATATTTTAAAATATTATTAAAAAAAAATAAAAAAAATATTTGAGGACCTTCCCGTAGCTATATTAGTCTAATGTTAAACGGAAATATTATCTCCTGGATGCAGCAAGAGAAGGGTCAGAATGTTACAGAACAGTTTGGCCCTTCTCTTGCTGCATTATATGTAAAATAAAAGGAAGCAGAAGATCTGTTTCCTTTTTCCTTCAAAAAGTACATAGCTATCCCATCTTGGACTCAGCCTGCATCTAAAGACTAAAGCTTTTTGAACCAGTCGGATAAGTTGGTGCTAAAAAACAAAACCCCTACTATGCCTAAAATCAGGCCTAGACTAAGAACAATTATAATTATAACTAGTGCTAAGGACTCTTCGCTGCCCATGTATATCACTCACCCCGATTTTTCCTCATATTTATCTTATCATTATTTATTTTAAAAAAAAACCTGTTCTTGGATTAAGAGGGTGAAAGGAGCCTTAAATTGATCATTTTTTGCCCTGATTAAGCCTGCCTACTGAAAATCCAGCAGGCTTATTAAATCTTATGAATTAAGTATAAAAATGAACACTTTCTTATCTGCTGCTTAGAATAAAGCAAGGAGAGTGAGAATATATGTATATTGTAAAGCCTAAAATCATACAGGTCTATGATAGCTTCTTTCAGGCGGAAGAGGGATGGGCCCCCCCGGGGGTATCTCTCCTAGCCGCCAACAAAATGTGGCCTTGCACCCGGGGAGAAGGAGCAATAGTGGCTGTTGTGGATACGGGCATAGATTATGAACACCCGGATTTAAAAAACAATGTCCTGGGGGGAATTAGTTTTGTGCCAGGAGAAGCTGATTATGGTGATTTAAATGGACATGGAACTCATGTAGCGGGTATTATTGCAGCCAATGGAGCCCTGCTGGGGGTGGCGCCGGAAGCCAAAATGCTGGCGGTAAAAGTACTCAGTAAAGATGGTTTTGGTTCTTATGCCGATATTGTTCAGGGCTTGAATTGGGTTCATAATTGGACTGGGGCTGGGGGAGAAAAGGTAAATGTGGTCAACATGAGCCTGGGGGGGCCTTTTCCCAATCCCTCCATGCATCAGGAGATAATCAAGCTAGTTGCAGCCGGGGTTACGGTGGTTTGCGCAGCAGGTAATGCCGGAGATGCTGACCCCGAAACCCGGGAGATCTCTTATCCCGCTTATTACCAGGAATGTTTAGCCGTAGGAGCCGTGGATCTAAAGACAGGAATTGCGGATTTCAGTAATTCCAATGACCGTATTGATGTGGTTGCTCCCGGGGTAGATACTTATTCTACCTATCCTGAAGGCAAGTACGTAAAACTCTCCGGTACCTCCATGGCCTCCCCCCATGTGGCCGGAGCGGCAGCTTTGATTTATTCTCGTACCCGGCACAGGATGGGACAATATATTTCACCAATGGAACTAAATAATCTCTTGCACTACCAGGCCATAGATTTGGGCCAGGTAGGTTTTGATAACCTTTATGGTTATGGCCTGTTTAGCTTTAACCTGGATGGTGGTAAAGCGATTTGCATGAAGGTGGGGGAAAAAGAGTATTGGATGAATAAACAAAAATATTCTTTCCAACACCCCATCCTGTCACTGGAGGGCACAGTATATGGACCCCTGCAGGAAATATGTAAACTGCTTAATACAGAATCAGCCTATAGTACTGAGGAAGCAGTGGTTGAGATCTGGTCCTGAACAGAGCAGCCGGGATAACACAAATAACCTTTTTCTGGAATATAAAAAAGAAGGGAATTTATCCTATATTGTAGAATAGTTTTTGTAGGGGACTACACAACCAGATAGGGGGATGATGTTTATGTCACAAAAGTTGCATATATTTGCTGTGTCAGACTCTGTTGGTGAAACTGCAGAAAAAATAGCCATAGCTTCAGCTTTGCAATTCGATGTAGAACGTAATGTTACACGTTTTTCCCGGGTAAATAAGGAGGAACAGGTTAGAAATATTGTATCTCAAGCAGTAGAAGAAGGTGCAATCATTGTCTATACCATCGTAAAACCCGAGTTAAGCAAATACTTGGAAAATTATGCAGCTGAACAAGGCATAGTTGCAGTAAATGTTCTGGATCCTTTGCTCAAAGTAATAGAAAGCAAAATCGGGTTACAACCTGCTTATATCTCTGGTTTGACCCATGCTATGGACGATCAGTACTTTAATAGGATGAAAGCTATTGAGTTTACCATCGAACATGATAATGGACAAAATCTGGAAAACATACATGAAGCTAATTTAATCATCCTGGGCTTGCCTCGGACCTCCAAGACTCCATTAGCTATGCATTTAGCCAATTTGGGAATTAAGGTGGCAAATTATCCTATAGTAATTGACACCGAGATTCCTCAGGAGATCATAAATCTCAAAGGTAAAGTGCCTATGGTTGGACTGACCATCGATATAGATACCTTGATGAAGCTTCGTCAGGAGCGGATGAGGAGTTTCGATTTGCCTGAGGATATTGAAAGTCTGGATGAGATGGTGGCTGAGGAACTTGATAATGCTTATCGTATTTATGCCAGATTAAAATGTCTGGTTATCGATGTTACAATGGACGATATCGAAACCATTGGCAATACTATTACCCATAAGTTTACTCTGCCTTTAAGGGTAACCCATCATCGCTGCTAGAAGAGTATATACGGGGCTGGGAGATTATTCTCTCCCGGCTTTTATTTTGCTTTAATTGGGAATTACCGATAAACCATTCTGTATGGTAGAGTCAGGGCATTCAGCAAGAAGCGTCATCATGGCTAGAGGAGGAAAGTCGGATAAAAAGCCACGGTCCCCGGGTGAATCCACTTTCCCCAAGACTAGCTGCCAAGGAGAAGAAGCAGATGCATTATGTTTATATTTTAAAATGCAGTGATGGCACCTATTATACCGGGTATACCAATGATTTGGCAGGTCGGCTGAAAAAACATAATGAAGGCAAAGGTAGCCGCTATACCAGGGGAAGGCTGCCAGTTGAATATCTTTACTGGGAGGTAGCACCCAGCAAGAGCGAGGCATTAAAAAGAGAGCTGCAAATAAAGAAATTGAAACGTTCAGCCAAAGAAAAAATGATTAAGAACAACTATAAAACCTCCTGTGAATGAGCAGATATAATCCTTCCATACATAAAAAAATAGTGGGGGGGAAAAATATATGCGAGTTACGAGTTATTTCAATTATAGGAGGTTGTACCATGACCGGAATAAAAGGCAGAATAATCAATAAAGAATCTTTGGTAAACGGAAGTCCCTATGTTAAGGAACAATATGAAGGTTTACTGGTATGTATGAATCAGGATGGTTTGTATAACATAGCTGTACAATTGAATGATAATGATATTTTAGTGGTGGACCAAGCCAAGGAGACTAATGTGCGGGAACGGATTCAGAACTGGGCCGCCCAGGTTCAGGATATACAAAACAAATATGGTACTACCGATTACCAACAGCCTAACCTGCAGGATTAGCCCCCAATGTAAACAGGAGACCGTTTGGACAGGGGGACAGGTTTCTTGTCCCGCCCCAAGGCTGGGATAAGGAACCTGTCCCCCTGTACCATTCTACTATCAATTATCGGAATCATAGAAGTCATAACCAGCGATTTCCAGGGTTTCACCCCGGTCGGACATAGCTCCGCTGAAACTAATGTCTTCCTCGGCCGGGCGGGTGAAGTTATCTTTAGCCTTGCGGGCACATTGGATGCATTGAGTGGTGTAAATCAATCGCTCTAATCTTTCTGGCTCAATAGCTTCGCCGCAAATGGAGCAAATACCGTATTCACCATTTTGGTAACGGTTTAAGGCATCGTTTATATTCTGCAGTTCCAATTCCATCATTTCCAGCAGGCCGGCATCTTTTTCCCGCTCATACAATTCACTAGCTAGATCAGCTGGATGCTGATCGTACATAGACAAGTCGTCGGTGGATTCCCTTACCGTTATCATCAAGCTGTCTTTCTTGCGGTCTATTGATCTTTGCAGTTCGCGTTTTTTATCCAATAACTTCTCTTGTAATTCCAAAATAAAACCCCTCTGTCATGTATTGTGGTGGCGCACCCTTTGGCTATGCTTGGCTACTTTTTCAACATCTATTATTATGCTCAGTCCAGGGAGTTAAAATACAGGAAAGATTTTGATGTGGAACATTAATGGATAATCGGTCTGGTCTGGCCTTGGATCGATAGAACTGTTATTCATATGCGTTTGCTAGAGCTGTTCCAGGCATTTGGACAAGTGCCAGTATATGTCAAGGCAGGACTTGAGCTGCCAAAAGCGAAATAGTATATAACAATTATACTGGGGAGGGATGTTTTGATGCAGAAGGTGAAAGTATTGGGTATTTCGGGTAGTCCCCGCCACGCTAATACCGAGACTCTGGTTGATGAGGCTTTAAAAGCGGCCCGAGAATTGGGACCGGTGGATACTGAATTGATTTCCCTGGCCGGACTTACTATTAATCCCTGTGATGGCTGTAATAAGTGTTATGGTTATTCAAAAGGAGCTTCCTGGGATCGCCTCTGTTATAAACACGACGACGATGTGACTATGATTTACAAAAAAATACGAGAAGCCGATGGCATTATAGTGGGTTCACCAGTATATACCGGAGATATTACCGCTAAACTTAAGGCTTTAATGGAGCGGGGGGCCTGCTTCTGTCATTATTCAGCCTCGCCGGTGGCAGGCAGTATTCGCAATAAGGTCATAGGAGGAATCGTGGTGGCCTTTGAGCGTCGGGGAGGACAGGAGGGCTCTCTGCAGAGCATCTGGAGATGGGCTACCGGAATAATGTTTTCCTATGTAGTAGGGGCAGTTCCTTTTCCTGATGATCCGCCTCCCCAGGCTTCTGCTTTAGGAGGGCTGGCCGATACTTGTGATTCATGGGCCGGATTAGGTAAATACGGTGCTATGCCTCAGACCACCCGCACTCAGCCTCCCAACAGCGGGGTTTTCAACCTGCGTTCGGTGAGGAATTTGGGCAAAAATGTAGCATTAGGTGCTCTGTTGATCAATCGGGGCACTCTGGCCCTGCAATCCGAAGGTATCAGTGTACCTCCCTTGCCTTTGACCTCTTTTCCCGAAAAAATCTTGCAGCCTGATTCCTATTTAAAGCAGCTGCGGGAAGGCAAGCTACAGGCTCCCTCCTATCAAGTAAGCCAGGACTTACTTTAGAGCACATTTGACAGATGGAATTATACCTGTGTTTAGATCCATTCTGATTTATTTTTATGCTTAATTTTGGTGTATAATACCCATATAGGAGGTGCTGATTAATCATTATGGAATGGGACTTTTTAAAGAATAAGAATGAGATTAAGAATATTAAGGCTGAAACGATAAAGGAGTTCTTCAAGCAGTCACCCAGGTGGCAAAAAAAGGCTATAAAGTACATTAATGACCCCACCGAAGCAAGGAGTCTGCTGAATGAGGCGGTTAATAAGGCATCCCTGCACCAAAGCGGTCCCTTGAATGATATCTGGGACTCTCTACAAACCTTGTTTAGTCTGATTAAGGATTGGATAACCGGTGATTATCGCGGGATTCCCTTTAAAGCCCTGTTATTGATTTTGGCAGGGATAGTATACTTTGTTACCCCCATTGATATTATACCAGATTTTATTGTGGGTTTGGGGTTGCTGGATGATGCGGTAATTCTGGGTTGGATTATAAGCCAGATAGGAAGAGAACTAGATGATTACCGGGTTTGGAAAACAAACGGCCGCGTAATAGACATTGAGGTCAGCCAGGTAGATTAGAATGGAGGTATGAAAAATGAAGAATAAAAGGTTAATCCTTTTCCTTTTGACAGTTGTTTTTTTCGGAATTCTTATTAACGCCCTGGATCTTATGTAGTTTCCAGGTTATGTATGGCACAAACCGTTAGAAGTATATACAGTTTAATGTATTTACACTTTAACTGTAATATAATGAAGAACAGAAAAGGATTAGGGAATTAAGTAAAATATGTAGGGGAGGGAATATCAGTGAGTCACGAAAGGGTTGAACTTGATTATGGTGTTTTAGTAAGGGAGTTGGAGGCGGGATTAGATGCCTTTGTGCAGGGGTTTCCTCTGGACAGTTTCCGCAAGGGGGATTACAAGCAGTATCCAGTTATAACCCTGTTGGCCTGTAGTGATTCCAGGGTGCCTGGGAATATGGTGGGTAATATGTTTAACCGAGTGTTCACCGTTGAGAATATCGGCAACCAGGTAAAGACTGGGGAAGGTTCCATACTCTATGGTCTGCTCCATTTAGGAACTCCTTTTATGATCGTTTCCGGGCACAGTGATTGTGGGGCGATAAAGGCAGCCAGTTCCGATTTTTCAGGGGAGCCGGAGGCCTTAAGAAAAGAACTGGAAACGGTTCAACAGTCTCTAAACCAGGGCCAGGCAGGGATGATGGGCAATCTGTCCAATGACGATAAGCTGAAATTTACTCAGTTGGCGGAACTAAATGTGGACGTACAGATTGAGTATCTCTTAAGCTATCCGGAAATAAAGGAACTGGTAGAAGGCAAGCATTTGTATATTCTGGGAACCATGCTGGATCTGCATGATGTTTATGGCGGTGGGTATGCCCGGACTTATTTGAGCAATGTAAATGGAGAAAAGAATCCGGATCTTATTAAAGGCTATGCTGAATTGGGTTCAATCGCCAGTAAGGCCAAACGCATAAGTTAAATCGGGGGCCAGGCAAAAGTTAAGTTAAAGGGCCTGGCCCCTATTGTTGGAGGACAATTTATAGTGGAGTTTTCGTGGCAGGAAATACTTTTTGCCTTTATAGGTGGACTGGGTCTGTTTTTATTTGGTCTTAGGTTTATGTCAGATGCGCTGCAGTCAGTGGCTGGCAATAGTATGCGCAAAATTTTGGAACAGGGTACCCGTACCCCATTTAGAGGGGTCTTAACCGGGGCTCTAACTACTGCTCTAATCCAGAGCAGTAGTGCTACTACTGTATTAACAGTAGGATTGGTCAATGCCCAACTGCTGACTCTAAGGCAGGCTATCGGGGTGGTAATGGGCGCCAATATTGGGACTACCCTTACTGCTTTCCTGATAGGATTTAATCTACAGGACTTTGCCCTTCCTATTATCGGGGTGGGGGCAGTGGTCTACATGTTTTTTAAGGATAAAAAAGCCAAACTTATTGGCCAAGCTATCTTTGGCTTCGGGGTTCTCTTCTTTGGCCTGACTATTATGGGTCAGGGCATGAAGCCATTGAAGGATCTGCCCTATTTTATTGAACTAATGAGCAATGTCCAGAACCATTCAGAACTGGGAGTTCTGATCGGGATGATATTCACTTTTGTTGTACAGAGCAGTAGTGCTACTATCGGTGTTTTGCAGGAACTGGCTTATCAGGGAGCGGTGACTTATCATCAGGCGGTACCGATTTTGTTCGGTGATAATATTGGTACTACTATTACTGCTCTGCTGGCAGCTCTGGGGGCCAGTGTGGCAGCTCGCAGAACCGCTTTGACTCATTTTATCTTTAATGCTCTGGGCACTTTGATCTTCTTGCCTCTGTTTCTGATGGGGATTTTTGAAAAAATGGTCATTTGGTTTACCAATTATATCTTCGTTCTATTGCCTGGCTTTGCCGGCAGTTGGGAAACTCTGAATATCAAGCTGCAAATAGCTCAAACCCATGCAGTATTCAATATCAGTAATACTTTTATTCAGCTGCCTATGGTGGCGGTGCTGGCTTTTATTGTTACCAAGCTTATTCCTGATTCCAAGGAGGAGGATCTGCGCAATGTATGGTATATAGACAAGCGCTTTTTAAACAACCCCGCTTTTGCCCTATCCCAGGCCACTCGAGAAACCCTGCGTATGGGTGAGCTGGCCCGGGAGGCTTTCAGTAATGCCATGGAGTATTTTAATACCCGAGAACATAAGCTCTACCAAAGATCAATGATCTTGGAGGAAACCATCGATAGGCTGGAAAGGGAGATTACAGATTATCTAGTATTAGTTTCTCAGAAGAATCTAACTTCGGAGAATTCCCATCATGCCTATATAATACTGCAGGCTTTAAATGATATCGAAAGAGTGGGGGATCATTGTGAGAATATTATCGAGCAGGCAGATTATGCTATCAAAACCGGAGTTACTTTTTCCGGGGAAGCCCAAGTGGAACTGCAAACTATTACCGATTTGGTTGACCAAACCCTGGCTCTAGCCATGCAGCTCTTCGATACCAAGGATAAGGAGATGGCCCATAAGGTAATTCAAAATGAAATAATGATTGACCACCTGCAGGCTGAGTATAGAAAAGCCCATATTCGCAGGCTGAATGAAGGAAAATGCAACGGGAATAACGGCGCTGTTTTCCTGGATACGCTCTCCAACCTGGAAAGAATCGGGGACCACTGTAACAATATAGCTCATTATATTCTGGATGACGAATAATTCGCCCCTCGGGACTTTAGTTATTAACCCGTTTTGGCTTAGTAATGTGTATGCACGGTATGTAGGGGCGACCCATGGTCGCCCGCATTACCTGGTATAGGATAAGTTAACTGAATGATGCTCGGATGCTGGCATAGTAGTAACGTTCTAAGTCATTGTGGTTACGAGCATTATACTTTGTCTCGCCGTCGGCCGGTCTTATTCTGGGGGAATTGAGAAGGCTGGTTGGATCAAGTTGCTCTAGCAATGGGAGTAGTTTGATCATTATAAGTCGCCTTACCATCCTTGCTCAAACAAAGCATAACACTCGTATGCAACTACCTGACCAACTGACCAACAGACCAACTGACCAACTGACCAACTTTCCACCTTTAACCTAAAGCAATTTTCCACTCAATAATACTCGTCCATAGACTGATGCCTAGTTCAACTCCCGGCACCGGCCAAAATCTGGCGGTATAGTGCCGCGTGGGCATTAAACTCCCTTTGAGCTTGGAATTTAAGTCCAACCAGCTGAGCTGCGGCTTGGCCCATATCCTGTTTTAGCTTGGGATCTTGAATTAGTCTGGCAGCAGCTGCTTGTAGCCCGGAGCTGTTTTGGGCATAGAGTCCTTGCACTCCATCTTCCATGATGCCCAGGTTGCCTGGCACTGCAGTCAATATGGCCGGTTTGGCCAGACTCATGGCTTCCAGAGCGGCTTGGGGCTGTCCCTCCGCCTCGGAGGTATTTAGTACTACGTCGGCCAGCCTGTAATAGGCTTGGACCTGGTGGTGGGGGACTTCTCCCAGGTAAGTGACCCAGGGCAGAGCATCTATTCGATTCATTATCATTTCACTGTAATCATCTTCTATGGAGGCTCCTAAGACTAGCAATCTAAGCTGGGGGTATTGATGCCACAGTTGGGATAAGGCATCAAGAGCCAGTTCAATGTTTTTAACCTTTCTTAATCCACTGGGCAGAATAAAGACGAAATCCCTTTCCTCTAATCCCAGTTGCTTTCGATCCATGGGAGCGGCGGGTTCCAGTTGTATTCCCTGGGGAATTGACTGCAGCTTATCCTGGAATTCAGGATAGTCAAGAGCTAAGGCAGATAAAAAGGCCTGATTAAATACAATTATTCTTTGTACAGTCCGCATAGCAGTAAGAACCAATTCTCTATGAGCCCCCAAGAGGTCGAAGTTAATATCGGTACCGGTCATAGTCAAGAGCAGAGGCAGCTGGCCCAGATCTGGCATCTTCTCCAGCACTCGGGCGAAATGCAGGCCATGAAAGCCATGTATCAATGCATAGCTACTCTTGGACAAAGCATGAAGCATAGTGTTTTCCCAATCCTGATCTTCCAGGGAAAGCAAGTCAATATCTATTTCCATCTTTTTTAAGCCGTTCTGGATTCTTTCACTGGTTAGAGAATTGCCCCTCTGGCTGCGATGAAATGGGGTCAAGAGCAGAATCTTTTTTCCTTTAAGGTGCCGAGCCTCGGCATTGGCTAGCACAGGGGGCCTCCCATTTTAATTACTTTAAAGGCCTCACAATATTGGCCTTGGCCGCTCATTACTCCCCGGTAGCGATTAAGACCTGTTACGGCTTCGTCATACTGTATTTCCAGCTGGGATTGGTGACAACGAAGAGCCCTCAGCTTATCAGCCATAAAGGGGCTGATGTCCTCAATATAGGAAGGCTCCTGCAAGGGAGTCCAGACTTCATAAGCCAGAATACCAGGAGTGGACCAGGGAGGGGCCGGGCAGACTTGAAACCAGGGTCCAGCCGCTTTGTTACAGGCTTCGCTCACCAATTGCCAAGTAAACTTATGATCCCGTACTGCATCCTGGGCATGGGGCACATAAATAAGAGAGGGAGTCCCTTCACGGATAATATTAACCAGGGCCAGCAAGTTTTCCTGGGTATAGGAAATATAGCCATCAGGCATCCTCAGAAAGCTCAGTTGCTTAATGCCCAGGCTGGCTGCAGCCTGCCGGGCTTCTTCTTCTCTTATGGCAGCCAGTTGGTCTTTACTGTATTTGTGGCTGCCCGCTTCACCGGAAGTCAAATATACCACCTGAACTTGATTTCCCTGTTTTATATGTTTGGCCATACTGCCCCCACAGGCAATAATGTCATCATCAGGATGGGGAGCAAATACCATTATCTTTAACATAAGATCCTCCTTCGGTCATGAGATTCAAGCTTGTAATTCTGATATTACTAGACAGGAGCAGAAAAATAAACAGAAACAGATAATTAAAAGCTGTCGGGTATTGGAGTTCTGGCAAAAGGTGCGGGCAGATAGAGGATAATTCTAATTTATTGGAGAAATAATATACATGGAAATAGGAGAGCAGAGTGTTAAGAATTTTCAAAACGGGGGACCCAAATGATATTTTTTATCTCCATTGATGATACCGATAACCTGGAACAGGGATCTACCGGACACACTGCCAACGGCTTGAGAAAGCTGCTGGAAGAGAAGGGTTGGGGACATACGGATGCAGTTACTCGCCATCAACTCCTGGTACATCCTGATATTCCCTATACTTCCCACAACAGTGCCATGTGTTTCAAGGCTGAGCTGGATCCGGAAGTCTGGGAACACTTAATAATGGCCGCCGGGCAATTTCTGGAACATAACAGTGCCTCGGGTTCAGATCCTGGTTTGTGCATAGTGCGGGAAGACTGGCTAAGCGACCCGGCCCAACTCTCTGCCTTTGGCTATCGGGCCAAAATCGAAATAATCAGCAAAGAGGAGGCCTACCTGACAGCTCGCCGCTTAAGGGTTCACCTGTCCGAGCATGGAGGAAGCGGGGATGGGATCATTGGAGCACTGGCCGGGGCAGGATTGAGGATGTCGGGGAATGATGGACGCTTTCAAGGTCGTTTAAAGCTTAAAGCAGCCGGGGAGATCATGCGGGTGGAGGAAATTAAACAGCTCAGTGATATAGAGTTAGTGGAGACCCTGGATGGTTACGTTTTGTCGGAAGCAGAACCGGTGGTAATGGGTGAGGTGATTAAAACCGTATTACGGGATCATAAACGTAAATTGCTGGTATACCGGAACCAATCGGACTGTTGGCAAAGCTGCAGCAAACAGCAGCTGCGTCAATTTTAATATTCTCCTTTGATGAAGCGCCGGGTTCTCGGGTCCTGGGGATTATGGAACATATCCCGGGTGGGGCCCTGCTCGATAATGTGCCCATCCCAAAGCATGCTGGTTTGCTGGGCCAATCTGCGGGCCTGGAAGAAGTTATGGGTAATCAGAACAATAGTAGTGGAGTATTGCTGATTAATGTGTTTGATGTATTGTTCTATTTCCAGGGAACTGGAGGGATCGATATTGGAGGTGGGTTCATCCAGGAACAATACTCGAGGTCTTACCGCCAGAGCCCTGGCGATGGCTACCTTTTGAGTTTCCCCTCCGGACAAGTAGCGGGCTGGGGCATCGATAAAATCCAACATCCCCAGAAGCTCCAGGCTCTCCTGTACTCTTTTCTGTATTTCTTTTTTTGGTTTTTTTCTGGCTTTTAAGCCATAGGCCACATTGTAGAAAACCGAGCCTTCAAACATAAAGGAGGACTGAGTCACCATGGCCATTTGTCTTCTAAGCAGTAGCAGCTGAGAGGGCTGCCAGCTGACCTGTTCCCCTAAAACTTCCAAATCTCCGGTGTCATTGGTGGTCAATAGTGCCATTACTCTTAAGAGAGTAGTTTTTCCCGATCCATTCGGACCCAAGAGGCAATGTATATTTCCCGCCCTTATTTCCAGGTGTTCGGCATTCAGCACCTGACGTTCTCCATAAGATTTAGTAATATCAAACAATTTGAATAGTACTGTCATCTTTAAAGGACCTCTTTTCCAGCTTCAATATAAGCAGCATTATCATAAATGCTAAAATTAACAGTATAATTCCAATGCCCAGGGCCCGACTATCGTGGCCCATTCTGGTTTCCAGTACAATGGAGGTAGTCAAAACCCGAGTTTTGCCCTGTATATTACCTCCCACCATCATTACCGCTCCTACTTCAGCGATCAAGCGTCCCATGGCGGTAGTCAAGGCGGCTATTATACCCATCCTTGATTCCCGGATGATGCTTAGAACTGCCTGGGTGCGGGTAGCTCCCAACATAACTGCAGTATCATATACTTCTTGCCGTTGGCTCATCACCGCTCGAGCACTCAAGCCGGCTACCAGGGGAAAGCCCAGTAATACCTGGGCTATTATCATAGCACTAGGTGTAAACAGCAGTTGCCACTCTCCTAAGGGACCCCGGTTGCTCAGAACGAGAAAGACGATTAATCCGGCCAATACCGGAGGCAGTCCCATGAGGGTGTAGATAATATTTAGGATTAATTTTCGACCAGTAAAGTTTTTTAGGGCCAGGAAAGTGCCGGCAGGAATACCCAAAAGGCCGGCTGCCACCAAGGCGGTAAGGGATACCTGGAGAGATAAAAGTGTGACCTGGATTAGTTCCGGGTCCAATGATAGTATCAATAGTATGCCTTCTTTTACTCCTTGTCCTATAACATCCATCTTTAATCCCTACTTGAAGAAAACTGGAAGCAGGGGATGAGAAAGCCATCTCCTGCTTCTGTATTATATCCTTTATACTTCACTATTTCGCATCGGGAATAAACAACGACTGGCCATATTGATCTTTGCCAAATTCTGCAATTAAAGCCTGAGTTTCGTCGCTGATTATCCATTGAATAAAAGCAGTGGCTCCATCATAGTTAATATTGGGGTATTTTTCCGGGTTAACTGCAATAACACCATAGGGGTTAAAGAGCAGCTCATCACCTTCAACTATGGATTCCAGTGAATAATTTTCCTTGTTAGCCAGATAAGTAGCCCGGTCAATCAAGGTATACCCTTGCATTTCGTCGGCCATGCGATAGGTATCGGCCATACCCTGTCCCACTGAATTGTACCAATCCCCGGTCGGTTCTATTTCGGCCGCTTTCCAAATGGACAGTTCTTTTTTATGGGTTCCCGAATCGTCGCCCCGGGATAAGAAAACTGATTTGCTATCAGATATTTGGGTAAGTGCTGCTACCGCATCATCGCCGCCCTTAATACCTGCTGGATCTGCCGCCGGCCCAATAATGAGAAAATCATTATACATTACGTCATGACGGTCAATTCCAAAACCGGCTGCCACAAACTCGTCTTCCGCTGCCCGGGAGTGAACCAGCAGTACATCCGCATCTCCAGATTCGCCCATCTCCATAGCTGCACCAGAACCAACCGCTATTACCTCTGCCTTGTAGCCGGTTTTGGCTTCAAAGTCGGGTATAATTTCATCCAGCAAGCCTGAATCCTGAGTGCTGGTGGTGGTGGCCAGTTTTAACTGGGGATTTTCTGGGGTAGGAACACTATCCCCAGCCTGTTGCTGGGGTTCCGCTTCTTCCTTTTGACACCCGGCAATAGCAAACACTGAGACCAGCATAGTCAGTATTAATAAAATTGATAATAATTTGTGATTTCTAAACTTCTTCAAATCCTTTTCCTCCCATATTGTAAATTATATGCTATAAAAAAACAAAATAGCAGTATTTTTGGCCAAATAGGCTAAAACAACTGCTAGTGACTTTTCATAGGCATCGTCTCCTTTCCTAACGGGAGGCTTGTAAGTTTCCTTGCAAACCCTATCGATCTAGGGACCATAGTAAAAACTTTAGGTTCCAAAGATTCGGAGAATATTAATATTATTATTCGAGAATTACACAGATTTGTCAAGATAAGGTGCTTGGCGGTTGGCTCAAAACATAATGCTTGCTGCTTTTTTATTTCAGTGCCCATAACTTAACACTCGCGCTCCGTATATTTTATTGGGGAAGTGAAAAAATATATCCGACAGAAATAATTATACCTAAGGAGGGAAAATTTTGGATAAACAGCAGATAAATTGCTCGGTTGAAGACTGTATGTATAACCAAAACGGAAAAGCATGCGGGTTGGACTCAATTAAAGTAGGTTATTTTCATGACCCGATTAGTTCGGAGCAACAGAGCTTGTGTGCTGATTTTTGCCGTCGAGGTCAGGTAATATCTGATGTTCATGTGGATGGAAAGGGGTATCGCTGAGATGAAATCACAACAAATATTTTGCGAAGTAGAAAGCTGCAAGTATTTTGATCATCGAGGAAAGTGTAAATTGGAGAACATCCAGGTAGGACCGGCCGGGCCTTTCTTTTATGGGCAGAATAATCACGATACCCTGTGCGAGAGCTGGGAACAGAAATAATAGCAGCAGTGCCGGGGCTTGAAACTCAACTCCCGGTACTGCTTTACGTGCTGATACTGTTTTGCAGAATGTACTAACCCCCGGAGGCACGTTCTAAGTCATTGTGGTTACGAGCATTATACTTTGTCCCGCCGTCGGCCGGTCTTATTCCGGGGGTATTGAGAAGGCTGGTTGGATCAAGTT
>JAAYJK010000011.1 GCA_012522955.1 Syntrophomonadaceae bacterium
ATCATCCACTTGTGTTTACCCAGGGTAGAAGGGGCCCTGGAGGCAACCAAAGTCATATCCCTTCTCATAGTGCCTAAATATTGGGTTAATGAAGATGGCAGTTTAGGCGCTCTAAATGATGTTCAAACTACCGGAGTGGAGCATAAACTGGGGCAGGCTGGATCCTGTACCGCAGCCCTGTCTTTTGGGGAAGAAAATGAGTGCCGCGGTTTTCTGCTGGGGCTCAACCCTCTTGAAAATGATGGTAAAGGCGATGGAATGGCTCAGATGTTCCAGATGATGAATGGAGCCCGTATGCAAACTGGACAGGCAGCCCGTTCCTGTCTGGCCAATGCCTACTATAATGCTCGGGACTATGCTAAAGACCGAGTTCAGGGACGCCTCTTGACTAATCCCAAAGGCGGACGGGTAAACATCATTAATCATGAAGACATCAAAAGAACTTTATTAATGCTTAAAGCGCACCTGGAGGCCATGAGGGCCATGATGTTTAAGGTCAGCTTTGCTTTCGATGTGCGGGAACATGATCCTGATCCAGAAAAGAGAGACCAGGCCAACGATTTAATCGAGGTGGCTACCCCTTTGTGCAAAGCTTATCCGTCAGACGAAGCCTGGTGGCTGATTGGCGAAGCCATTCAGACCTATGGCGGTTATGGATATTGTGAAGATTATCCGGTAGCCCAGATTGCTCGCGATGTGAAGATTTATGCTATTTGGGAAGGAACCAACTTCATTCAATCCCTGGATCTGGTAGGACGCAAATGGACTATGAATAAAGGCGCTACCTTTGGGAAGTTCCTCAAGGAAATGAACGATTTTTACGATAGCAATAAGGAAGCCGAAGGATTCGAAAAGGAATTCGAAAACTTGGGTCGGGCCTTGATGGCCTATAAAACCATCCAGAAAACCATAATGAGCTATATGGGTCAGAAAAAAATCGGCATGCTGCCCATCAACTCCCATCGCATCCTGACCGCTACTTCCCAGTTGTTCTGCGGCCGTTGTATTCTGGACCAAGCTCTGCTGGCGGATCAAAAAGCTCGGGAATTGGGTAAGGACCATTTTGACTACAACTTCTATGTGGGTAAAGTAGCTGCTGCCAGGTATTACCTGCGCAACGTGGTGCCAAATGTTTGGGCCGTGGCCGAACTGGTGCAGGATGGTGATACATCAGCCCTGGATATTCCGGTGGAAGCATTTGATTATTAAAATTTGATAATGGTGCTTAGTTCAATTCATTAACGGAAATAATATTAACAGGTGGTTACCGGCTGAGTATGTCAAGCTCGGTAGCCGCCTGTTCTATTTAAAAATGATGTACCTGAAAAATATAGTAATCATTTAAGTTGAAAAGTGATAGAATGGACTTCGAACAATATTTTAGACGGCGCTTATGCTGCTAGTCTTAGACCTATATATCAGTGATTGGACTGTTTTAGCTCGGTAGGCTGAGGCCGGATCCTGATATAAGAAATTTTAGCAGTAAGATTTGGACTGCAGGAGTGAATAAGAATTGCTTAGATCAAGTGTAATACTTGGCATAATGGGGAGGATATTGATTATCCTGGGACTGGCTATGGCCACCAGCGTCCTGTGCTCCTTTATTTATCAAGAGGAAATCCTGGCGCGGCTATTGTGGTCCACCCTGATAACTCTAACTACCGGTTTAATTCTTGCTTTTAGTTCCGGTGAAAAAGAGGAACTAAATTATAAAGAAGGCTTTGCTATAGTGGGCCTGGGTTGGATAGTAGCATCTCTTTTCAGTTCGCTGCCTTTTGCCCTCAGCGGTTACTTTCCTTCCTATTTTTCAGCCCTTTTCGAGACCGTATCCGGTATTACCACCACTGGAGCCACAGTGCTAGCTGATGTGGAAGTGCTGCCCCGGGGATTGCTGTTTTGGCGCAGCCTTACCCAATGGCTGGGCGGTATGGGGATAATGGTTTTGTTCATCGCTTTGATTCAGGTGGTTGGAGTGCGAGCCAACCAGATTTATAAAACTGAAATTGCCGGAGGCGCAGTAGCCGGTAAAGTAAGCCCAAAGGCTCGGGACATCGCCAAGAATTTCTGGAAGGCTTACCTGGGACTCAGTATTTTACTCTTGCTACTCTTGTGGGGGGAAGGGATGAGTCTTTTTGATGCCTTTTGTCATACTTTCACTACCATGGCCACAGGAGGGTTTTCTACCTGGAATGCCAGCATTGCTCATTATAACAGTCCGGCCATTGAGTGGACTATAATTATTTTTATGTTCCTGGCCGGGACCAATTTCTCCCTGCATTATCTGGCCTTGCTTAAAAAAGGCTTCAGGGTTTACCTGAACAACCGGGAATGGAAATTTTATGTCTTGATGGTTGTTATATCATCCATAGTAGTGTTTATTGACTTAAATCACCTGCCTTTAGGAGAATACCGCATTAGAGATACTCTATTCCAGGTTATATCCATGATGACCACTACCGGTTTTACTACCGATGATTACCTGCAATGGAAC
>JAAYJK010000077.1 GCA_012522955.1 Syntrophomonadaceae bacterium
AAGCTTTAATTAGAAGGTTGTGACACGGAGAGGTGAAAATATTGGCGGGTAATACTTTAATAATTGTTGAATCTGCGGCCAAGGCCAAAACTATTGGAAAATTCCTGGGCAAGAATTACCGGATAAAAGCTTCAGTAGGACATGTCAAAGATTTGCCCAAGAGTAAACTGGGCATAGATACAGAAAAGGATTTTGAACCTCAATATATAACCATAAGGGGTAAAGGTGAGGTTTTAAAGGAGATCAAAGACGAGTCCGGAAAAGCCGATCGAGTCTTGCTGGCCACCGACCCGGACCGGGAAGGGGAAGCAATTGCCTGGCATCTGCAAAAGGCCATTAAAATTCCTGACGGCGCCAAGTGCCGGATAGAATTTAATGAAATCACCAAAGATGCGGTAAAAAACGCGATAAAGAAGGCCCGACCTATTGATATGAATCGGGTTAATGCGCAGCAGGCCAGAAGGATACTGGATAGATTGTTGGGCTATAACTTAAGTCCATTGCTCTGGAGCAAGATCCGTAAGGGATTGAGCGCTGGGCGGGTACAATCGGTAGCCTTAAGAATAATTTGTGAACGGGAAGAAGAAATCAACAACTTTCAACCAGTAGAATATTGGACCATGGAAGCATTAGTGGATGACTCTAAAAAGAATTCATTTAACGCCCGGGTGTCCATGTATAAGAATGAAAGGCTGGAAATCAAGTCAGAAGCCCAAAAGGATGGAATAGAAAGAGATTTAAAAAAAGCCCGGCTAAAAGTTGGCAAAGTGGAGCAAAAGGAAAAACGCAAGCGGGCCAATCCCCCTTTTATTACCAGCACTATGCAACAGGAAGCATCTAAAAGGCTTAATTTTTACGCCAAACGTACCATGCGGGTGGCGCAAGAACTGTATGAAGGACTATCCCTGGGTAAAGAGGGAACGGTGGGTTTGATCACTTACCTAAGAACCGATTCCACTAGGATAGCAGGGGGGGCCCAGGTCGAAGCCCTGGAATTCATCAATTCTGTTTATGGTCCGGAATATGCTCCTGGCCAGCCCAATGAATATAAAACCAGAAAGAGTGCTCAGGACGCTCATGAGGCTATACGTCCAACTTCAGTATATCGTACCCCTCAAACAGTAAAAGACTATCTGTCCCGGGACCAATACCGACTCTATAAGCTGATTTGGGATCGCTATGTAGCCAGTCAGATGACTCCAGCCATATTCGACACTCTGGCCGTGGATATAAAAGCTGGTGAATATCTGCTCAAGGCTAGTTCATCCCGTTTGAAATTTCCCGGATACAAAAAGGTCTACAACGACAGTGAAGAAGAGGAAATAAAAAACCCCATACCGGATTTGAAGGAAGGGCAAACTGCAAAACTGCTGGAGATTAAATCAGAACAACACTTTACTCAACCACCTCCGCGGTTTACTGAAGCCAGCCTGGTCAAGCTTTTGGAAGAGAAAAACATCGGTCGACCAAGTACTTATGCTCCTATTATCGACACCATATTGCGCCGTAATTATGTAGAACGGCAGAACAAAAACTTTGCCCCTACTGAACTGGGGATAATTGTGGCGGATCTATTAAAAGACAATTTTACCAACATAGTGGGAGTAGAATTCACTGCTCAGATGGAAGAGGAATTGGATCAGGTGGCAGAAGGCAATATGGAATGGCGGCAAGTGGTACGTGATTTCTACGAGCCCTTCTCTTCTGATTTGGAAAAAGCTCAGGCATTGTTGGAGAAGATAGAAATAAAAGATGAAGAAGCAGGCAAAGACTGTGTACTCTGTGGACGCCCCATGCTGATCAAATACGGCCGTTTTGGCAAGTTTTTAGCCTGTTCCGGATTTCCCGAATGCCGGCATACAGAATCTTTAAACGAAGAAGTAGGGGTTAATTGCCCGTTATGCCAGGGCTCCATAGTGGCGCTGAGAAGCAAGAAAGGGCGCCGCTTCTATGGCTGTAGCAATTATCCGGAATGCAGCTTCCGCTCCTGGAATAAGCCCACCGGAGAAAAGTGCCCCGAATGCGGTGATGCAGTAGTAGAAAAAGCAGCTAAAGGCAAGAATCCCAAACTGGTATGTCAAAACCCGAATTGCAGCTACGTAAAGGAGACTCAGTAATGAGACGGGTAAATATAATCGGGGGAGGTCTAGCTGGCAGCGAGGCTGCATATTTTCTGGCTCGCCAAGGCTGTGCAGTTAGCCTTTTTGAGATGCGCCCAATTCGGAATACTCCTGTGCATGAAACTGACCACCTGGCCGAACTGGTGTGTAGTAACTCCTTGAAATCAGAGCTTGCCGACACTGCCCAGGGACTATTGAAACAAGAGATGAGAGTTTTAGGGTCTCTGTTGTTAGACTGTGCTCAGGAGACCAGAGTTCCAGCCGGATCAGCCCTGGCTGTAGACAGGCGACTATTTTCCGGCCTGGTGACCGATAAATTAAAGGGTATGGACAACATTGAAATTATCCGGGAGGAAATTGTCCGGATACCAGAAGAAGGTATTACCATCATAGCCACCGGTCCGCTAAGCTCGGATGCCCTGGTTCAGGAATTACAGAGACTAAGCGGCAAAGAAAACCTGTTTTTCTATGATGCTATTGCTCCCAGCATTAGTTTTGAGAGTATAGATAGGCAAATAGTATTCAAGGCTTCCAGGTATGGCAAGGGTACCGATGATTATTATAATTGTCCCATGAACCAGGAGGAGTATGAACGCTTTTATAATCGTTTGATACAGGCAGATACCTATCAAGGCCATAGTATAGATAAGAAGATGGTATTTGAGGGCTGTATGCCGGTTGAAGTAATGGCAGGCAGAGGAGTCGATACCTTGCGCTTTGGGCCCCTAAGGCCGGTTGGGCTCAAAGATCCCCGCACCAGGCAGCAGCCCTATGCGGTGCTACAGCTTAGACAAGAGGACAAAAATGCTCAGGTCTTCGGGTTGGTAGGATTCCAGACTCGATTGAAATGGCCGGAGCAGCAGGAAGTGATCAGATTGATTCCGGGTTTGGAAAGGGCGGAAATTGTGCGTTATGGGGCCATGCATCGGAATACCTATATTAACAGTCCTCTGCTTTTGAATCCTACCCTGGAGTTTAAGACCAGGCCCGACTTGCTTCTGGCTGGTCAGATTACTGGGGTGGAGGGATATATGGAATCGGCAGCTACCGGTCTCATAGCCGGTGTCAATGCCTGGCAGCTTCTGAAGGGACAAACACCATTAGTGCCTTCCCCATTTACCATGATAGGATCTTTGTTGGAATTTATCAGTAATTGCGAAAGTAAAAATTTTCAGCCCATAAATGCTAATTTTGGCCTATTACCGCGCCTTAATGAGAGAATTAAAGATAAAAAGTCCAGATACCGGGCCTATGTGGGACGATCGTTAGAGGAAATGAGCAAGTTTTCAGAATTGTTTACGCTATAGTTGTAAAAGCAGCCCGCATATGCTAGCATTTTTCATAGATAGAATTAATGTGGGAGTAATATTTGTGCTTAGCAGTCATTTAATCCCTTTTTTTAATTATTTGATAATTGAAAAGAGTGCTTCCAACCTTACCATATCGGGATATAAAAAAGATCTACAGCAATTCCTGGATTTTGCAGCCGCCAAGTATCATTTGGCCCGGGAAGATGTTGAAATAGAACAGCTGGATCACAAGACAGTCAGGGAATACCTGGCTTTTCTGCAATCCCGTGGATTAAGCCGAGCGACTCTGGCTCGGAAATTGGCCTCACTGAGATCTTTCACTAAATACCTGTGTCGGGAAGGCATACTTAAACATAATCCTATTGCAACAGTTTCTACACCCAAACAGGATCATCACCTGCCTAAATTCCTTTATCCCCTGGAAGTTCAGATTCTCATGGAAAGTCCGGATATACACACTTCCCTGGGCAGCAGGGATAGGGCTATACTGGAAACCCTTTATGCGGCCGGTTTGCGGGTGGGGGAGCTGGTGGGGATGAACATGAAGGACATAGATTTTGAGGAAGAATTGCTCAGGGTAATGGGAAAAGGAAGTAAAGAGCGCATCGTACCCCTGGGAAGACAAGCTAAAGAAGCCCTTTTGCACTATTTTGATTATCGCAGCCGTATGCTGAAACGATGTCAGAAAAGCAGCGAAGCAGTATTTTTAAATAGATATGCAGAAAGATTATCATCCCGCAGCGTAAGAAATATTATAAACAAATACATGGAGAAAGCCTCTTTAAATCAAAAAATTAGTCCCCATACCATGAGGCATTCTTTTGCAACTCATTTATTAAATGCTGGAGCAGATTTGAGATCGGTACAGGAATTACTCGGGCATGTAAAATTATCTACCACCCAAATATATACCCACTTGACCCGTGATAGTATTAAAGAAATCCATAAGAATTCATTACCGCGGAGGTAAATATGTTTAAAGCAACCACCATATTAGCAGTAAGAAGAGATGGCCAAACCGCCATTGCTGGGGATGGACAGGTAACATTCGGGCAGAATACAGTGATGAAACAACATGCCAGCAAGATACGCCGGCTTTATGAGGGCCAGGTTATAGCTGGTTTTGCAGGTTCGGTAGCAGATGCTTTTACTCTTTTTGGTAAATTTGAAGACCGATTAAAAGAATATGGGGGCAATATGACCCGGGCTGCAGTGGAACTGGCTAAAGAATGGAGATCAGACCGGATGTTAAGACAGCTGGAAGCCTTGCTGATTGTAGCTGATCGGGAAAAAATGTTTGTTATTTCCGGCAGCGGTGAATTGATCGAGCCTGACGATGGTATAATTGCCATCGGATCTGGAGGCAGTTATGCATTAGCAGCTGCCCGGGCTTTGTATCGTTCTACCGATTTAAATGCCAGGGAAATAGTAGAACAAGCTATGCTGATAGCAGCAGAGATTTGTATTTTCACCAATAATCATATCACAGTGGAAGAATTGAATTAAAGGCAGCAGTTTATACTACAGTAACCACAATTAGTACAGGCAGCTTTATGCTTGGCTTTGGGGCAGCCTGCCTAGCCAGGACTTTCAATAAAGCAGGTGTACCAATAAGACCATAATATGGCTGGGAGGCATAGTGGTTCTGTAAGGGGCTTGCAAAGACCTTGGTAACGGTGAGTTAATAAATTAATAAGGAGGAGTTAATTCTGCATCAATTGACCCCTAAAGAAATAGTAGCCCAACTGGATAAACATATTATTGGACAAAACGAGGCCAAAAAGGCAGTAGCCATTGCTTTGCGCAATCGATATCGTCGGAAGAAATTGTCCAGCGACTTGCGAGAAGAGATATATCCTAAAAATATTATTATGATTGGTTCCACCGGAGTGGGAAAAACGGAAATAGCGCGCCGGTTGGCTAAAATGGTAAAGGCGCCATTTATAAAGGTGGAAGCCAGCAAATTTACTGAAATCGGATATGTAGGTCGAGACGTAGACTCAATGATTAGAGATCTGCTGGAGACCTCAATTCGAATGGTTAAGCAAGAAAAGCTGGAAGAGGTGGAAGACAAGGGGAAAATAATGGCGGAAGAGCGTATAGTGAACTATATTCTTCCATTGCCCCAAAAAAAGAAGCGGGTTCCCAATAATCCACTGGAGTTGTTTTTGGGTTCCGTTGCTAACACTGAAACCTTGGAAGAAGACGAACCTCGGCTCCAACAGATTCAGCAGCAGAGAGAGATAATCAAGCAAAGGGTATCCCGTCTGGAAATGGAAGATGAGATCATTGAGGTAGAAGTGGAGGAAAAAACCCCCTCTTTTATGGAAATCATCTCCGGATCTGGGGTAGAGGAAATGGGCGTAAACCTTCAGGATATGTTCGGCAATATGCTGCCTAAAAAAAAGAAAAAGAGAAGACTTAGCGTTGGCCAAGCCCGTAAAATACTTACTGCGGAAGAGGCCCAACAATTGATAGACATGGATGAGGTCTATAGATTGGCTATCGAGAGAGTAGAACAAGATGGAATTATATTCCTGGATGAAATTGACAAGATAGCCGGTAAAGATAATTCTTATGGACCTGATGTATCCCGGGGGGGAGTGCAAAGGGACATTCTGCCAATTGTGGAGGGAGCGACGGTTACTACCAAATACGGACAGGTTAAAACAGATCATATTCTATTTATTGCGGCCGGAGCTTTTCATATCAGCAAACCCTCGGATTTGATTCCGGAACTGCAAGGTAGATTCCCCATAAGAGTGGAACTGGATAGTTTGACGGAAAAAGACCTGACCCGAATCCTTACTGAGCCTCATAATTCTCTAATAAAGCAATACTCAGCATTGTTATCGACTGAGGGTGTTAAGATTGAATTCAGCGAAGAAGCCATAGTGTATTTGGCAGAAATAGCTTATTCAGTTAATGCCAAAACTGAGAATATAGGTGCCAGAAGACTTCATACGGTTATGGAAAAAGTATTGGAGGAGCTTATGTTTTATGCTCCAGATATGCTAGGACAGGAGATAATAATTGACAAATCCTATGTTCATAAACGATTGGAACCCATCTTAAAAGATGATGATCTGAGCAGATATATATTGTAGGGGGTAGTTGGGTTGGCAAAGTCTTTACTGGAAAAATCCCGTTCAATCAACAAGACATTACAGAAAATGGGGGGTAACCCGGTTAACTTTATTGAAATTGCCGAGGTAATGGCATGCAATCTGGAATGCAGCGTTTTTATATTCGGACGTAGAGGTCAGATGACTGGCTATGCCTTTAATGATAAAGCACTCTGTACCGGCATAGATGGACTCAAAAGCTATGTGGAGCGCTTCCCGGAAAGCTATAATCAGGAGTTCAATAATATTCAGGAAACCCAGACCAATGTAACTCTGGAGCCGGGACGAAAATGCTTATTTTATTTTAATGAAGGTAGTTGTAACTGTTCTGATCGCTTTTGGTCCATAACCCCGGTATTTGGAGGAGCCAAGAGAATTGGCACCCTGATTCTAATGAGAGAGAATGAAAAGTTTACTGATGAGGATATAGTTCTTTCTGAATATGGAGCAATAGTAGTAGCTAATGAGATAATGCGCATGATTTCTGAGCGGATTGAGGAACAGGCGCGTAAAAAGGCATCAGTACAGATAGCCCTGGCTACCCTGTCCTACTCGGAAAAGGGGGCTATAGAGCATATCCTGGATGAGTTGGACGGAACTGAAGGTTTGTTGGTGGCCAGTCGCATAGCTGACAAGGTAGGTATAACCCGTTCGGTTATAGTCAGTGCACTCAGAAAATTTGAGAGTGCCGGAG
>JAAYJK010000078.1 GCA_012522955.1 Syntrophomonadaceae bacterium
AAAGATAGCCTCTGATCCGCTCGCTCCTATGGGTGAGCTTTTTTCACCAGGCGATTGTAAATCTTGGGAGGAACCACGTGACGAGAAAGATCGATTATTCTTTCAATCCATATCAAAAGGCGACCATCCCCATCCCAATACCCCTCCAAGACGTCATGGCTGACACTTCCCATCAGGCGTTTAACGACCAAAGCGACCAGTAGCACATCATCCACCTGTCCTAAAAAGGGTATCATGTCCGGCAAAAAGTCCAGTGGGAACAGGACATAGCCTACGGTACCTGCCAGCAGAGCCCTATCAGTTGTGCTAACGGCTGAGTCTTTGGATAACCGATATAACAGCTTTAGGAAATTGGGAATTAGCAGTAAGGCTTCCTGGAGGACTTTTTCAGCCATCCGGGGATTCCCTTTTGACCCGTCCTCATGCTCCCGGTTCATTTCCCGATTGGTATCAGATTCCATTGGGCTTCCCCCTTTGTAGGCTACGCTTTTAGTATGTCCCGACCGCTAAAATACTATTTTCCGCCCCCGCACATTGACACTCAAAACCAACCCAACTGCCAGGAAATTGGCTAGCATGGAGCTGCCTCCATAGCTGATAAAAGGCAACGGTATACCGGTAATAGGCATGATGCCTATTGACATGCCAATATTTTCAAAGACATGGAATAGCCACATGGCGGCCACGCCCGCAACTATCAGGGTACCATACAGATCTTTGGCATGAAAGCTTACATGAATGGCTCGCAATAGCAGGATGCCATAGAGCAGAACAACGGCCGCCGCTCCGATGAAACCCATTTCTTCGCCGATAAGAGCGTAAATAAAATCGGTATGATGCTCAGGAAGAAAATTGAGCTGTACCTGGGTACCGTTAAATAACCCCTGCCCGGTCAAGCCGCCTGAGCCGATAGCGATTAGAGACTGGATGGTATTCCATCCTGCTCCTCGACCTCCCTGTCCATCCTGATAGGGATCCAGGAAAACCGTAAGTCGTTGCAGTTGATAATCCTCCAAAGGCAACCACATGCCCAACTGAAAGTGCAAAAACAACATCAGCACCATCGCACCTGCACCGAATGCCAGCAATCCTCCCAACACACGGGGATTGGCTCCGGCTACAAACAGCATTACTATCGTAATAGCAATATAAACCAGCGCTGTACCCAGATCTGGCTGCATTAATATGAGCATAAAAGGTACTCCCATATAAACCAAACAGGGTAAAATTTCCCCAAGAGTATTCAGCATCCCTTTACGTTTATTAAGGAAATCGGCAAAAGCAACCGCCAACATTATTTTAGTAAACTCAGCCGGTTGAATGGCCGGCAGTGGCCCCAGGCTGATCCATCCAGTGGTACCACGTTGTTCTTCGCCTATCACTAAAACTGCTATCAGCAAAAACACTGATAATCCGTAGAATAAAATACTATACCGTCGCAAATGGCTGTAATCATAACTCAGAACCAGTATGGCAGCCACCAGGCCCAGGCACACAAAAACCGCCTGTTTTTTAACATAATAATAAGGATCCCCAGAAATACCCTGGCTGGCACTGGTAAGAGCCACCAGACCAAAGCCCAGGATAACTATGAAGCTTATTAAAAAGGGGTTATCTATAAATTTCAGCCGCTTAAGGTTCAAGGTACAACCTCCCCTATCCATTCATTATATCGGCACCACTTCCCTACTGTCTACCCGACAAAGACAGGCAGATATTGCCCTATAATGTTAATGAACAACAAGAGGCATTTTAGGGAACTAATCGTCAATAAATTCAAATATATCGTCTATACTTTAGCAATATCGAATGCAAGCTTTAGAGATGGATGTTGCTCTGACAACAGGCCTACTAACTCTTGCTCTCGTTCGTGCATAAAATAACATCTCCTTTCGTGGAGATCGTTGCCATTTCCACTCTTTTAGACAGCCTTTTAAAAGAAACAAAGGGTATTGTCCGTTAAATCATTGCCGGACAATACCCTATCTTCACTTTATTCAACTGTTATTAAGCCTTACTTCGATTAGTCTAAGTTGGTTATAGCCGCCTGGGCAGCTGCAATCAAAATAGACCAATCGTCGTTTTTGCACATTACGGAACACTTCTTGCAACTTCTTTATTAGCAATAGAACGTAATTTCATTAACCCTGAAATGATTTTTCCACTCTTCGCATATCATAAAATGTTGTGCGGATATAATCTCCAGTATCTCATTTAATTCTTTTTGAGGTATTTTGCTTGAATTATTTGCTGCAATACAACCACCCGATGCCGTTAACCATACCTTTGTCGCATTAGGGCTTGGCTTTCCTTTGCCTATATGCACATGAATTGGTTCAAAGCTTTCATTTGACCAGAAAAAAACTAAATAGGAGCCAATTCGAAAGAGACTAGGCAATTTTTATCCCTCCGCTTGCAGCATATTTATAAAACAAATGTGCATTACAATGCAGGAACTTCTCAAATTTGTCAATCTCATTATCAGTGAACCCCTCACGCTTAATCCATGTATAAGACGGCAAGGTACATCTTGCTACATCAAAGCCTTTTTCAGATGGACGTTCAAAATGAACCTCCACACATTGCACTCCATTTTCCTCAATAATATGCGAATGCACTATCTCTGTTTCATCAGACAAAGTCATATACGGATACATCATGAACAACACCTCCATCTATAAATTATACTTCTCTT
>JAAYJK010000079.1 GCA_012522955.1 Syntrophomonadaceae bacterium
AATATCACAGTGCCAGGCACCAACTTATCAACTTATTGATTATTCTGACAATTAAGGACTGTGATACCCACTTGTTAAGTCGGTGAAGTTTCATTATACTAATACTACATCGGGTTGGTGAAATTATGGGGGGATACCGTTTGGAAAATGATAAGCAAATCGCGGTTCTAATTGATGCTGATAATGTATCGGATAAATATATAAAGTACATATTTAATGAAATATCCAACCATGGAATACCTACTTATAAGCGAATTTATGGAGATTGGACCAAGCCTCAAATGTCATCCTGGAAAAATGTACTGCTTAATTACTCTATTACCCCAATTCAACAATATAGCTATACAACCGGAAAAAATGCAACAGATGCGGCATTAATAATTGATGCCATGGATATTCTCTATTCCAATAATGTAGATGGTTTTTGCATTGTTTCCAGTGATAGTGATTTTACTAAGCTGGCTGCCCGTTTAAGAGAAGCTGGAATGTATGTAATCGGCATGGGTGAAAAGAAAACCCCTACTCCCTTCATAGCTTCTTGTGAAAAGTTTAAATATCTTGAAGTTTTAGCTGCGACTCCTATAGAAGCTTATGAAACCCCTGAAAAGATAGAAGCCCAAGAAGTACCAACAAAAGAAGGTATGGCAACAAGGAAAGAGCTAATAGAAACCATAAGAATAATCATAACCGAGAGTTCAGATGAAGATGGATGGGCCTATTTGGGGGAAGTAGGGAAAAAACTCAATAAGCGATACCCGGACTTTGATGCCAGGAACTATGGGCACTCCAAGCTAACTCCATTTATTTCATCATTAAAAGAATTTGAAATCCAACCACGAAAAACCAACAATCGGCATATTACTCATTACTATATTAAAAATAGAATCAAAAAATAACCACAGGGTCCCCTAGGAAATAGAAATAAGGTGTCAGCTTCCTGGCTAGATGTTCAAGAAACTGACACTTATTGTCACTTACCGTTGATGGTTAACTGAAGGATTTGCTTCCCCACAATATTCACGTCAACTTTGCTGATGAATGCGCTGTAAAATCAGTGATACCCCTAAATTAAGTTTTCTTATTCACGTTTTCTTAGATTTCATTCTAATAATCTGACACCACTGTTATATTGTTAAAAGTGTTATTGCCAATATACCGACAATCTGTTAGCTACAAAAAATTGGCATGTTAATTGCAATGAAGTTAACTAGATGCAATAAATAAAATGTATCATAGGGCATAATCAAAGTGACCAAGGTCCAAGAGACCATTAAGATCCGTATGGATGGCAAAGCGCAGCAATGGACAATATAATTATTGAACGATTCTTTAGATACAAATGGGAAAGTTTATACTTGTTACGTTCAGAAACCGGTAAGGAAGCTAAATCAATGACCAAAGAATGTATTTAGTGCTCTACCTATGTTAGGGATCACCAGGGAGTAGACAATGCTACCCCGTATTCGATCTACCGCTACCAGCAAAAAGCAGTTGCTTAAAACCATATTTCGGAGGGGGGATTTATCTTAATAATTTCAAAGTCGTGACGAGCGAGGGCATTATAAAGCGATAAAAGAACGTTGGATTGTACAAAAAGAAGTACTTGAGAATCGGTGAAGTGCAAAAGTAAAAATGTCAATGTGAGCCATGAATGAGCAATTATTGACTAAAATTTGAAACTGAAGCCAACGATTCGGAAAATCCACTAAATATGGATAATCGTTTAAAAATCTTAGGGACTAGTTTCATAAAACAGAATGTTGTGGCGGAAGTCACTGCCTTTGTGTGTCTCAACTTGCCACGATTGAAACGGATGAGGTTGTAAGCCCGGCAAAGCCTACTGGAGCGGTGTGCCATTTGTGTAACATGCCGTTTACATGACCGAGGTACAAACATTCCAGTGGTATTTATTACCCAGTTGCTTGGTCTAGCCTTAGGATATACTGAAAACAAGGTTGGACTTCATAGAAGGTTAAAGCAATAAAAGCTATATTAAAATAAGCAAGGAGGACTCTATTTATGAGTACAGATTTAAGAAACAAGTATTCCATTGTAGGTGTAGGTTACACACCACAGGGAAAAGTACCTGGACGCTCTGCAGCTAGTTTTTATCTAGAAGCGACCATGAACGCCATCAATGATGCGGGACTAACAAAGGATGATATAGATGGCCTGATTCTATATCGCGATTTCCCGATTTTACCCGGTGACGCCTTTCATCATACAGGCAACGTAATAACCTACAGTCTTGGCATACGCCCGAAATTCTTAAGCCAGGAAGCTTACTGCTACCGTACCAATATCAATAAAGCAATAGGTGCTATCGAAAACGGAACATGTAAGTATGTTCTTATCGTATTTGCCGAGAGTGGCAGAACCGGTCACCGTACATGGACAGATGAAATTGACCTGTTCAGCAGCAAGCCCTATGATGAGTATGCCGCCTACGGAAACATTTCAGCTTTCACCAACTATGCTATGTTCGCTAGCCGTGCCATGCACGATTACGGAACAGGACCGGATATATGGGCGGAGATAGCTGTCGCACACCGCCAATGGGCCAATCTGAATCCCAATGCTATTCATTACAAAAGGCCTTTGACAAAAGAAGACTATATGGCAACACCATGTCTTTCATGGCCATTCCGTGCCCTGGATGCAACTGCATCAACCGACGGCGGCCGGGCAATTATCATCACCACCACAGAGCGGGCCAAAGAACTCAAAAATCCGCCTATCATGATCCGCGGATACGGCTCTGCTAATGATACCGCCAAGGGCTGGCAGCTTACTCCGGGCGATCCCGCCAGCAGCGCTGCTATTGCCGGACGCGACGCTTTTGAGATGGCCGGACTAGGCCCCAAAGATATAGGCGCAGCCCAGATATATGACTGCTACACCTACACGGTTGAGGCAACCTTGGGCGATTACGGATTCTTTGATAAGAAAAACGCCCGGGACTTCTTAACAGTTGAGAACATAGGACCCGGCGGGGCATTCCCGGTAAACACCAGCGGCGGGCTACTTTCTGAAGGTTATTATATGGGAATGACCCCCATATCCGAGGCCGTTATGCAGTTGTCCGGGCGCTGTGGAGATCGTCAGTTAGGTGTCTTACCTGGCACAAAACTTCCTGAATTCATGATCGTGTCGGATAACGGCGGGTTCTATCAAAGCAACGAAACTCTTATTTTAGAAAGGGGAAAATAAGAATGACTCAAGTATTAAAAGTAAAGCTGCCATTTGACCTCAGAACCAGCTCTGATAATGCTGTGTTTTATAACACTGCTCATGAAGAACAGAAATTTATTCTGCCATACTGCAACAGCTGCGACAAATATTTCTGGCCTGGCGCTGTTATCTGCCAGCACTGCGGCAGCAACGATGTTGAGTGGAAAGAGGCTTCTGGCCATGGCAAAATTTATTCCCACGTGGAAGGGCGATTCGCTTTCCATCCGGACATCAAAGAATATCTTCCAATCGCCATATGCTCTGTGACCCTGGACGAGGGACCACGCGTTTTCGGACGCCTTATCAACTATGGCGAAATCGAAAAGGTTCCTTATGATGCACCTGTGCATGTCGTATGGCTTCAAGACGATGAAAGAGGATGCACCATCATGGGATGGGAAATGGATTAAATTTAGAGCATAGATAAAGCAAACCTGTCGAAAGGCGGGGGCGCAAAGCTACAAATACAAAAAATACAAATAGAATCCCTGCAGGTTCCCTGCGGGGATTCTTTATTGGTAACAGGGTCAGGCACCTACTAGCGCCATTTTTTCAAACAAGGTAAAAGGGGATCACAAGTGGAGCGAAAAACATCCAATTTTTAAGCGGCCTGCCGTCTCCGTGACACGTTATTACGGCAGAGAAATACCCATGTCTACAAAACGTTTAAGCATGGCTGCTACTTCTGCCCGGCTTGCCGAAGCCTTAGGCATCAGCAGCGTGGTTCCATTGTTGACAGTTCCGGTTATGATGCCGTTGCTGCAAACCCAGTCAAAACCGATGCGCATGTTTTCGTAAATGGAAAAACCATCGTTGTAGGCGGCTATACCCGGATACTCTCCTGGGGCAATCTTCAGTCCGTCGTAGTTAGCGTATCGCCATAACAGGACGGCCAACTGCTCGCGGGTTATGGGATCATCCGGACCAAAAGTGCCATCGGCGTAGCCGGAGACGATTTTATTAGCCAAGGCCCAGTCTACCGCCGATTTGTACCAACTGTCATCCGTAATGTCTGACATCCTGACATCACCAAGCTCTGCTTCCGGTGTCCCCGCCATCTTGTAAAGGGTATAAACCAGCATGGCGCGGGTCATGGGTTTATTCGGCTCGAAAGTGTTGCTGCTAACGCCCCGCATCAGTCCTTTTTCATATACATAAAGTACATAATCAAAATACCATGAAGACTTGTCTGTATCAGTGAAAAGCGAATAGGCTTTCTCGGCGTCCATGCTCAAGGTATCTACGAACATGCTTGTGTAATGGTTGTTTGCGCTGAATTTCACCAAGCCTAAGGATTTGTCATAGATACAGGGAATCTTATGCAGCTTGCCCGACTCGTCCCGGCCATACAGACTTAAGGAATAAACCAACTGACCTGCCGACGGAGTGTAGGGCATACTGATCGTCATAGCGTTATTGAAGTGGTTTATGGTTGCATCGCTGATCTGCACATTTATATCAAATCTTATTTCATTGGTTCTGAAAAGGGGAGCCGAGTAGTTGGTTAGATTAATGTTGCCGATAATGCCGCACGCTCCCCCCAGCCCCTTTAAATATCTGCAGTCAGTCAAGTTGCCTAGTATATCATTGACAGTAACATTATACTCGAAAGTTGTTAGTACATTTTCCAGGCCTTTATAAGCTTCTTCCACCTGGGCTTGATTTCTATAGAAATTGTTCGTGGACCATTTTTTGGAGCTTATATATTCGTTAAACAGAGTCTTTCCGCCACCCCGCAGATAACTTATATCTTTTTCATAAGAAAAGATCAAGCCTTTTAAGAAAGCTATATCGGCGGCGTCGCTGCTGCCGCTCCGGCTGTGCAGATACAGATAACGTGAAATACCGTTACTCAAGGCCAGCCCGATGGAATTGCCGACTGTTCCCCAGCTGCTGTATGAAAGAAGCATGCTCATTTCGCATTCCCGTACCATTCTGTATTCAAGGTTACTGCTATACGCATTGGGGGCTGAGTTGATGACGATGGTCGGAATCCCCTTGGATATATTATCGTTGATGCGGTCAATCATTACGCTTATATACTTTGAATTCAGTACGGATTTGGCAGGTAAAGTCAGCACCAGCATTTCCAGGTCCGCCTTCTCCGGCGCTACCAGCGTTACGCCAATACTCTTCAAATGTTCTTCCACATTTTCTTTAACTGTTTCCATATCATATATTGATCCCGCAGAAGAGTCCTCGGTGTTACCGAAATATATAGCGGCTGCATTGACATTGGATCCATAATAATCGATCATCAAGCTCAGTACGGCCATCATTCCCAGTTCGTCTGTGCCTGAATAAATGAATCCCCGGTCGGCCACATTTTTTTTGATATAGTTTACTTCGTTGGTCTGTACGGTATTTTCTGAGTTGGAGTCATCAATGCCGATGAAGTATTTTATCCCTGCGGAATCATCCTTTGACAAAATGTAATCAATCAGATGCAGCTTCCGTTCGCGGCTGCGCAGGGAGTTCCTAACCGTATTGATATAAGCTGATTTAGTGGATATTAAGGAACCTTTCTCATTGAATCTATAGCCATCAACAATATTTTTTACCGTCAAATAGCTGTCGGTTAGTGTTTTTCTGGGAGTGGCATTGTATTGGCGCAGATAATTATATGTATCCAAAGAAGCGCCATTATAATCCACCGTACAGGTAGCCAGACGAGCAACGGTGTCAATAATGTATACATGGTTGTCCCTGGATAAATCAATAATCTCATCGATTATTTTATATTCACTTTTATACGTCGAATTGTTTAGGACACGAGAGTTTACCAACCCGCCGGAGAGGAGCTGATCGAGGGAAATCACAAAATAATCGGTGGTCTGATCCATGGCAAGAAGCCAATCCATTAACTTCTCGCGGTCTCCAAACTGAGTTCCGTTGGAGTTGAGCGGCTGTCCGTCCAGACGCGTGGCATATAAATCTTCATCAGGCATTACCACTTTAAAACCGGCAGCTTCGGCTTCATAAATCACTCTGTCTACATTGACCGGCCGATTGTCCAGCGGAACATAGGCCAGAACAGGTTCTTGTGAACTTTGCACATTAGTCTCGGCTGGTAACTCTTCATCAGTATTGCCTATCACGGCTTCCTCAGGGTTGGCCGGACCAGGCTCAGTGTCTGCGGTTGTCATTTCTATGAGGGTGTGGTTTTCTTCCGTATCGGCCAGTGCAACTGCAGCAGAAAACTGCATCGTGGTCAGCAGCATGGCAAGGCAAAGTAAAAGGCTCAGAACGCTTCTCTTCATTGTCATTTTTGTATCCTTTCTATTTGGTTACACCGGGACGCGGTAATCAATACGCAGAGTCGTTTCTTTGTTATACTCAATCACGCTAATTGGCAATTCTTTGGCGTATTGCAATTGACTTATTAACTTTTTGAGCTCATCTGCATCACTAATAGAAATATTCTTATATGAATAAATATGCTCGTAATTATAAAGGATGTTCTGTTCAGTTGTGGAAGAAGCGTAGGAATTGGACTGTGAAGAATTATTTTTATCGATAGAAGTTAGATCAGATTTACCTGCACAGGCAGAAACAGATAATGTCAAAAGACATATTATTATATAGCATTTAACCCTTTTTATCATGAATTCTCCTTGAAATGTAGTATACTAATTTCCATATTATTATTTGATTATTACTCCCAATATATTTAAGCGTTGCCCAGATTTTAAACACTTTGTACTGTCTATATTAACTCCAGTTCGCTGCAAGAGCAACTATTCAAGTAAGAATCAATACAAACGCAGTCGAAGGTTTTCACCGAATGCTGAGGAAATTCACCAAACCCAAGACCAATTATCCAACTAACGATGCCTTAAGAAAGTCCATTTACCTGTCGATACACCAACTCCATAATTAGCGTTCTCTGGGTCTTCTTTTATTATTTCATGGATTTGCGCCAGAAGACTGGCATATTTATAAGGCTGATTTATATTCCTGAAATGCTTGTAGTAACCAGATTCACTTACTCCGAGTACCCGGCATAACGTGGCAACCGACCAGCGTTTATGCTGCTCTTTGATAAATTCAATCAACCTACTCTTACTTACTTCTTCCGGCGCTTTACGAAAAAACTCAATGCTTCCTGTAATATTTCAACCTCTGCTTTAGATTCCTTAAGTTCCTTAGCCAGCCTGATGTTTTCTTTCCGTATTTCCTCTTCGCTCATCGGCTGCCCGGCCTGGTTTAATACTATGCTTCTATTTTTTGCTCTGCCCTGCCATCCGTAAATGGTATTAGCTTTTATTCCCAGCCTGCGTGCTGCGGCCGCTGCACCTATTTCTTTTGCAAGTTTTAGGGCTTCTATTCGCTCTTCTTCAATGTATTTATTTGCCATCTATCATCGCTCCTTATTGAAATGTATTTTATCATTTCCTTGCGATTTCAGACTGCACTTTTATCGTATCCAGTAACGCAATAAAATATAGCCAACAAAGTGATAAAATTACAATCGGTTACGATTTATCGACTAATTACCAGGAAGCCCAGATTAAAATTATGGATAACGGTTCAGGCATTTCCGACGAGGATCTGCCTTATATATGACCGCCTTTCATATGTCCGCCTGAGATCCATATTAATGTTGCGATTCTGTAGGGGCGACCTGTGGTCGCCCGCAATGATCACCAATTTTTCGGTGGATAAACCATTTTCGTGTGAACGTATTGAATATTCTGACCATATCTTCTAAAAGGAAAGACGCTTCTGTTGAATGTGCAACTGTGGAAACAGAAGCACCAGAAGCGTCCGACCAAGGTTAAGTTTAAACTCGATTAATCGTTCTTCTTCATTTTCTCATCAATTTCCGATAGTTTCTTGGCAGCCAAATCCCGACCGCCGATACCGAAAGCAATAGCAAAGCTTATGGCCAAAGCTCCAGCCAGGAAAATAAAGGCCAGGGTAATAATTTCAGAAGCCAAACCCATTTGGCTCAAGCCCATAGTGATAGTCAAAACCAGGAGACTGATTTTGGCTGCCAAACCAAGGGTGCGAGCATTCTTTACTTCGGATTTCTCGATCAGTTCCGCCACCAGGTTGCCAACATATAGGCCCACACCGATAATAACCAGGCCTACCAAGACATTTCCTGCTAGAACAATAAACTCAGTTATTAGATCCGATAGCCTGCCAAAACCAAGCAGATTAGCGGCTTCCATAGCCGCAACCAGAACTATCAGGATCATGATTAATTGACCAGCCAACCGGGAAAGATCGATCCGCTCTGCCTTGATACCTATCAAAGGCAGAACCCGGTTAAATCCCAGTTTGCCTAAAAGACTGCTTGCAAGTTCCCCTACCATCTTCCCGATGAAATAAGCAAAAGCAACGATAATAAAAGCAGAGAACAATACAGGAATAAAAGTAAATATTATGCCCAACATATCTGTAGCAGGTTGGGCGATACTGTCAATGTTCAATACATTTAACGCGGATATGACTATCGGGATCAGGATGATCACATAGACTGCCATGCCCAGTAGCTCGGAAAGACTTCTGCCGGGTTCTTCCGTAGTTAACCCTGATTTGCTACCGAAATCATCCACCTTGACTGCTTTGAGGAAATTAGTTACTATCTTTTTACATAATTTGGCAATAAACCAGCCGATAAGAAGAATTACAGCGGCAGAAAATAGTTTAGGGAGAAACATAAGCACTGCATTAACCATGTTTTGAATTGGTGTTAAAAGCCCATCTAGGGATAGCGTGCCCAGAATGGCCGGCAGGAAAAGAATAAAAACGGTCCAATAGGCTAACTCTGCAATAGTGGTGCTGAGTTTGACATTTTCATCCTGGACCTCTATTTCTTCACCCAGTCTTTCATCGATTTTCGTCTTGCCAAACAAGGTCAAAATCGCCTGTTTGAGGATAGTGGCGATAAACCAGGCAATAAATAGTAATACTACAGCTCCAAACAATTGCGGCAGATAAGCAAAGATTACGCTGAGCAGCCTATTCAAAGGCTCTGTTACTACCGAAAGGTTGAGGGCTTGGAGCACTGCAATCAAGACAAAGAGCATGAGAATGTAATAAATTAGCTTAGTTATTAGGTTCACTGTTGATTGGGTACGATCTTCACCTAATTGCGAGGTCATTTTTTCCTGGAAAAATCGGTTGTTGCTCAACAGCTTGTTCACGCTGGATGTAATTGCCTTGACGACAATCCACCCTACTATCAGAATCAATACTGCAAAAACGACGGACATCAAGATGCTCTGGATTTCACTCCAAGCGATTGGTATTGGCATAAAACCACTCCTTTCTGCTTGTCCTATAAAATAATATGTCCTTTCCATCCTAACATTTTTAACTGTGTTTCTCAAATATGCTAGGGTCCAGGAACAGATCCAGGAAAATAACTCTGGTGCCAGGCAGTAAGGCCGAGCTAGGTGCATCATTAAACCTGCTCCTAAGGATAGAAAGGCTTACTAACTTCATACAGCTGAGAATAATTGTTGAAAACATCACAGCTTGTGTGTCATAATTTGAAGGAATTGCACTAAAATCATCTGTGAGGTGGATAAATGAATTACAAAGAGATGTACCAAAGCAAGATAATAACGGTTGAGGAAGCCTTGCAGCAGGTAAAGAGCCAGCAGGAGATTGTTTGCGGCTTGCTGGCTTGTGAACCGGTAACTCTTCTGAGCCAACTCCACACCATTAAAGAACGGGTAGAAGACGTATCGGTAGTTCATGCCAATATGCTCGGTGAATATGAGTTCTTTATGAATCCGGAAATGAAAAATCATTTCTTGCTCAATAGTTGGTTTTATTCTCAGGGCCCTAGAAAAGCCCATCCCTATGGAATGGTTTCTCATGTCCCCGGCCAACTGCATCAATTCAGCAGTCGGAGGATGTCCTACAGAAAACCTGATGTTTTTATGGGTTGTGCTTCTCCCATGGATAAGCATGGCTTTTTATCCCTTTCCTTGTCAACAGTTATCGAAAAGGATTTTGTAGAAAATGCGGATACGGTAATCCTGGAAGTGAGCCCTCATTTTCCCCGCACCTATGGCGATACTCATGTACATATTTCTCAAGTTGATTATATTCTGGAAACCAACCGAGAAGTGCCGGCAGTGGAGCCTGCACAATTAAATAAGAAGGATCGTTTGATAGGGGAATTTGCTGCAGATTTAGTTGAAGACGGTTCTACTATTCAGATTGGTTTTGGTAGTATTCCCGGCGCTATTGCCCAAGGTTTAAAAGAAAAAAAGGATTTGGGTGTACATTCGGAAGTTTTCAGTGAAAGCCTGGTTGACCTTTATGAAGCCGGAGCTATTAATAACAGCAAAAAGACCATATTTAAAGATAAGTTTGTTGCCAATGTGGCCTTGGGCAGCAGGCGTTTATATGATTTCCTGGATGAAAATATGGCAGTAGAATTTCATCGTGGCAGCCTGGTCAATGACCCGGAGATAATAGGCCGGAATTATAAAATGGTATCAATTAATTCAGCCCTGGAAATGGATCTCACCGGTCAGTGTTGTGCTGAATCAATAGGATCACAACAATTCAGTGGCACTGGAGGGCACAAGGAATTTATCATGGGTGCTCAGCGGTCTCACGATGGCAAATCGATAGTAACTTTTTATTCTACAACTAAGGGCGATAGTGTATCGCGAATTGTACCTTTTTTTACCGAGGGAACTATTGTGACTACTTCCAGGGTAGATGTTGATTATGTAGTGACTGAATATGGTGTGGCCAGTCTAAGGGGGCGTTCAGTCAGGGAGCGGGTCAAGGAATTAATCAGCATTGCTCACCCTAATTTCCGCGATTTTCTAGAAAGTGAAGCAAGACGTAATATGATTTGGTAGATTGCTGCTTGTCACCAACTTATCAAACTACATAATTATTGAAAACAAGCAAAATTGAGGAGTATGCTTATGGGGTTTAAAGACAAAGTTGTGGTAGTAACAGGTGGTGCTTCAGGCATCGGAAAAAGCATATCCAGCGAATTCCTGCAAGCCGGAGCCAAGGTTTGTATCATCGATAAGAAAGAAAATCCTTATTTTATCGGTGATCTAGCTGAGGAAGAGGAACTCAGGACCTTTGCCGATAAAGTTATTACTGAGCATGGACGTATAGACTGCCTGATAAATAATGCAATGTCTAGCACAGGCGGCTTAAAGGATTGTAGCTACCAGGACTTTAATTACGTATTACGAGTGGGCATCAGTGCACCTTATATGCTGACGAAACTTTTTTTGGTTCATTTCAGCCAAGGGGCAAGTATCGTCAATATATCTTCTTCACGGGATAGAATGAGCCAACCCAACACCGAAAGCTATTCGGCTGCCAAGGGGGGAATTGCTGCCCTGACCCATGCGATGGCCGTAAGCCTGGCTGGAAAGGTAAGGGTTAATTCCATCTCACCGGGTTGGATCGATACCGAATCTAAGATGTATAGGGGTTCGGATGCCTTACAGCACCCGGCGGGTCGAGTGGGCAATCCGCTGGATATAGCCCACATGGTGCTATATCTTTGCAGTGAAAAAGCGGGATTTATAACCGGTGAAAATATTTGTATAGACGGGGGAATGACAAGGCAGATGATTTACCATGATGACTTTGGCTGGACTTTGAAAAGCTAGAATTGAGCTATTTCTTCTAAACTGCTTTACCAGGAGGTCTAATTTGCTCGAAATAATATTTATAGTACTGCCTGTCTTTGTAGTTATTTTAACCGGAAATGTCCTAATGAAGCTGGGGCTGTTCAACAGTGAGTTCGTGGAAGCATCCAACCGGTTGATATTTTATGTTTTCCTGCCTCTTTTAATGTTTTATAATATTGCGGTATCCGATTTCAAACAGGTTTTCAGTCTTAGCAACCTAATTATAATGGGGGCAGCTATACTGATGGTTTTTGCCGGCAGTTTTTTGGCTGCCAAATTATTTAAACTGCCGGATAAAATGAGAGGCACATTTACTATGAATAGTTTCCAGGGCAATCTTGCTTATATAGGGCTGCCGGTATGTTATTTTGCTTTTGGAGAACATGGGTTGGCAGTTGCCAGTATACTGATGGGATTTACATCTCCTTTGATAAATATATTGGCAGTTTTTTCACTGGTACTGGGAAACTTAAAAGATTTTAGTGTCCGCGTTTTGTTAAAGGAGACCATTGGCAATGCCATAGTGATTGCCTGTTTTATAGGAATAATTTTTTCAGCTGCAGAAATACCTCTGCCAGTGTTTATAGACCGTTCCCTGGAAATAATCACCGGAATCTCACTTCCTCTGGCTCTTCTTTGCATAGGAGCTACCATCAATTTTTATCACTTGAGAGGCGGTATAACAGCTATCGGCCTTAGTGCTGTAATGAAATTAGTTATAATGCCTATGTTGGGATTATTGGGAGTATATGCTTTAGGTCTTACGCTAGGTATTAATGAACAGGCTATGATTATTATGCTAGCCTGTCCTACCGCAGCAGCCTCCTATATTTTTGCTTCTACTATGAATGGGGACCCGGACCTGGCCAGTGGCACAATTGTGGCAACTACCATGATGTCGATCATTACTTTTGTAATATGGCTGCATTTGCTGGGAACTGCTTAGTCACCAGATTCGGCTCACCGGCTGGGCATCAAAACCTGGCCCGTTTATATTTTCCGTAATGGAACAAATCAATACCGGGTCAGGGCAGCAATAAAAAGGCTGCTGGGTATGTAATTACCCAGCAGCCTTTAGGATGAAAATTCTTAGAAAGATGGTACACAGCTTCCCTGGTACTTGGTTTCCAGGAATTCTTTTACCTCAGGTGATTGGAGAGCTTGACCCAGCTTTGTTATAGCTTCATTATCTTTATCCTCGGCCTGAACTACCAGTACATTGGCAAAAGGAGAATCACTGGGTTCCATATATATGGAATCCTCAACTGGATTAAGGTCGGCTTCCAGGGCATAATTACTGTTAATAACACAGATAGCAGCATCTTCCAGCGTTCGGGGCAACATGGCTGCATCCATCATCATAACATCCAGGTTCTTGGGATTATCAACAATATCGTTGATGATAGCGTTAACGCCAACTCCTTCATTTAGTTTGATTAGCCCGGCAGACTCCAGGACCATGAGAGCGCGCCCGCCGTTGGTGGCATCATTGGGAATGCCGACCTTGGCTCCATCCTGTAGCTCGTCCAATTTAGTGATTTGATTGGAGTATATTCCCATGGGCTCATTATGAACTTTCACTGTCCATACCAGATCAGCATTATTGTTTTTGTTGTAATCATCCAGATAGGGTATGTGTTGGAAGAAGTTACCGTCAATCTGGCCATCCTTTAGGGCGGGGTTTAACTGTACGTAATCAGTAAATACTTTGATTTCCAGGTCAACATTTTCCTTTGCCAGGAGAGGTTTTGCCACTTCCAAAATTTCCGCATGGGGTACTGCAGTAGCGCCAACTACAATTTTAGTCGCTTCAGTATTTTCAGGCTGCTCTGCATCCTCGTTGCCATTCCCGCACCCGCTTACTCCCAGAGTGAGTATCATAAGGCTTAAAAGTAAAACTAGAATTTTCCTCAATTATCTTACCTCCTTTTACTAATGGTCATTGATTGCATTTTATCACCCAGCATTTGTACTAGCTGTACAAATAGAATGAGTACTATTACGGTAACCCACATTATCACGTCTTCATACCGCTGATAACCGTAATAATACGCCAGTGTACCCAAACCACCTCCTCCAACTATCCCTGCCATGGCTGAATACCCGACCAGGTTGATAGTGGTAATAGCTACCCCCAGAATAATTGATGGCATTGCTTCCGGAATTAATACCTTGCTAATGATTTGCCAGGCATTAGCCCCCATGGACAATGCTGCTTCAATCAGGCCCCACTCGATTTCCCTTAAAGAGGTCTCAACCAATCTGGCTACAAAAGGAATCGCCGCCAGAGTAAGGGGGACGATTGAAGCAATAGTGCCTATTGATGTACCTACTATTAATCGAGTAAGGGGGATTACCAGAATAAGAAATATTATAAAGGGTATGGAGCGCACTGCATTGACAATGGTACCCAGTATGCTATTAACCCCTTTACTCTCCAAAATATGACCCTCACCGGTAGTTACCAGAATCACACCCAGAGGGAGCCCAAAAACATAACTTAGAGCTGTAGATATGGCAACCATATAAACAGTTTCCCAGGTTGCCAATAGTATTGCGTCAGCCATCCAGGAGTTATTAGCAAAAATAGAGGCCCCCAATATTCCTGCGCTTTCAATTCCTAACATTTATCTCATCACCTCAATTTCCAGGCCGTTGGCATACAAGTAGCGGATTGATTCTTCGACGGCCTCCCGCTTACCAATCAATTCCAGAGTCAGGTAACCAAAAGGTGTTTCTTTTACTTGATCAATGTTACCATATAGAATATTGGCATCTATTCCATATTTTTTAATCATGGAAGATATTATGGGATCACCAGCCGAAGCGCCTATAAATGATACTCTAATAAGACAAGAATAGGTACCATGCTCTTTTAATAATTTTTCAGCATAGCCTTCAATTTCCTCTTTTTCGACAATGGCATTTATAAAGCTTCTTGAAATATCGGTACCAGGATTGGAGAATAGAGATAATACATCTCCGACCTCGGCAATGCGCGAATCATCAATAACTGCAACCCGGTCGCAGGTCTGCTTGATTACATTCATATCATGAGTTATCAGCAAAATAGTTAAATTTAACTGAGCATTTATATCCTTCAATAGTTTTAATATTGAGCGGGTAGTTTGCGGATCAAGGGCTGAAGTAGCTTCATCGGATAAAAGTATCTTAGGATTGTTGGCCAGGGCTCTGGCAATACCCACCCGCTGTTTTTGGCCTCCGCTGAGTTGATCCGGAAAAATCCGAGCCTTATCAGCAATACCAACCAAGTCCAGAAGCTCGGACACTCTTTGTCGTGCTTCCTTCACCGGAACATGAGCAATCTCCAGGGGGAAGATAATATTATCAAAAACGGTTCGGGAAGAAAGCAAATTAAACTGCTGAAAAATCATGCCAATTTTTTGACGAGCCATATGAAGCTCTTTCTTACTGAGCGAGGTAATATCTTGTCCATCAACTATTATGGTTCCCCTGGTAGGTTTTTCTAGCATATTAATACAACGAATCAAAGTGCTTTTGCCGGCCCCGCTAAGTCCTATAATCCCAAATATTTCACCGCGGGTAATCGACAAATCTACACTGTCCAGGGCTTTTATCTCCTGGTGAGGAGTGTAATAAATTTTAGTGAGATTTTGTATTTCAATCAAAAATGTGACCTCCCAAATAAAAAAACCCTATTAATCTTCATACATATTAGCTTAGCATATTCATCCTTCCCTTACACCAATTTAATTGAGGTTCCAGTGGTTTATACCAACTTATCTGCGGGCCACCACATCCCCCATACCCAAATGAACATGCGGGCGACACATCTCATATACTCAAATGCACATGCGTAAAAATGTAGGGGCGGTCTTTGACCGCCCGCCATAACATATATATCAATAATACGCATCCAAATACTGAGCATCATTGCGGGCGACCACAGGTCGCCCCTCCCTGCCTATGGGCATATTATCGAACAATGATGACCTAAACTTATTTTCTGATTATTGATGGGCTAGGCGGCGACGCCGCAGAATGACCAGCAACCCTAGAAGGGCTCCGGTCAGAAGCAGGGGGTGATATAGTAAATATACCCCTGCGATTATCGGGGCCAGCAACAAGCGCACCAATTGTTTGAGCGGCTGGCTGTGGGCAATCACAGCTGCGATGGGTGGCGAATGCTGATAGTAGAATTTCACAAACGCTGTTCCCGGGGGATTGGTCAGGAGATATTGATCCCGAAAATGACGTAGCAGCTCTACCGGCCAGGTGAACTTGGAGCCAAAGGCGGCGGTGGCGATAAAGCACTCGTCAGTTGGGGCTGGTTCATTGGCCCGGAAATTGGCAGTTAGGTTCCTGTTGGCGGAGATGATAAAGGAATAGCTGGGACTCTGGCTGACCTCATTGTCCCCGTCAGTCCAGTTCACAAAGGTGTAGCCGGCATTGGCCACCGCCTCCACGGTCACGCTGCCCCCGTCTTCGTAGGTGCCCGCACCAGTGACCGAGCCGCCTGCCGTCGGATTGGCCTGCAGGGTCACGGTATAGGCAACCGGCTCCTCTGGTGGCAAGGAAGTGATGTTGACAGTGACACTCTGGGCACTGACCTGTCCAGTACTGTTGGTGGCGGTCAGGGTAAGCACATGTTCTCCCTCGTCCAGTGCATCCGTAAACACCGCCGGGCCCCGGCCCAGCTCACCCACCCGGTCCGACGTCCAGACCAGCCGGTTATCATCATATATCTGTCCTTCCTGGGGATCGTAGGCTGATCCCTGCAGTACGACGCCGCCGGTGACAGTCGAAAAAATCGTTCCTGATTCTGGTGCTTCAATCAAGACTTCCGGGGCTCTCACTGGTACCCGGAAGATTCCGCTGAGTGCTGGCACACTGCTGTTAATGCCGTCACTGGCAGTAATCCTGATCTGGGCCTGCTCACCCCCCGGTAGCAGGTCAAAGTCCTGTACCCATTGATGATCCGTTACATCGAAAGCAAGCAATTCCCAGTCGGAGCCGTTCGGAGTGTATTCAACCTTGTAGGATAGACTACCTCCGTTGGCATCTTCTCCCTGCCAGGTGATGGTTTGGAGACCGGTCAGGCTTTGTCCGGCGGTGGTGGCAGGGCTGGTAATGATAACCGTGGGGGCATGGGCACTGACTGCATATTCTGCGAGCACGGTATTGGTTTGATCGGCGATGATAAACTTGGTGGTTCCCGCCGGGAAAGGCACCCGCACTTGCGAAAACGGGGCCGGGTCAAGTTCGCGGGGCGGATTGGTTCGCACGAAGGAAGTGGGCGTGAATCCGTTGCTGGCCAACACGGTGCCTGCGGCGTCTACTGCCTGGATGGTATATGTGCCGGTTTGAATGGCCACCGGTTCAGTGGTTTGATAGCTGGGCCAGGGTAGGATAATTTCCACTTCACCGGCCTGGCTGATCCAGCCGGAAGCCTCGACAACCCGGATTCCGCCGGTTAGCTCCTGTAATTCCAGGCTCTGGGGAACAGCTGCGGGCGTACTGGAAGCGGCCAGAGAACTAAATAAATGTTTCCATACGCTGGGGTTTATCCAGTTCTTGCTCTGGGCCGCGCCACTGCCCATAAACCCGATGGAGTCCTTCAGCAAGCCACGACCGCTGGTATCATAAGGATGCAAGTCTTCAGAGATCAACACCCCTGATGCGCCGGGAAAAGGTTTCATCTTAGGGTCATTGGCGGTCACTGTGACATTGTCATTATCCCAGTCCGTACCCCGGTAGCCCAGGGGGGGCGAATTTATGCTTAGGTGATAGGATCCCCCTTGGTATTCGTCGCCGACGGCGTAAGCGTGGGCAACCTCATGGGCCACTGTCGCTTGCATATCCTGATCGGAATTGACTACGATACTGACGGGGGCCCCATAGGTATAGCCCTGCAAGATGTTGCCATTTGACAGCTGGATACCTTTTTCAATATAGCCGATGATCTGGTCATAAGGGCTGCTGCTGTCCTGCATTGCTGCCAGGGACTGCCAGAGCTTGTATTGGCCGGCGTCGGTGGTAATATCATAACTGGCATCGCTGGCATCAAAAAGGCTGCGCTGCCGATAGGTAAAATCATTATAGGCAACGGGATAAACCCGGCGCATGAAGGTTCCTCCATTCTTCCACTGGTTGCCCGGCGTTTCAATGGTGCCCGCATAGTTGGCTTTGACCGGCACAGCCAAGACCCGCAGTTTGCGTTGTTTCTGAAAGCGGACATTGTCTAGGGTCAAATCCTCGGCGGAATCACCCAGGGTGACTACAAACTTATAGGTTCCCGCCTGCCAATTTCCACAGCTGGTCCGGCTGGGGGGAATGAAGATCAAGGCGTTGTCTGAGGTGTCTTTTTTAAAACTGCTTAAGGTAGCGATCTTGCTGCCGTCCCGGTACACCTCTAGTTCCGCATCAGACTGGTCTTGGGCCTTGACATCATCCGGCAGGAAGACCTGGATCACGGTATCCTTGCCGGCTGCAAAATCCGTAGTTGGGTCATAGTCGTCCTCGTCCCGGTATTCATAGCGACCCAGGACCTGGTTGGGCTGGATCTCCTTAGCCACGGGCTGACGGTTGAATTCAAAAGTAATATCGATAGAGGACTGACCATCGTCAGTCACCAAGGTATGCTGTACCTTGCCCTGCCCCTTATATTCCCCGCCGGCATAAGTAAGATCTCCTTCGGCAAGAGTCCCTTCGGGGGTGTTGTACATTTTGTCATACCACGCCTGCTCGGCCTGACTGGGCGCACCCTGCCCGGCATGGTCTCCTAAGTCTCCGGAGTCAGAATAGCTGCCCTCCCAATTGCTCCCACTGACCTTATATGTACCGGTGGTCTCAAAATATTCATCTGCAGTATCATATGTAATAAAAAAGAAGGGTTCCAAGGATATCCGGTAACGAGGCGGGTCATTCTCTGATTCAGGCGGAATGATGACCAGGGACCAAATCGGGTTATCACCGGCATCTTCATGTTCCTGCCCGGGCCAGCGATATTGCCAATTTTCGATCCTTGTACTCTGAAATTCCTTGGTTACTAAACCTTCTCCCGGTATCCATTTTTGTAGTTCATTTAGGTACCAGGTGGTGTAGGTTCCGCCCCCGCTGCAACTCCTGCTATATTGGTTATCCGTTGTCGATTGAAAATAAGGGTAGCCTTCATAGCTTGTTCCGGTTCTGGTCAACGTAGCGGTGCCGCTCATATTCAGCGAAAAGGAATCGTTGCCGTCATAACGCGCATATACCTTATTGTCTTCTTCTCGGGTACTCTCGCTGAACCAGGCCCGATTGGCATTGGCCTTGATTTGCCAGGTAACTTCCAGCTCTTCCGGCTTTTCATTGCTTGCAGCCCAGGTGCTTGGCAGAGGACCAACCCCGGAAAACAACAAAGCCAAAGTGAGCAGAAGTATAAAAACAGGTTGCAGTCTGGTTTTCATATCCCTACCCCTCTCTTTTTTACTAGTATTATATCATATATGTGATTTTTTGGAATAACTTGGGAGTCGAGTCCTAGCTTTTCAATAAAAAGCAAGGGAGGAAAACTTTACTTGGCTGTAAAGTCTTGTATCCTTTGCCTGAAAGTCCGGCCCAGCAAGGTTGCGCCAACAAATATAATGCCGTGGAAGAGACTCCACGGCTGGATCTTGAGTTTTGAATTGTTAATGAATGCAAATAGTCTTATGTCCTTGACTTACCCTAATACTGACAAGTCCAAAGCCTTAGCCAAGAAGCTGGGGAAAACGGTGGCAGTTGGTCTGTTGGCCTTTGGGCCTGTAGATCCAAATCAAAAATAAGACATGGGGACAGGTCCTGATCTTGAGCATGAAGGAAGCTGTCCCCTGTGATTTTTAGTTTATTAAATTCAGATCTGAGAGATCGGGCTTAGTTAACATTGGGCAGTCCATCGAAGCCCTGCTGTAAATCAGCCTCTGAGGGGACATAGTCTGTCATGGTTCCCTCAAGGTACTGCATATAGGCGTTCATATCAAAGTAACCTGTGCCGGTAAGACCAAATAAAATGGTCTTGGCTTCTCCGGATTCCTTGCACTTTAGTGCCTCCTGAATTGCACCATATATGGCATGAGCGGATTCAGGGGCCGGAAGGATCTGTTCTTTTTTAGCAAACATAACCGCTGATTCAAATACTTTATTTTGCTCTACTGAGATGGCTTCCATGTACCCATCATGATAAAGCTTGGCCAGGATAGGAGACATGCCGTGATAACGCAGACCGCCAGCATGATTGGCAGAGGGAATGAAATCACTGCCCAGGGTGTACATCTTGGCCAGGGGAGTAATTCTTCCTGTATCGCAAAAATCATAAGCGTATTTACCCCGGGTTAATGACGGGCATGAAGCCGGTTCAACTGCGATAATGCGGGGATTGGCCTTGCCGGTCAGTTTATCTTGCATAAACGGCGCCATCAGTCCGCCCAGGTTAGATCCGCCACCGGCGCAGCCTATAACCATATCCGGGTATTCATCAATTTTTTCCATAGCAAGCTTGCTTTCAAGGCCAATAATAGACTGACTGAGCAGCACTTGATTCAGCACCGAGCCAAGTGCGTAGCGGCATTTACCATCTTTCATAGAAAGCTCAATGGCCTCTGAGATTGCACAGCCTAAACTTCCTCCCGTATTGGGATCCTTGGCCAGAATAGCGCGGCCAACTTCGGTGGTATCGGAAGGACTGGGGATGATCTTTGAACCAAAAGTTTCCATGACCGCTTTACGGAAGGGTTTCTGATTGAAAGATACCTTGACCATAAACACGGTCAAGTCAAGGCCAAAATGGCTACAGGCCATGGCCAGAGCAGTACCCCATTGTCCAGCACCTGTTTCTGTGGTCAGGGAGCTCAGACCCTGCTCTTTTGCATAATATGCCATAGCCGCAGCAGCATTGAGTTTGTGGCTTCCGGATGTATTATTACCTTCAAATTTGAAGTAGATTTTGGCCGGTGTATCCAGGGCTTTTTCCAGATGATAGGCACGAATCAAAGGAGACGGCCGAAAGGTTCTGTAATAGTCCAATACCTCCTCAGGAATATCAAAATATCTGGTGGTAGTATCCATTTCCTGCTTGCACAATTCTTCACAGAAAATCGGATACAAATCCTCAGTTTTCAGCGGTTGAAGGGTTCCCGGGTTTAACATAGGGTCATGTTGTTCTTTCATATCAGCCCGGACATTATACCATTGTTTGGGCATTTCCTCTTCGGTGAGATATGTCTTATACGGTACTTTTGCCATGATTTTACCCCTTTCAATAACTTATATTTATGAAACATCGACCGGAATTTGATATAGTTTTAGCCAATAACAATAAAAAAAACTCACGCCCCTATGCTAAAGGGACATGAGTATTATCTCATGCGGTACCACCCAAATTGGTCAATGACCCACTCGTTCCACGCACTAACATGCATGCTCCCTTGATAACAGGCGGAGATCCCGTTGGTCGCTACTCTGTTTGCATTTTGCGACCACCCTCGTCAGTCCATTCCACTTGTCTATTACTGCTGCAATCTCAATATCTGCAACTCTCTGTAAGTTCAGTTACAAGCTTACTACTCTGACTCATCAGTTTGCTATTCTGAATTTTATAGATACTTTTCCCGTTTGTCAATAAGCTGATCGAGAAAAAATGACTTGGGTATGTTAAACATAACTCAGTATGCAATAATGATATAAGAATTCAAGTGAATTAAACCAACAAAGGTTGATGATAAATAATGGTTAAAAACAGTACTTGTATTAAAGGCGGCAGAATTATCTTAGAAAATGAAGTTCTAATAGGTAAGGTACTAATTTTTAATGGTAAAATAGTTGATATTTTAGACGAAGAAATTTTTAAAAACATGCCCTCGACTCAGGAAATGAAAATAATTAATGCTAATGAGAAATATGTTTCACCAGGATTTACCAAGGAGCTCAGGATAAAGAGGTAAAACAATTTACGAAGTTAAACAGGAGTGATTTCAATGCGAATTATACTGGCAGATAATTATGAAGAAATGAGTAGAAAAGCAGCAGATATAGTAAGAAGCCAGATTGTTTTAAAGCCTGACTGTGTCTTAGGCCTGGCAACAGGCGATACCCCGATGGGTATGTACCAGGAACTTATAAAAATGTATGAAAATAAAGAAGTTGATTTTTCAGAGGTTACTATTTTTAATCTAGATGAATATTATTCCCTGAGCCGAGAAAATCCCCAAAGTTATTACTATTATATGCATCACAATTTCTTTAAACACATAAATGTAAAAAAAGAAAATACCTATATTCCCAATGGTACCGCTACGGAGATCGATGAGGAATGCAGGAATTACGAAGAGCAGATTAAAAATAAGGGCGGCATTGATATGCAGGTTTTAGGCATAGGAGCTAACGGACATATAGGGTTTAATGAGCCGGATGTCAATTTCGAAGCAGAAACTCATCTGGTTAAGCTGGACGAAATGACGATTGAAGCTAATTCAAGATTTTTCAGCTCCAAGGATAAAGTTCCCACATCGGCTATAAGTATGGGCATAAAGACTATAATGCAATCAAGGATGCTGGTATTGCTGGCAAATGGGGAAAGCAAGGCTGATGCAATATATAAAACTATAAAAGGCAAAATATGCCCTGAAGTACCGGCTTCAATTATACAGCTTCATCCTAATGCCACTATGGTCATTGAAAAGAATGCTGCCAAACTGCTGTAAGAACAATAGAAAGGATATTTGAATTGTGCAATATATAATTGGTGTGGATGGCGGCGCAACCAAAACGGAGGCGGTTGCCTATAGTTTAGAAGACCAAGAGCTGGCTGAAGGTCATTCGGATTTCGGAAATCTCAATTTAGATTTTAATAAGGCAGCAAAAAACATAATTAGTGCCATTGAACAATGCATAAATAACATACAAGAACAGGACAGACAAGGGGAATGTTTATGTATATACTTAGGCATAATTTCTTCTTTGATAACGTTGCCTGCAATAAATGTGCTGCTATCGATCTGCTTAGCCCCAGTTCAGCATTTACCAAAAAGAACTATGGTCTAGATATAGAACTGTAATATTGGTGAGTCTAATTAAAGGGGATGTATAGGTGAATAAGGTTTTAATAAAGACCAGTCAGTTGACGAAAAACTTTGGTTCGACGGCAGTGGTTGATGGACTTAATCTGCAGGTAAGAGGCGGTGAGATATATGGTTTTTTAGGACCCAATGGCGCTGGCAAGACTACTACCATTAAAATGCTTACGGGTCTTCTGGAACCTAGCCATGGGGAAGCTTATATCTGTGGGTATGATATAAACAAAGATTCTGCCAAGGCCAAGGCCTTGATGGCTTATGTTCCGGACCAACCGAAGATGTATGGCAAGCTGACCGCCCGAGAATTTTTGCTTTTGATATCAGACCTCTACCGCATACCTCAAGATGTTTCAAGGGAAAGGGCTAAACAGCTTTTAGGCTTGTTTGGATTGGAAGCGCGGGCAGATGAATTATTGGAGGGATATTCTCATGGTATGAGGCAAAAGGTGGTCTTGGCATCAGCCTTGATTCACCAACCCCAGGTCATTCTCCTTGATGAACCTACTGTTGGCCTTGATCCTGCCAGTGCTCGTTTATTAAAAGATGTACTGCAAAAAATGGCCCAGATGGGAGCGGCCATCTTCTTGTCTACTCATATATTGGAAATAGCTGAAAGAATGTGTCACCGGGTTGGTATTCTTAAAAATGGCCAGCTTATTGCCGAGGGCAGCCCGGAAGAGTTGCGCCGGAAAGTGGGGAATGAAGGGGAAAGCCTGGAAGATATTTTTCTGGAGCTTACTGGTGGAAATGAGACCGCTGACTTGATTAAAGGTCTGGAGGGGGAATGCTGATGAAAATGGCATTGCCACCTCCGCTTACTCAGGAACCTGCAGCCCGATCGGCTTGGCAGGATTTTACCCTGCTGTTAAAAAACCAGCTTCGCTTAAGCTATAAAAAAATGAGGCACTGGCCCATCACTGTATGGATTAGTATTGTTTTTTTCGGGGCAGCTATCTTAGCCTTGCTAAGTTACTTGGGTTTTATTGCCTATGGTGCTTTACAAACTATGCCACCTCAAAGCGGCCAAGAGTTTTTATCCTTGCTGTTAATGATGGGATTAGTTACTCAAGTGTTTTTCGGGGTTACCGCCGCCTTTGCCACTCTATATATGTCTGATGATCTGGAGTTGTTATTCATGGCCCCGGTTTCTTTGCGGGCAGTTTTCGCGGTAAAATCTGCCGTAGTTGCCAGCAGTAATTTACTGACCATAGCCTTGTTCGTTTTTTTGCCGGGCTTGTTTTATGGGCTGCTTTTTCAAGCTGATGCTGTTTTTTATTTTCTGCTGCTTATTGTAGTATTAGGTCTTTGGACCATGGGGACGGCGCTGGCAGAACTATTAAATATGCTGGTAATGAGGATAGTGCCTCCCCATCGCAGCAGGGAAGCGGTGGGATTTATTGGAGCGTTAGCCGCAATTATGATTGCTTTGATTTTCCAACTGCCTAATTTAATGATGGCCAGAGGTGAAAGCCTTGATATTGGTAGTTGGCTGACCGGACAAGAGGAGTTATTGAGACTTATGGATTTCTTTCCCTGGGGGTGGGGGTCTTCAGCCCTGGCCCAAGGGGTAGCAGGGAATTTTTGGGCTGGCTTGGGATGGAGCGGGCTTTTGCTGGCAGTAGGAGCAGCTTTCTTTTGGTCCAGCTTTTTATTGGTGGAACGGGGTTTCCGCCGAGGATGGATTAATCTAAGCCAGGGAGAAGCACGAAAACGAAAAAAAAGAAGCACTCCAGATCAAGCTGTCTTCCCCTTCCAACAGGACATTACCTCTTTCCTTAGCGTTAAAGGTGAAGCAACAGGACAGGCTCCTCTCCGAACGGGTATATGGGCTGTTGCCAAAAAGGATTTACTGTATTTAGGACGTGATACCCGGGAGTGGTTTGGCTACCTGGCTCCTCTAATAATTATGGTTTTTTTCGCAGGCCAGTTTATGCTTGTACCATCAGAAACTACCAAGAGTTCTTCGATAATGATATTAGTTATTTACAGTGCTATGTTTAGCGGCAATTTGGCTCTCCAGTCCTTTGGCCGGGAAGGAGAATCAGAATGGGTTTTAAACAGTGTTCCCTTAGCCGGTTGGCCTGTTGTTTGGGGTAAGTTGCTGGCAGCAGTCCTACCTACCCTTTTGTTAATGGAGGCATTACTGGTGGGAACTGCAATAGCCCTGGATTTCTCGGTCATTATGACTTTAGCCCTAGCTGTAGGTGCTGTATTATTGACCTTAGGAGCTAGTGCCATTGGACTTTTTTACTCTATAAACAACTGCCGCTTTAATCCGGACAATCCCCAGCAGCGAATTTCCCCGGGAGCATCAATGATAATGTATCTAATGAATTTCTTATTTATGCTGTTTCTATCCTTAGGATTAGTCTATATCTTTCCGCCAACAGAGCTGATGGCGGTTCTGGGTGACATCCCTCCCGTCTCTTTTAGCTGGAGTTTCCCGGAATTGATAGTATATGGTGTTTATCTATTGAGCAGACCGTTTTTGTGGACCCCATTCTTTAGAATACTATTGGGTATTGTTTTCACATCCCTGGTATGGTCTTTGGTCTTTTTCACTTTTATGGCTGCTACTGTACGTCAAAGCCGTAAAGGATTTCAGGTACAGATCGTTACCGGCACCAAGAAGAAATCCAGCCGGCATGCCCCCTTGCTGCGGATAGGCGGAAGGTGAGATAATTGATATAATTTTATCAGTACGGTAATTGTGGGTTATTGTTTCCAGTAGTTATAGGCCGATGGTACATGGCAGAGCTTTGGCTGTCGTAGTTGGCACTACTGGTGGGCTTAGTGATGTCTCAGTCCCGGTGATAGAAGAGGAGGCCATATGATGTTGAAGTTCATGAAGAATGGCTTGTTGCCGCCTGGTGATCATGAGATCAGCCTGGCCGATCTGGAGAAAATGATGTCTGAAGGTCCGGGTAATGATCAGACCTGGGATACTCCCTGGCGCTTACAACTGCTGCAGGAGTTTAAGAAGCGTTATCAGCAATTGCTTAAAGTAGGAATTAATGAAGTATATATAGATGGTTCTTATGCCACCGACAAATTTCACCCTAATGATATGGACGTATATTTTGTGGTTCCAAGAAAAACATGGAGATCAGGAGCGGAGCAGGCGCTGAAAGATTTGGACCCAGAGTTCTGGCGCTTTGAAACCCAACTGCATGAAGATGGCAAGGTAGGATATCCAATGGCATTTCATCATCATATAGAGATGTTTCCGGTATACTTGGAACATACACCAGCTTATGCGGTATGTCAGGAGTTAATCGACCCTAAAATAGAGTTTTTTCGAACAGATAAACATTCCCGTCGAAGCAAAGGAATAATAAAGATACAGGAGGTGCCTTCATGATTAAAACCGACCAAGAATACAGGTGCACCCGGGCTAAATGTAAGGAAAATCACCAGAAGATGCAAAAACAGGTGCAAGAAATGAAGGCCCGTGGTTATCTTGAAGACGAAATACAATGCCTGAGCGGACCTACTGCCAGGGTCTTAAATCGAAGTCAGGGAGATATAGAGCTGTATCGACGGTTGAAAAAAAGAGATGTCGAGGCATTGCGAGGACTCCCCCTGAACCTGCAATTAATTGGGTTAAGGATTTTTTTAGGCATGTCTCAGACTGAGCTGGCTTCTATACTGGGCATTTCCCGGAATGAACTGGCCCGGGAGGAAAACAATGAATATCAGCAGATTACCCTGGAACGTTATGAAGAAATTCTGAGAGCCATGGGAGTGAGGCATATTCCAGCCTATTTGGTGGGTGATAAAAGCAAGGTAGAAGATGCCAGTCAGCTTTTGTTGGAAGTGGCGAAGGATAAAGGGGGAAATCTGATTATCGGTTAGAGTTCAATTAAGTTCACACGAAAATGGTTTATCCGCCGAAAAATTGGTAATCATTGCGGGCGACCACAGGTCGCCCCTACAGACTCGCACCATTAATATGGATCACATTCAGGATACGTAGGGGCGGTCTGTGACCGCCCGCCGGTTATAGCCGCAAAATTTCATGGATCAGAAAGGGGTAGCTGGTGGTGAAAATCATTATACTAGGCGATCTGCATGGCGAGTTTCATAGGCTTAATTGCCTGATAGAGCAGGAACAGCCGGATATAATACTGCAGGTGGGAGATTTCGGATACTGGCCTCGAATGGAAGATCAAGATCTGTCCATAATCAGCAGCGATCATACCAGAATTTATTTCTGTGATGGTAATAATGATGATCTTGACCGCCTTCTTGCATTAGCTGGGACCAAGGTACAACCGGTGCAGGTTAGCCCCAATATTTACTATATGCCCCGGGGTTCTGTACTGGAATTGGATGATGGTCGTCGGGTGCTGTTCATTGGCGGAGCTCAATCTATAGATAGGTTTCGGCGCTATGAAGGTTGGGACTGGTTCCCGGAAGAAATCCTCTGTGAACAGGATTTGTCCTCATTGCCGGAGGGGAATATCGATATAGTGGTTTCTCATACCTGTCCCTTGGAATTTTCCATGGAAACCTTTTGTCGCCTTAAGTCCAACGAAGTAGATCCCTCACGCCAATTGTTATCCCGGGTTTTGTATAGATACCAGCCAGCTCAGTGGTATTTTGGCCACTGGCATATCCATGCCCGGGGTGAATATGGGCCCACTAAATGGGAGGCATTAGGCTGGAGCAAGGAATGGACCAACTGGTACCGAGTTCTTCCATAAGACAGGGGGGCATCAGACTGGCATGCCCCTGTTTTGCTGTTGCGCCAGGGGCAGCACATTTTTGAGGGTAAATATTCTGTCCCGGGCCGCAAAGGATAGGACCAATAAGATTACCAATGGTATATGGGTGACATGACTTAATGAGGTGGTGTTTACTGTATCCCTTTTTCCACAAACAGATGCTCCAGGTATGCCTCACGCACCTTGCTATAGAGCAGGCGGGAAATGGGTATGGTTTTTCCGGCGTGGGTGACAAGCTCCTTTGAGCCTAGCTCAGCCACCTGCCACAGGTTTACAATATAAGAGCGATGTACCTTGATAAACTCCGATCGAACCAGCAACTGCTTCTCAAAAGCTGACAGGGAAGAAGACACCTCACGCACCCTGCCGTTGGCCAGATGAAAATACAGCCGTTTATTTATTACCTCTACAAAGGCCAGATTAGAGAACAAAATTCGGGCCATACCGGCGTGGGTTTTTACGGCCAGACCCTCCAGTGGTTTTTGCTCCTGGGCTATAAGTCCATCCAGCACAGGAAAAAGCTTGTCCTTAGAGGTCGGTTTGAGAATATAGTCATAGGCCTTGACGGTATAGCTTTCCAATGCAAACTCCGGTGAGGAGGAGAGAAAGACAATTTTCACTCCCGCATCAAAGGCTCGAATCTCATGAGCCGCCTGCATCCCGGTCATACCAGGCATCAGTATATCCAAAAGTAAAATGTCATAATCTCCACTGTTCATGGTAGAGAGAAGTTCTGTGGCACTGTGAAAGGCCTTGTATGTAAATCCAGCTTTCTTTTCCTGTTGGTATGTAGCTATCAAAGAGGATATTCGGGCCAGCTCCTGGGAATTATCATCACAAATTGCTATTTTCAAATCATCTAACCTCCCGCGTAAGACAAGGGGACCTTTTGTCTGTCTTATTTTACGGATTTCTCTATAATGTTTTTCCCTACGCCTAATACGCGAGCCAGTTGTCTGATACTCGCTCCGGTACTTCTATAAATATATCCCGACCGTCAATTACTTTAAGTATTACATGATGGATACCATTTGAAGTTTTTATGGCATATCCTAGCATATATTCACCTTTTTTCAGTATAACAAAAGGAATAGCAAAAGTTAACAAATAAGACAAAGGAAAGCTCATACTATCTGGTCAGCATTTCAGGGCAAAATCTTATACATTTCAGGCCAGGGCAAACTTTTTCAAGGAAATTTTTACTATTATTATGGTGTGGAAAAAGCTTCTGGTTATACTGCACTTGCACAGGCGTAAGCCAAAAGGGTGGAAAGGAGGAATCGTGCTTGAATACCATGATTGCCTGGGTGACTTCCACTATCAGCACAGCGGCATTTTTACTGCTGTGGTTTTGGGTGGTGCGCCGGGAGCTGAGAGGGAGAAAAGATACCGTGAACAGCGCCCGGAGTCAGCTGGCTGTATCACGAAAAAAGCACATGAAGGCCAGGGATGGTCCAGAGGAGATGGATGCCCAGTGCATTCTTGAACGTAGCCGTGATATCTACCGCCAGTCGGTAGCCCTCTATAACCAGACCTTGCAAAAGCCGTGGAACCGTATTCCCGGATTCCTGATGGGGTTTCGGGATCTTTCGAAGGGGGATGATGCATGACAACAGCTAAATGAAGGTAATTATTTCACTTCATAAGATTTGATTTGCGGTGTCCAAAAACCAGGATTTGCTTAGCAGCAGTCAAACGACCAGTGTCAGCTATACCATTGATTTTGCTGATGTCAAGGGCAAATTAAAGGATGTGTATACGGTCACTGCCAAAATCAAAAACACGGGTGACGAAGCCTACAGCTATGATTCTTTTGTGCTGCATGTTTATGATGCCCAAGCCATGAAAATCTGGGTGGATAAACAAGAGGTACCAACCCTGACCATGGATAATGAAGGACGCATTAAGGACCTGAGCAGTGCCGACATTATTGCCATGGAAAGAAACATCTCTTTGACCAATAATCTGTCCATCAACTATGGGGACTATTCCTATGGTTTAGTGACGGACCAGATTGAGTGGAAAACTACTGAGATTTCAGATAATGCTGGCACTACCAATACCATTACTCCGGTAGAGGGTTTTTATCGGCAAGCTTTTGATATTACCCGCTTTTGGTCAGCGGAAGCCGGCGAAACCAGCCCTGCCAGCGTGAATGCCACCGATAAAATTGACTATATCTTCGAGTTTCACTTCGGCAATGATGAATACCAGCCGCAAATCATTAAGTTTTCCGGCAACCTGTCCGGGGCTGACGTGCTGCGCTTTGGTGAAAGCTTGGTAAATCTGGTTCCAAGTGAGGAGCTAAACCAGCCCTTTTTCTCGGCCCAATATCTAAACCGCTTCAAGAACAGCGGGCGATTGGACAATATTAAAAATTCCACCGGAAACATTGGTCTTAATGCCCAAACTCCACAGGTCAGGATTGATACCCAGGCTCTTTGGTGGGGCCGCCCCCTTAGTGAGACCAATGCAGCCATCTCCCTTTTAAACGAAACCGGCATCGTGCCGGCTGGGCAAAACTACAAGACTTTCCAGTATCCTTTTGCCACCATGCTGGTGACCGAGCACCAACTGCTGATTGATGAAAGCAATATTTGGATGGACAAAAAGGGTCGGGGTAAGGTCACCGTCAAGCTTTATAATGATGACGGTACTCTGTATAATTCCAGTTTGGCTCCTTACTCCATACGCAATATGCTGGATGTGGAAAATGTACAAGCCAGCCAGGAAATAAACAACAAGTTTCAAGGGGAGCTGCAGAAAAACATAAAAGCCGGCAGTACTTTGGAGGCCAAGGATAAATTTGCTCAAAGTGCTCTGGATTTATCTATTTCAATTTCGAAACCGAGAATTGGGAAATACAGCCCATTGGCGGCGGGATCAGAGCTGGGATCGGTTATGAATACAGTAAGTCCGGCACGCAGTTCTTAGGTTATGTTCCTGTGACCTATGAAATCGCGCTGGGTGCTGCGGTGCGTTTGGAATTTGACGCTCACATGCTGTATGAACCGGTTTCGGTTGGAGGCATTGATTACCATTGGCAATCCGATTATGAAAGTGTCACCGACTATCTGACCAATCTTAGAATAAAGGCCTATATCTATGCCTTTGGCGGTCTGGGCATTGATTATACCATTATTGCGTTGAAGATAGGGGTATTTGGGCAACTAGAGATGGAAAGCGAAAATAAGTTCCTAAATCGCAACTATTTGGATACCGCAATCGCCAATCAAGAGGCCCTTTACAACCAAACGGAAAAGGCCTTAAACGGTTCAAAACTTGACCTGCAGGGGCAGGTAGGAATAAAATTTGTAGCTAAAATACTGTTCATTTCTTATAAAAAAACATTGGCCTCGGCCAGATTCTCCAAAGAATGGACCTACCGCAACTGGGATAAAATTGAGCAGTATTGGGAAGAGACCACTGGTGATATATTAACTCCCCAAAATCTGGGTCTGGCTACCCAGTTTTATGCGGCAGCCACCGGACAGGATATGATAGTTATTTCCCAGGCGCCGGTACTGGAAAGTCGGGATTATCTGAATGATTATGCCCGGGTCTGGGGAAGCTCAGGTGGGAACTTCGGTCCCATGGCTCTGGATGAAAACAATCTGGCCCCCAGCACCCTGCAATCCAATGCTTATCCTTATGCCAACCCACTGATAGCAGATGATGGCGCTATTTTTGTGTATTTGTCCGACAACGGCAGTTCTGATGTTTGGGACACCACCACCAACTAAGCAATGCTGAAATATCCATGATGATGAACAACACTGAGGTGGTTCTATGAATGCCGATCTGCAGATTCTAGCTGCATCCGGGGTGGGAGTGAGCTTCGATAAGAATACCACCTCCTATGAC
>JAAYJK010000080.1 GCA_012522955.1 Syntrophomonadaceae bacterium
CGACAAAATAGGGCTCGTTGATGCTCACATTTTTGCTGCCTATGGCCATTTTCCCTGGTATTAACTCATCAATACGATCTACCAGTAGAAAAGGATAGCGATGAGGCAATATTTTCATTATTTCCTGAATGTTCATATATAGCTCCTAATCAAGTTTTCTCACTATCAGGGCTGCATTATGGCCTCCGAAGCCTAGGGAATCGGATATGGCTACCCTAAGCTCTTGCTGCCTGGGCTGATTTGGCACATAGTCCAAATCGCAAAGAGGATCTGGATCATTTAGATTGATAGTAGGAGGTACGATATTATGGATAAGAGCCATTACAGTAGCAATCAGCTCCACTGCCCCGGCCGCTCCCAGCATATGTCCATGAGCCCCTTTGGTTGAACTGATCAGCAAATTCCTACTATGGGAAGCAAATACTTCTTTCACCACTGCTGTTTCGATCTGATCATTGAGACTGGTTCCGGTTCCATGAGCATTCATATAATCAATCTCCTGGGGCTGCAATCCCGCTTGAGCCAAGGCGTTTCTGAAAGCCAAAGCTGCTCCTTTTCCATCAGGATCAGGCTGCACCATATGGCAGGCATCTGCGCTGCTGCCATAGCCTATCAACTCAGCATGGATTGTGGCCCCACGTTTTAACGCGTGCTCCATTTCCTCCAGAATCAGAATACCCGCACCTTCTCCCATAACAAATCCATCCCTTTTGCTGTCAAAGGGTTTGCAGGCCCGGGGTGGATCGTCATTGGCGGTTGAGAGGGCTTTCATGGCACAAAATCCTCCTATTCCCAAGGGAGTGATTGAGGCCTCAGCACCGCCGGCAACCATCACATCAGCCTTATTATTTCGTATAGTCTGGAAAGCCTCGCCAATAGAATGGCTGCCTGATGCACAGGCGGTAACCGTACAGCCGTTGGGTCCCATGGCACCTAGCATAATTGAAACCTGGCCGGCGGCCATATTAGGAATCATCATGGGAATGAAAAAAGGGCTGATTCCAGCTACCCCTTTCTTGATGAATGTATGATGCTGGCTTTCCAAGGTCCCGATCCCTCCAATACCGGAGGCTACCCAGACTCCGGTACGAGTACGATTATTATCATTAATGGTCAAAGCAGCATCTTCTACTGCTATACGGGCTGCCGCGCAGGCATATTGGACAAACAAATCCATGCGCCGGGCATCTTTACGAGAAATATAATCTACCACCTGAAAATCTTTTAACTGGGCCGCAATTTTAGTAGGGAAACCCTCAGTTGGAAAACGGTCAATCTCCCCTACCCCACTACGCCCGGTCAAGAGACTGTTCCAAAATTCTTCTTTGTTCAAACCAATAGGGGAGACAATCCCCATACCGGTTATCACTACTCTGCGTTGGCGCAACTTTATCACCTCTGCCTTATTATTTGTGTAACAAGGACGGTCCTCCTGTTACACCACATATTTATTCCTGTTTACAATCTGGCTTCTACATATTTAACTACATCTTCAACCTTCTTCATTTTCTCGGAATCTTCTTCCGGAATCTGAATATTAAATTTTTCTTCCAGGAGCATCAGCATCTCCACGATATCCAGGGAATCCGCTTCCAAATCTTCAGCAAAACTGGACTCGGGTTTGATATCTGCCTCTGGAATGTCCTTAATTTCAGCAATAATCTTTTTCAGTTCCTCAAATACCAACATAGATAAATTCCTCCTTAATTTTACATTTTTGGCTTGCCCGGCTCCAAACAACCGGGCCTAGTATATTACATGGAGCTAAGCCCTCCATCTACTCGGATCACTGCCCCGTTAATATAATCAGCCCGGGGAGAAGCCAGAAATGCTACCACTCCAGCTACATCATCAGGAGTCCCCAGCCTGCCCAGGGCAATCCCTTCAGCTATATGAGCCCTTTGAACCTCATTCAAAGCTGCCGTCATGTCCGTTTGTATGTAGCCGGGGGCCACTAAATTAGCAGTAATACCTCGACGTCCATACTCCTTGGCTAAAGAACAGGTAAAGCCCAACAACCCGGATTTGGCGGCTGCATAATGGGCCTGACCGGCATTGCCTTCCAGGCCTACTATCGAAGAAATACTTATTATTCTCCCATAGCGTTTACGAACCATATTCTTCAAAGCCCCTCGGCTGCAGTAGAAGGCTGATCCCAGATTACTGTCAATTATTTGCTGCCATTCTTTATCACCAATCTTCAACATTAACTGATCTTTATTTATCCCGGCATTATTCACCAGGACGTCGATCTGCCCAAAGCTATTAGTGGCGGCATCTATAAGCTGCTGAGCTCCCGCTGAACTACTTACATCAGCCCCAACTATGATACCAGTGCCGCCCTCAGCCTGGATTTGATTCAGCACTTCTTCGGCCCCTTGCTTGGCCTTATGGTAGTTTACAACTACCTGATAACCTTCCCGGGCCAGTTCAATGGCTATGGCCTTGCCAATTCCCCGGGAGGATCCGCTTATAACGGCTACTCTTGCTTTCATAACGACTTCACCTTCTCCATGGTTTTTTCCAGAGTTTTAAGATCACTAACCGGCCCCAGCACCCGGTTTTTGTCTATCTTCTTAATTAATCCAGATAGGGTAGACCCTGGACCTAATTCAATAAAATAATCCGCTTTCTCCATCATGTACCTTACACTTTGTTCCCATCGTACCGGAGAGTAAACCTGCTGTTGCAAAATTTCAGACAGGTCTTGGGCCCGGTTCTCCCGAGCATTAACATTGCTTACTACAGGCACCCGGGGTGGTTTCCACTCTATCCGCTCTAGCCATGGCCTGAGCTTGAGGGCTGCATTATACAAGAGTGGACTATGGGCTGGCACGCTGACGGTCAAAGGGATTACCCGAGCTCCTGCTTCCCGAAGCTGTCCAGACACATTTTCTACCGCCTGGGTGGAACCGCTTATAACTATCTGACCCGGACAGTTGTAGTTGGCAATATCTACTAGTCCTGTTTCCTTTTCACATAGATCTTTTATCTTCTCAGAAGTTAAGCCAAACACGGCGGCCATAGCTCCCTGCCCAAGAGGCACCGCCTCCTGCATCAGAGCAGCCCTTTTCCCTATCAAGGGCAGCACTTGCTCCAGGGAAATGGCTCCGGCAGCAGTCAGGGCCGTATATTCTCCCAAACTCAAACCTGCCATCACTGTGGGTACAACTCCCATCTGCTTGATTGCTTCATAGGCTGCCAATCCCGCCACCAGCAGTGCTGGCTGAGCATAAACAGTCTGGTTCAGGGTTTCGGCCGGCCCTTCAAAACACAAGGAACTCAGCTCATATCCAGCCCAGGCATCAGCTAATTGGAAAATACGGGCTGCTTCCGGAAAATTGTCATATAAGTCTTTTCCCATACCCACCTGCTGAGCTCCCTGACCGGGAAATACAAATGCTATGGTTGGCATCTAAAAACCCCTCCATTGCTCTTTTATCCTGGCTGCTCCTTGTATAATATCCATCACTATTTCTTCAGCCTTTTGAATGTTTCCAACCAAACCGGAAATCTGTCCGGCCAGTACCGAGCCAAATTCCACATCCCCTTCTACAGCCGCCGCCGGATATTTGCCCCGGCCCAGCTGCTCCAGATCCCCCTGGCTCAAGCCCTGGGCTTCAGCCAACAGGTATTGGCGGGTAAACTTGTTATGTATAGCCCGTACGGGATGCCCGGTACTGATTCCGCATACTACTGTGGCCCGGTCTCTGGCTTTGATTATTTTTTCCTGGTAGGCTGGATGCACGCCACATTCTTCAGCACAAACAAACCGAGTGCCTACCTGAACTCCTTCGGCACCCAGAGCCAGGGCGGCCATTAAACCTCGGCCATCGGCAATACCCCCGGCAGCAATTACCGGTATATCAATGGCATCTGCTACCATGGGTACCAGGCACATGGTGCTCATTTCCCCCACATGTCCTCCAGATTCCATTCCTTCAACAATCATGGCATCTGCTCCCAACCTGGCTAACCTGCGGGCCAGGGCCAGAGAAGCTACCACCGGCACTACCTTGACATTTTCACTTTTGAATTTTTCCATATAAATCCCGGGATTTCCTCCTCCAGTAGTTACTACCGAAATCTTTTCTTGTACTATCAGCTCTGCTACCTCCTGTACATGCGGAGAAGCTAACATTAGATTAACCGCAAATACCCGGTCGGTTATCTTGCGAGCAATGTCTATCTCTTGCTTTAGCCAGCCTGCATCCGCATTACCGGTACCAATAACCCCCAGACCTCCAGCCTGGGATACGGCCGCCGCCAACTTCCCACCTGCAATCCAGGCCATGGCCCCCTGCAGTATAGGGTACTCAATATCCAAGATATCACACACTCGAGTCCTGAACATATTACTTTTCACTCCCCCAACGCAATAATACTCCGCCATAAGTTAATCCAGCTCCAAAGGCCACCATTAACACTAAGTCTCCAGCCTTTAATCTTCCTTCCTGAGCCGCCAGGGATAATCCCACCGGCAAACAGGCGGCCGACATATTGCCGTACTGGTCAACCGTGACCAGAGTTCTTTCTTCTGGTATTTTCATCCACCTCATAGCAGCTTTGATAATACGCAGGTTGGA
>JAAYJK010000081.1 GCA_012522955.1 Syntrophomonadaceae bacterium
CTGGTAGCGGTCTGGGTGATTCCTGCCCCTTGTGGCTGGTTTCCGGCACTGATAGCTCAGGATTTCAGCAGGCTCTGGAATTGCTAATTAAGGGTCCCGGGGCACTGGCTGGCAAGTATAGCCTGGCAATTAGCGGAGAAGAAATAATACCTTTACCGGTAAAATAATGGGAGATGGGATAAAAATATGCTGACCTATCAATTTAAAGATAACCTGATTTATAAACTACATCCATTGACCTCTATAATATTTGTGGGGGTAGTGTTTGTCTTGGCTCTAATCTTTTCCCATCCGGCTTATTTGCTGGGACTATTAATATCGGTGTGGGTGGTTCTGGGAGCAGCCGGCAATCTGAAGGAAGGCCAGAGCTATATCAAATTCAGCCTGATCATGGTACTCATGATAGTACTCATTAATGTTCTCTTTGCTCGGGCCGGAACCACTATCATTTATCGGGGAGTTGATATCCCCTTGATCGGAGCTCTGGAAATCAGCTTGGAAGCAATTGCTTACGGTTTGGGTATGAGCCTGCGTTTGCTGGTCATTATAAGTGTATTTTGTCTCTATACTTATACCGTCAATCCAGATAAAGCCTTGCACTTGGGGGGCCGACTAGGTGGAAAATCCGTCCTGGCCATCACTCTGTCCCTGCGTTTGTTTCCCCTGATGATAAAGGATTTTCAAAGGATCAGTGAAATTCAACGTTGCCGCGGTGTCAAGCTGAGTACTGGCAGCCTTTGGCAGCGAGCTAAAAAAACTCTTCCCATTATAAGCATCATCTTGTTGTCTTCCCTGGAAAGGTCGCTGCAGCTGGCTGAGTCCATGCAGGCCAGGGGGTATGGAAGCGGTCCCCGCAGCACTTATGATCGGGACTTATGGCGTCCTCGTGATTATTTAATAATTGCCTTAAGTATAATGGCCCTGTTCTTAGGGATATGCTCGGCCATAAAAGGATGGTCGGCCTACCGCTATTATCCAATCTTGGAGGAAATAAGCGGGTTGGATTGGATTCTGGCTTCTTTTATTGCCATGATCCTCTTGCTGCCTGCTATTTTAAACTGGGGGGGTAAGAAATGGCCGCTATAAAAATTCAGGATTTGAGCTATTACTATCCAGAAACTATTAAGCCGGCTTTAAACCGCATCAACCTAGAGATCCCAGAGGGCCAGTTGCTGATCGTAATAGGAGATTCCGGCAGTGGAAAATCCACTCTGTTACGGGTCGTATCCGGGTTGGCACCTACTTTCTATAATGGTAATCTACACGGCAAGGTATTCCTGCATGGAGAAGATACAGTTAAAATGAGCCGGCAAGAGATGGTACAGAAAGTGGGAATAGTATTTCAAAACCCGGAAAGCCAGTTGGTGATGAACAATGTGGAACAAGAAATAGTCTTTGGCTTGGAAAACCTGGGTTTGCCGGGTAACTTGATGAAACGACGGGTAATGGAAATGAGCAGTTCATTGGGGCTTTCAGGAGACTTGGTCAAGGGGGTTGCCGAACTATCCGGGGGTCAGAAGCAGAAAGTGGCCCTTGCTGGGGTACTGGCCATGCAACCTGGAATAATCTTGCTTGACGAACCCACTTCTCAGCTTGATCCAGTAGCAGCTGAAGAACTGCTGAATATTATCCGCAGGCTTAACGAAGATAATGGCATTACGGTAGTAATGATCGAACAGAGATTGGAAAGATGCTGTCACCTGGCTGACCGCATTTTAATTATGGAAAATGGAGTGATCGCTGCTGATATTAATACTGGAAGCAGAGGCGGCAGGATGTGGATGCCTCGGGCGCCACTGGCTTATTTGCCCCCTTTACCCAATTTGTTTGCCCGGGCAGGGTTTCAGGAATTGCCCATTACGGTAAAACAGGGCCGGCAGATGCTCAATTCCCTTATGGCTGCTTCTGACAGTGCTAGCAAGCCGGGTCAGGATACACCGCCTGTGATTGGCCCTGTTAAGGGCCAAGAGCTGATTGATATCCAAAATCTCTGGTTCAGTTATCCGGATAAGGAGGAGGTTATAAAAAACTTGAACCTGATCATCCGGGAAGGAGACTTTATTGCTCTACTGGGAGAGAACGGGGCCGGTAAGACCACACTGCTTAAGCATATTAATGGTTTGTTGAAGCCTTGTCGAGGACAAGTTAAGCTAGCCGGCCAGGATTCCAAAGATCTAGCCATTGAAGAAATTGCTGCTTCTGTGGCCTATTTGTCCCAGGATCCCAATGATTATTTATTTATGCCCAGTGTTAAGGACGAAATACTATTTACTTTGAAAAACTTTAATTTAGATGATGAAACCTACGCCGAGGAAATAATGAAAAGATTTAAACTGGAAGCTTACCGCCATGGCAATCCCCGTGATTTGAGCACTGGCGAACGGCAACGGGTAGCCCTGGCTGCCGTTTTGGTCAGCAAACCCAGGCTTTTAATCCTGGATGAACCTACCCGGGGACTTGATTACGGATTGAAGAAGGAGTTGGGGGAATTACTGCAGGAGATTAATGGACAGGGTACAGCAGTGGTAATGGTAACTCATGATGTGGATTTTGCCGCTGAATATGCTCAGGATATATGCCTGATGTTTCAGGGCCAAATTATCGAAAGGGGTAGTAAATATGAGGTCTTGCAGCATTCCACCTATTATACCCCGCAGCTAGGCAAACTGTTTAATAATATTGTAGATAATGTAATTACCATGGATAGAGGAGTCAGGGTCCTGTTGGAATTGGCAGGGCCAATTAAGTCCGAATTGGCATCGGTTTTATAAATTTAACTAAAGGGAGTGGTTTTGGGGATGAGAATTAAAAGTAAGCTAGCCTTAATACTGATGTTTTCTATGCTCTTGAGCAGTCCGTCACTAGTTGGGGCCACTGAGCAGGAGCCTGGCTTATATAACCAGGAAATAGAAAAAGCAGTGCAATACTTACATACGGTTCAAAATGAGGATGGCGGATTTCCTTATCTGCCTGGGCAGGGCAGCAGTCAATCGGTAAGCTGTTGGGTTATTATGGCCCTAAATCAAGCCGGGGAGGTAATTGATGCTCCCGAATGGGCTCCGGCCGGCAATACTCCCTGGGATTATCTGCATAGTTGCCAGGAAGATTTGATTAACAGCTGCGATTTGGCTCGTACCCTCCTGGCTTTAACTTCGGGGTCAGAAGAGACCGAATATCAAGGTATTAATCTGGTTCAGCAAATCCTATCTCTGCAACAGGAGAATGGGCACTTCGCCTGGCTCAGCCAGGGTGAGGAGGCCTTTATCAACTCCCATATTTGGTCTATCCTGGCTCTGCACTCAGCCGACCAGAGCATTCCTGAGCTGGAAAAAGCCAAACAATGGCTGGTTGAGCGACAGAATACCGATGGGGGCTTTGGCTGGTGTGAAGGGATACCCAGTGATGCAGATGATACCGCAGCAGCTATCAGGGCATTGATGCTAATGGGTGAGGATCCGGACCAGTCTGAGGTAATAAACCGTAGCCTGGCTTATCTTAAGAGCTGTCAGGGGCAGGATGGCGGTTTCAGTTCCGGGTATATGAATGGAGATAAATCCAATGGAAGTTCAGATGCCTGGGTGATACAGGCTTTGTTAAGTACAGGACAGTGGCCCCTGTCTCCATTCTGGGCCCAGAATAACTATAATGTTATAGATCACCTGTTAGGACTACAGGATGCCAGCGGTTTTTTCCACTATACGGCCGGGGTTACGGCAGGTCCAGTCCAAACTACGGCCACGGCACTGATTGCTTTATGCCAGCTGGCCCAGCAGGCGGAGCCGGTTGAGACTCCAGGCCCAGCTGAAAAGACAAGATCTTTTACCGATCTATCCGATTCTTATTGGGCTTATGCAGCAATAATGGAATTGCTCGAAGCCGGAATACTAACCGGTTATCCGGATGGAAGCTTCAAGCCGGAAAAATCAGTGAATCGAGCTGAATTTGCTACTATGATAGTCAAGGGTATGGGTTTAACTGCTGATGAAGACAGTTCAGATACCGGATTTAAAGACCTGCCCCAAGGATTTTGGGCCTTGGGCAGTATTCAAACCTGTGTGCAAAAGGGATATGTTAACGGGATGCCGGGAGGAATCTTCCAGCCAACCGGGAACATTACCGGGGCTCAGCTAGCTGCCATATTAGTTAGAACCGGCGGCTCCGAAGCAGCGTCGGATCCTGTCCCCGGGCCTTACTGGTATGAAGAATTGGTTCGCCTAGCTGGGGGAAAAGATTTGCTATACCCGGCTTTTGATCCCCATGCTCCAGCCAGCAGAGCTCAATGCGCATACAGTATAATGAAATTAAGGAGCAGTTTAGGGTTGAATTGAAGGGTGAAAGAAGATGCTAAATCATATAGACAAATTCCGTAGCCGCTATGTTTTGATTTTAATTATGCTTATTCTGCTCATGGTGGCTACTCTAATACCAGAAAATCCATTATACAATCTGAATTGGGCCTTGCTATCGACTATGATGGTGTTTGCCGCTATACTAGTATTTTTCTGGAGTTTCGAACGTAGTAGGGTCAGTTCCAAGCTGATTGCTTTTATAGCAACTATGTCGGCACTGGCCGCAGTAGCCCGAATTGCCTTTAGCGCTATAGTGAGTTTGCAGCCATCCACCTTTATTATCATGATAAGCGCTTATGTATTCGGGCCCCAAATTGGTTTTATGGTGGGTGCCATATCAGCCCTGGTGTCCAATTTCTTCTTAGGTCAAGGGCCATGGACTCCATGGCAAATGTTGTGTTGGGGTATGTGCGGTGTATTGGCATCCTTGGTGGCCATTGGACAAAATGAGTTTAGATTAGTCAGGTTCACCGTAATGGCTGGTTTTTGTGGTCTTTTTTATGGCTGGGTCATAAACATATGGCACTGGGCAGCTTTTATGTATCCATTAAATATCAAGACCTTTCTGGCGGTATATGCCTCCAGTTTGGCTTTTGATTTCATCCATGCCATAGGGAATATGGTGTTTTCCGTGCTTTTCGGAAGTACATTTTATCAGGTTCTGCGCCGTTTCAAAAAATACATCTAGCCGGAAGGTGCTTTATTCAAGCTCAGCCTTAATTTATACTAAATACTTTGAATCTTCTTCTTCTAAGTGTTTCTATTATATCAGTCAGTTAAAGAGAAATCTCTATAACTGCTTGTGTTTACAATCTTATCCTCATATTTTTAGCCCCTGATCATAAACATTTAATATCTGCCTGGGTTTATCCAGGTTGCTGAACTATTTTCCCTAGCGCTAATGAAGCTAGCGCTGAAGAAGGGGACGAGTGTTTTTAGCAGAGTTCAAAGATTAAAAAATGGAGGAGGAGAAAGGATGAGCACAGTAAAAAGATGGGACGAAGGTATTGACAACAATGAACTAGCCCGCTTAGCTGTCGATATGATTCATCGCACTATGGTACATCATGTCCTTTGGTTTAATGAAGTAGAGCACCAGAAAGGCTTCGACCAGGCCCTGGAAATACTTGACACTGCCTATCAGAAGAGCTATGGGATACAGATGAACAGATTGGCCAAATTCTTTGGGTTTGAAATGGTGGACGGAATACCCAAACCGCTGCTGGATTTACCCCGGGAACGGCTATTGGAGCTATTGACAGCCCTGGGCAACAACTGGCTGGCGGGAGATGGTATTTGGTTCCAGGCAGTAGAATTTAGTAATGATATGTATGATGCTAAACGCTGTAATGATTCCTGTTGGACCAGGTTTTCCCCTTTTGAAGCCTGGGCCATAAAACGCTTTTTGGGTTTACCGAAGTTAGCCGGACTGGAGGGATTAAAGCAGGCTCTGCAATTTAGAATGTATGCCCGTATCAATGTACAGTCTATCATCGATGAAAGTCCTAATAGTGTAGTATTTCAAATGAATGATTGCCGGGTGCAATCCGCCAGAAAACGTCAAGGCTTGGATGATTATCCCTGTAAATCCGCAGGACTGGTGGAGTATAGTCATTTTGCCCGGGCCATTGATAAACGCATCAAGACAGAATGCTTTGGCTGTCCCCCCGATGAACATCCGGAGGATTGGTTCTGTGCTTGGCGCTTTACCTTGGAGGAATAAGAAGCATGCTCAACTATTAGTGTTGCTATAAATTGGGCAGTTTGGAGTATGCTTTAATACTATTATAAGTGTTCATAAAGCCCGGACTTGATCCGGGCTTTTTTTATTAAATAACCAGCCAAATTTCCACAGAAGCCAGCAGAGTGATGGCCAGATTTTTGGTCCTTCTGCAGGAGGAAAGAGGATTCAGGTCGAATTATTCTTCAAGTGGGTGGGGACTAAAAAGAGGATAAAGGTGGGATTGTGATTAACAGAATATGGGAAGTAGTGAAAAACAATAAATTGGGGGTTATTGTATCCATTTTTACGCTTGCGGTGGCAGCTACTGCATTGTTTATTTTCGCCCGCATATTGGATAAAATCTAATTAACATGAATTAGATAGATAAATGGCCCCAATCGCTTATTTGTGAAAAATAAAACCACCACAATGTCTGAATTTTCTGATAAATTATTGACAAAAATTTACTCCGTGCTAGAATTAGATTAAGAAGTTGAAAATCGCCTGGGAAGTGAAGTATAGTTCCATCAAGGTCAAATTATGGGAAGAATGGGGTAGTACGAGCAGTTAAGCCGTAGCCCTAAAAATATAAATATTACCTGGTCGGAACTAGGAGCGGAGCTTCAAAAGGGTGATAAAATAAATACAGGGAGGTAAGGAATGTATACCCAGGGACCTCCAGAGTAAAAGAGCTGGCCTATGAAAATAAGCTGGCTCTTTTACCATAGGGGGATAGAATTGCTCTATCCTTTAATTAGCGATACATTAGTAGAATTAAAAACTGCGAAAACCTGGTCTCCTTTTTTTAGTTCCATATCCTTGGCTGCGGACGAGCTTACTGTAGCAGTAATGGCTTGATCGCCAATATCCATGATTACTTCGGTCATGTCCTTACCAGATTTTACTTCCATTATACTGCCCACTAGTTTATTGCTATCACTTATTCGCATATTTAGCCCTCCTTTTGCTTATAAATTGCGCCAGGATTATACACTTTATTCTTAAGACCCTATAAAAAATTATTTCACTCCCTTTACCGCCACCATTATTAAACCGGGTTATTTGCCGGTATACTTGGATTCTCCCGGGTACCTTAATAAAAGGAAATTCATATACTATTGTAAAAAGATTCCAGGGGGGTACCGACATTGAATAGCGAAGATAACAAAGAGTGGAATCTGATTATGCAGTTACAAGATAAAATCGATCAGGCCAACCATAAAATCGATGAAGTAGCCATAAAAATAGAAAAAATTAAGACTTTAATTCGGGATTACAATGGGCTTAAAGATCGAATAGATCTTTGTGAAAGCCGTTTGGATAAATATGATGCTAATCGGGAAGGCCAAAAGAATCTTAGCCAAAGCGGTTGGCAGAAACTTGGTTATCTCACTGGTGTTATCGGTGCTACTGCAGCTTTGCTGTCCCTTTGGTGGAGGCAATAATGATATATAATTGCAACGGGGGAGGAGGTATTATATAAAAAAATGAAAGATTACTTCAACAATGGCATTAATTCATTTAATATAGACTTTATAATCAATTTTGCAGCTATGGTAATACTGCTAGCTGGGTGAGGATTTTACTTGCTAGCACCGCCGGTCTCATCTTGGTTGATAAATTACAGTATTGATTATGGAAGAGGTTAAGCATGAATGAGTATATAATATTAAGCCTGGTAAGCATACTGGTAGCTGGTATAGCAGCCCAATGGCTGGCCTGGAGGTTGCATATATCAAGTGTTCTATTATTCTTGTTCTTTGGCATACTACTTGGTCCCATGACTGGAGTAATACAACCTGATATACTTTTGGGAGATTTACTTCTTCCCCTAGTGTCGCTTTCAGTGGCCCTCATATTATTTGAAGGCGGTTTAGATCTAAATATCAGAGAATTAAAGACCATCGGGAGAACTGTGAACTTTTTGATAAGTGCCGGAGCACTGGTAACCTGGTTGGTAACCAGTGCTGCTGCCTATTATATTTTGGGACTGGCAGGTAATATATCACTGCTATTGGGCGCAGTTCTAGTAGTTACCGGCCCAACGGTGATAATTCCTTTGTTGCGGCAGGTCAGGCCGGTTGGACGGGTAGGTTCCATTTTGCGATGGGAAGGTATACTGATAGATCCTATAGGAGCCCTATTGGCCCTGTTGGTATTTCAAGCAGCCTTTGCGGTGGATTTGGATACGAGTATGGTCCAAGCTGCGTTAAATTTTTTTCAGTCTTTATTAACCGGCACCTCAATAGGTTTACTAGGAGCTTATCTGCTGGTAATTATCCTACATAATCATTTAGTACCAGATCATTTGCAAAATCCAATTACCTTAATGGTGCTTATGGTAGTCTTTTCATTTTCTAATGTACTACAGACCGAATCAGGACTGCTGGCAGCCACCATTATGGGTATAAGCCTGGCCAACCAGCGGAAAGTAGATGTAAAGAAGATAAAAGAGTTTAAAGAAACTCTTGGGCTTCTAGTGCTGTCGGGACTATTCATCGTTTTAACCGCGCGGTTGCAAGTAAATGATTTCTATGGGTTGGGATGGAACGAAATATTCTTTCTCCTTATTCTAATTTTTATCACCCGCCCGCTAGCAGTATTTTTCTCAACTCTGGGTGCGGGATTGATATGGCAGGAAAGGTTGTTTTTATCGTTTATAGCTCCTCGGGGAGTTGTGGCTGTTGCCGTATCTTCATTATTTGCTCTGCGCTTGAGCGAGGATTATCTGATACAGGCTAACAGTCTGGTGCCCATCACTTTTATGGTAGTAATTGGTACCGTATTGTTCTACAGCATTTTAGCCTTGCCCCTGGCTCGCTATCTAGACCTGGCTCAGCCAAATCCTCAAGGGATTTTAATATTAGGAGCTCATAAATGGGCTAGAATGATAGCTGTCGTTTTAAATGATGAAGGTTATCAGGTCACTATGGTGGATACCAATCCAGCTGATGTAAAATATGCCCAAGCCTGTGGTATAAATGCCTATCAAAGCAACATTTTATCCTCAGATTTGGAGGAAAGAATAGATATTAACAGCATGGGAAGGTTTCTAGCTCTGACCTCAAATGATGAGATTAATTCTCTGGCTATTCTGAGTTTTTCTGACTTAATAGGCAAAGCTAATGTTTTTCAGCTTCCATTGAGAACTCAGGAGGAAGTGCCGTTATACCTTCGAGGAAGATTGTTGTTTAATCAACACGCCAACTTTGATTATTTAGAGAATATATTTGATGAGGGGGCAATAATTAGAAAAATTGTACTTAGCCAAGATACTGACTTTGAATATTTTAATGAAAAGCATGGAAATGAAATAATACCCATGTTTGCCCAAGACGAGAACTTAAAACTGTCAATTATTACTGAGGACAATCAGCCCTCCTTAAAAGCTGGCGCAAGAGTATTTATAGTTAGCCTAAAAGATTCAACTATTGATCAGCTAACCATCTAACAGTTAACGAATATGACTTTTCGCAGGGGAATCATTTTTAGATATTAATAATACACTATCCCCAGGGAACCAGGTCCCAGATGGGATCCTACCACTGGTCCCAGATCACATATACTCACAGGAACATGGTATTTATCCTCTAGTCCGTCTCTCAGCTGCTGGGCTTTTTCCTGACTTTCCACATTTAAAATTGCTATGCGCTGAACACTATCACCTACTTTTTCCAATTCTGCCAAAACCACAGCCATAGCTCGGGGAAGAGTTCTTGCTTTTTGAAACAGAGCCAACTGGCCATTTTCCAGGGATAAAACTGGTTTTAACTGAAGCAGAGTGCCCAGTTTGCAGCTAATAGTGCTCATGCGTCCTCCTCGGGACAAGTATTCCAGGTTTTCTACTACAAAAAACAAACGCATCTTATTCTTAATGATTTCCAGACCCTGTATGACTTCCTCTATGGTATTTCCTGTTGTCAGCATTTCACAGGCTGCAATAACCTGAAAACCTAATCCCATACCAGAGAAATAGGAATCAAAAAGGTGAATCTGCTGGCTCCGTTCGGGCATCATTTCTCGTGCCATATGAGCTGACTGGTAAGTGCCTGAGATCTTAGATGAGAGCAATATTGCCAAGGCTTCCGTGTCTGGTTCAAGTTGTTGAAATACCTCTAAAAACTGACCTGCGGAGGGTTGAGAAGTACTAGGAAAAGATGTAGATTTTTTAAGTTTATCATAGTATTCCCTGTTGCTATAGCGGGAGCCTTCCTTGAAAACCTCTCCATCAAAATGAACATTTAATGGTATAATATTTATTTGGTACTTATTGATTATCTCGGTGGGAAGATAAGAAGTGCTATCACTGATTACTTGAACTTTCATAGTCTACCTCCATAAAAACATCGTTATAAGAGTATATCACTTTGGGACTCCAAATATAATAATATTCATAACATTGTGACAATTCGAAAACAGGCCGGAGAATAGGGCTTATGGTCAGCGGACAATACTGCCCAGCAATGATAATACTTGCTATTATTTGGTTCACTTATTATTATATACACAAGCCCGGGCAACCATATGGGGTATCTTGGCGCTCAGAAGAATTTTACAAGTCCAGGCAGTTTGGGATCGTACTTCCGTAGTGTAATCAGCCCAACCCATTGGAGCAAATTGATTTGGCGAAGTGGTGCTGAAGTACGAACAAGCTTGATGATACTTAAACAAGCATAAGTTTAGGAATATTTAGAGGAGGGTATTTAATGACAGTTAAGCTGGTTACGGATAGTACGTCCTATATTCAGGAAGAGACTTTGAAGGATCTGGATATCAGAGTTGTATGTTTATCAGTCAATTTTCCTGATGAATCCTTTGAGGAAGATAAAGTAGATCATAATGATTTTTATGAACGAATTCAGACAGAGGGAGTGATTCCCACTTCCTCCCAGCCTTCAGTAGGTACCATTATCGATACTTTTAGGGAAATCATAATAAAGGGAGAAGAAGTACTAGGTATTTTCATTTCGGATAAAATGAGCGGTACCTATGAATGCGCTTTGCAAGCCAAAAAAGTTTTGCTGGAAGAATATCCTCAGGCTCGTATAGAGGTTTTGGACTCCAAAACCAATTGTATGGCTCTAGGGTTACAGGTTATTGAAGCAGCAGCTGCTGCCCAGGCCGGCAAGAAAATGGAAGAAGTAATGGAAATTGCTCAGAATATTAGAGATAAGGTGAGATTCTATTTTGTTCCCGCTACTTTGGACTATTTAAAAAAAGGCGGAAGGATTGGCGGAGCTTCAGCTTTGCTAGGGTCACTGCTGAAGATAAGGCCTATTCTATATGTGAATGATGGCATGACCGATGTGGAAGAAAAAGTGCGGGGGACCAAAGCGGCAATAAAAAGAATTATACAGCTTTTGCAGGAAGATGCCAGCCAATATGGGTTAAAGCACCTTCTGGTACATCACATTCATGATTATGAACGAGGCGCCGAATTGGCTCATAATCTTAGCCAGATATACCAACGGCAAGTCCAGACCTGCTCCATAGGTCCGGTAATTGGTTTGCATGTAGGGCCAGGAACCCTGGGAGTAGTATACTGCACAGAGGAATAGATTTCATTTGACTATCCGTCACCAGTAGTATAATTAACAGAAGAAAATTACGTTTTCCCAAACTTAAAGCAGGTTCTTAAGATGAGTGATACTCATCGCAAAGCCTGAGGCAGGTTTTCATCATAACCTCTAAGGTAATAGTCTGATGAAGCATCTACCCCCACACTGCAGCGTATAATAACGCGAATGTTTTCATCGATCTGCTCTTGCAGGGCTTGTTCCATAATCCTTACGTCAGTTGGACTCATAATCTCTGGAGTTCTTACTTGCATGAGAACCAGCAGGTAGTCTTCCTTGGCCCCATAGTGGAAATCTAGTAGCTTACCTGCTGGTTTTTGGCGATAAAGCTGGTCTTTGATAGCTTTTTCCAGCTTATTGTGAAACTCCAAATCCTCTCCCGAGAGCGGCTCTAGTTCTTCCTCAAAAAGATACCTATTATCATCAGCAATCTGAGTGCTTATAGAACGTACTATCAGTCGAATGGGCTTTTCCAGCTGTAAGTTGAGTTTATCCTGTAGTACAGCCACGTGCTGGGGATCAATGGGGGTGGGCGCACTAACTTCCACCATAATAACGGGATTATTATCCTGCATCTTTTGAATGCTTACATTATCGATTAAGGCTCCAGGTATTCTAGCTAATTCTTCATTCAAGATTTGGATAGTCTTACTTTGTAGCTCATTAATAGTAAGTTGCTGATTAAGTATTTGCTGTTCCGACTTACTGATAAAGACCTGCCCATTCCGGTCTGCATCCCGGGAAATAAGGGAGCGGACGATTAGATAAGCATTAGGCTCTATATGCTGCTGTATGGCTTGTTCTATTTCAGCTACATTTCGGGAACTCAGCTCCCTGGGGGTCATAACCACTGCCATAACCTGCAGGTTCTCACCCTGTTTTTCGTAACGGAGTTCGGAAAGACTGGCACCCAGGGTGGTTTTCACCTGTTCGGATACGAGCAATCGGAGCTGATCTCCCAAGGCCCGTTCATTATATACCTGAACTAAAGTATTGGTTAGGAACACCGCCATGATGGTCAAGATAATGCAGCTAACTCCAAAGCGTTTTAAGAAAGTAGTAAAAAGGGAGCCATTGCGTTTATCGAATCCAATTAAACCGGCTATCGCATATACTGACGCTGCAGCAAATTCTATGGCTATCAGATTGGCTGAAAACAATAGCAAAGCCCCCAGAGCCAACTGGTAATTATGGGCAGCCAGACATAGTCCGCAAGTAGCCAATGGAGGTACCAGAGCAGTAGCTATAGCTACTCCAGGCAGAGCCGGACTTATTCTTTTGTGGACCAGGGCATAGGCCCCCGCCAGTCCAGATGTCAGGGCAATAATGATATCGTAAACCGTTGGTTGGGTGCGAGCTATGATTTCCGGTCCAAATTCAGGACGCAAAGGCAGCATGCCAATTATGTAAGCCAAGCCAATGGCCAGTATTATGCCGATAAATTCAGAAAGCAATGCACTTTTCAGCAGGGTGTTGTCGCCATTGGATAAACCCAGGGCTATACCAAAAATAGGGCCCATCAGAGGAGCCACTAACATGGCTCCTATTACCACGGCAGTACTTCCCGCCAACAGACCATAGGAGGCTATGATGGTGGAAATACAGACCAGCATATAGAATGAGGGAGAGGGAGAAGAAGAGAGGCGAATCTCCTCGTAGGTGGTTTTACGCTCTTCCCGGCTCATACTGCCCCTCAATTCATTTAATTTCTCCCCGTCCTTGGTGAAAATCTCCAATATAACTCCTTCCTTCCATTTAACTTAAGATGCAATTCGACGGAAAGTTTTGGGATTCCTCTAAAGAAGAGATAAAGTGACAAAATGTTGGGGGTCATTGATTAACCTGGATGGGACCTTGGATTGAGACCATAATCTATAAGCAGGAATGAAGAGCCAATTATATGGTTACTAAGTTCATGATAAAATAAAAGCAGTTACAAATCATGGGGGTCAAGATGAAAGAAAAAGATGCTAGTAATTCCTGGGTATATCTGCTCAATGCCCGGGACCATATTGAGGTAGGGATAATTGAATCTTTGTTGGCTGAAGAGGGCATACCGATCTTTTTAAAGAGGAAAGGTTCGGGGGCATATATGGAGATATATATGGGTATTTCTCATGCCGGTATTGACTTGTATGTGCCCGCTGGGCGAATTGATGAAGCCCAAAATATTTTAGGCCTGGAAGCCAGCTCCCAGCTATTCGATGATGGGTTCCGATCGGCAAGTGTGGACAAAAAGAAAAGGATAGGCCAAGTTGGTATAAACATCTACCTGGCCTTTATTTTGCTGGGAGTAATCCTAATAGTTTTTAATAGTATAATAAATTATCTACGGGGCTGATCAATATTCTTCTCATGGTCATTAAACACATGATCAAGAAGTGCCATACTCCCTGTACTCCTATTGATATTTTTAGGGTATAAACCCCTGAATTTATAATAAGAGCTGAGGTAGGGGGGCTTTTCCGTCTATTTAGTATTATACTTTCCAGGAATAAACCCAAGTTCTTCGATGGTTTTGGAAATGTTATCCGGTAGCAGGTCTTCACCTTGCACAGTGGCCTGTCCTGCTTCCAGATTTACTTCTACCTCCTTAACTCCTGTTATTTTCTCCAAAGCATTTTTCACGCTTTGTACACAATGATTACAGCTCATGCCTGCCACTTCAATTTCTACTCGGGAAATACTCATAAATACAATCAACTCCCTTGTTATTTAAGTCATATCCAATATTCCTGCCTATAGGCAGTATACCCGACTGGGATAAATTAACTCCTTCCAAGTTATTTTAACACGGAGACCAGGGAATAATAAGCATAAGATCTTCAATCTTAGTGGAGGGAATTTTAACATTGTTACCATCAATGCATTAAAGCGGAGCATTAAGACTATTCTATTATACCAAGCAGGTGCCTGCAGCTGGGTAGAGCCTTTTAAATCAGCAAGGATGCCAGTAGAGCCACGCCTATACCTCCTAATACCACTGCCATAATATTAAAACGCAGCCAGGATAGTATAAAGCAGGCTAATGCACCTGCTGCCGATGAAGGCATATCCCCAGTTGAGGACAGTACCCCAGGAAAGATTAGGGCAGCCAGAACCGCATAAGGCACAAATTCCAAGAAAGTGCTTAGAAAGGGAGGTAGTTTATGCTCCCCCAACAGGAGCAATGGAATCAAGCGGGGTATATAAGTAACTAGAGCCATAGCCACTACCACCAGTATAAGCTTATTCATTTTCTTAAACCTCCAAGTCCTTGGGGATAAATAATGGCGGCAGCCAGGGCGGCTATCATGGTGCTGATAATTATTTTCCAGCCGGCTGATATAGTTTGAGTAAAGGGCAGCCAGGACAGGCTAAAACTAATAGTCATAGATATTAACACTACCAGTAAAATAGGGCGGGAATTTCTCAAGGAAGGCACCAGCAAGCCTATAAACATGGCATATAGAGCTATACCCATACTAGCCTGCAGCGAGGCCGGCAGCCCGCTAGCTAGGAAAATACCGGCCCAGGTGCCAAAGAGCCAGGCGCTATACGCCAGCATATTCAATGCAATAATAAACCAAGGGGAGAGCAATTGAGCCTTCTGCATGCTGGCTACCGAGAAAGTCTCGTCAGTAATTCCAAATGCCAACAGATACCTCCAGCCCTTGGATAACGAAGCATCAATACGCATGGACAGGGAAGCACTCATGAGAGAATGGCGCAGATTTAAAATAAAGGTAGTCAGCACTATTTCCCAGGGATTGGTTCCCAGAGCAATTAGATTAACCCCTACAAACTGGCTGGCACCTGCAAAGACCAGAAAAGACATAAGAAGGGTAATATAATCGGAAATTCCAGCCGATTTAGCCACCAGTCCAAAGGTGATAGCGATGGGAATATAACCTATGGCGATGGGAATAGAAGCCTTAAGACCCTGTAAAAAAGGCTCTCTAATAGATGATTGAAATACCTTATTGATCTGGTTCTGCACCACCTTAAACCTACCTGTTATTATTTATTCTAATAATATATCATAATCTACTGGGCTTAAGCCATTTATAAATGCTGTATACTGATGATGCATAAATATTAGGAGCCATTTGATGCAGCATGGTAACAACACCCTGCTGCATCAATGACCAATATTTATTCAATAACTGTTCGTAGGCGAATCAACTTCCCTCCCAAAAAAAAAGCCGGATCTATGCCGGCCAGATGTTGGGTAGTGTTATGAGTTATTCTACTGTTTCCTCCACCCGGAGATGGGGCCTATCTACACAACATTTAACCCCATAGCTTACACAAAGACGGGGCCAGTAGCTTGAATCCGTGTATTCCCGGCTATAGAAGCCAAGAACACTATCGAAGCTTTCATTACACTTCAAAAGAATGCCGTCGTTTACTACATAACCCTTGTACCAGGCTTTTACCAGGTTGGTAAGGTCGATTTCCAACCAATCATTTACAAAACCGGGAGAAACAGAAGTACAGAAAGGATAACCAGTGTCAATTAGCGGGCGAGCGTTCCAGGTCACCGCCAATTCCTGCCACTTTTGAACTACCGGATAAGCACATAGTTCGGTAGTTTTATCGCAGGGAACTTCGTTACGATAAATCCATAGGCGAAGGCAGGCCTTCTTGATAAAGCTGTTAGGGGGTATCATCCTGCAATTGTTCTGGCATAGATCGAATTTTAACAAAGACTGGTATTCATCATTACATCCCTGATACTGATTAGAGAACAAATAATAACGTTCGCCAAAATTCATATCGGAATAATATTCAGATATATACGCATCTTCAGTAGGAGTAAAACAAATCCTATTCAAAGGATGGTGAAAAAATCCAACAGTCATCCATAGTCAACTCCTTTCTAGTAGATGATATATAATATGGAAATATTGTAATTTGGTTACTTTAATACCAGGGGTGCCAGCCACCAACTTATAACCTCCGATGATCAGGGAACACCAGCGAGTATGAAAACAACTGAGCTATCCGGGATAGATTCCGTTTAGCTCAGTTGTTATGTTTAAGCCTAGTTCGATGGTGGATTACTCGTGTTGTAATTTAGCTGCAGGATTGATAAATGAACAGGGCAAGCCAACACAGCATTTGCCACAGGCATCAACGGTTATATCCTCCGGGTAGAAGGAATCATTATAGAGCAGGATATCATAGCAGCGATGGCGATCGAAGTGATCCAGGGTTAAGGCCTGGTGAGGGCATCGTTCTACACACAACTGACAGCTCCCATCGTATTTGGACAGGCAATACTCATAGTCGGGGCGAGTAGTAGGCGGGAGTTCAATATCCATTATTATACTACCCAATCTGCCCGTACAGCCTCGATCGGTTATGAGCATATTGTTAATACCAAAAGTACCTAAACCGGCAATATAAGCTACATGACGATGGGACCAATCGCTAATTAATTTCTTTTTATCAAAATTGTGGGTTGGTGGCAAAAGGGTAGAATTATAGCAATATTTATTTAATTCCTGCTTTACTATTCGATTGATATCCATAATTAATTGGTTAGTTTCCACATAGGCCAGAGACCACTGGATTGAAGTCAGTTTACCTTGTTTATTGCTTGTAGGAATATCTGGAACAAAAGGCAGATAATAGACCATTACCGTTCGGGCCTGGGCTAAGAGATCCTGGGGCAAGGCGTGACTGGGACTTACCGAATGCTTCAATTGGTTGAAAAGTGGATCTTCAGCCGAGGCGAAACCAATCAAAGGCAGTCCCCAATCACTTTGACAGTGATTAACTTCAGCATAATTATGGACTATTGATTCAATTAAATTAACTAATATTTTTTGCATGGGAGTCCTCCTATAAGGCCATTTGCACTGGCTATATAATCATTTAACAAATTTTGTATCCTGCAAGATAGAAGGAATGAGGTGTTTTTGTGTCTAATATTAAAACTATAGCAATAATATCTTGGAATTGGCAAGGAGGGATGAAAACCAGCATTGGAGTTGACTGCCCCGCGGATGGGGGTACGACAGGCATATTAAAATAGATAAAATACTTTAAAAAATACTGTAGGGTTATATTAAAGGGGGAACCAAATAATGCATTATTCGTACTCTGAATGTAGAAATTGTGAAGTCTATGGTTATTGTTCCGGTACCGAAGAAGAACATCAAGCCTATATGGAGAATTTTGCCTGGCACAAAGTCCCGATGGCTTCAGAATGTGATAACTGTATTAGTATGAGTTATTGTAGCCAGACTAGAGAAGAATGTGAAGTTTTTCAATCGGCATCAAGGGGTTCGACGAATCATTCATCATCCCATAAACTCCCAGCCAATAAGGGCTTGGTGAATCGGCTGTCAGGCCACATAGTAGCTATTGATGAAGGGGAATACATGGCCCGCATAACATTAAATGTTGGAGAGAATCTGCTGACAACCATAATGCCCAAGGAGAAATTTGGAAATACTGGGTACAAAGTGGGAGATCAGGCAGAGGTAGCCTTTAAAGCACTTAATGTTAAGCTCATGTTATAGCTGAGCTGATAAGGACTGGTCTGATAAGGACTGGTATAGAAGAGACTGTTCCTGAAGCGGCCCAATAAAAATTTATCCTCTACTTCCATCCCAAGGGTGGATGATAAGCAAGCCCGTACCTATTTCTGATAGTATGGGCTTGATTTATGGGTTAGGTGCAGGCTTTTGACTCCGCTATTTGTGACTTAGCTTATCCGGAACTGATTCCTAATTCCTGGGCCATGCTTGGTACTGCTGTTTTTGAGGAGGCACATAATCCAGCTTTACTATCTGTTAAACAGGATTCAAGCCATAAAACTGCAATCCCAGGGGGCAGGAAACAATTATACCAATATGGAAAACCTTTTATCAGCACCAAAGCAATGAGGTATCAAAAGGTATGAGAAAAAGGAATTTAGATACGCTATACCAGCTGCTAGAAAATTACGAAGAGAGAGTAGCACAGAGGATAGCCCTGGGTGAGCTGAACCGAAAGCTTTTACCCCCAGGGGGCTGCTGTTTCTATTGGGAACCGGGAGAAAACCGGCAGGATAAGGGTAAACAGCGGATTGTAAGGGTAGAGTCTTATCCCCTGGAAGATGCTAAGAGATCTATGTATAGCCAGCTTATCAAACATCGCGGTACTATAGCGGGGACTTTTAAGGGAGGGGGAGACCATCGGCAATCCCTGCTGCGCCATCATATTGGCACTGCCCTGATCAACAAAAACCGCGAGTTTTGTGATACCTGGGAAGGAGAAACGGCTAATGCTGCGGTCAGGAAGAAAGAGCACTTGCTTGAAACCATGGTGAGCAGGGTGAGCATTCAAATGGAGGTTTTGGTGATACCCTTTAAGAATATTGATGCTATTAAATTAAAATATATTGAGCAAAACCTTATAGCTCTATTGAGTAATTGGGGTAAAAAAGCATTAGATCCGCCCTCTTCGGAATGGCTGGGCCATTACTGCGGTAACGTTCTGGTAAGGGATTCCGGATTGTGGAATACTAATGGGGTTATGCTTAAATATGATCCCCAATTAATATCGCTCTTATCGGTCATGCTTGATCCATGAATTAGCCAAGCTGCTCATATATGGTATAGAAAAAGGAGGGGGTAAAAAGATGGAAGTATCTTTGGATGAGTTAATTGAGAAGGTTAATAGCAGTCAAAAGACAGTTGTTAATTATTATCTGTTTGCAGAGATGGGGGTAGGTGCAACCGAACTGGAGTTAGAAGGTGTGCACTTGAAGAGAGATGAGGATGGCTATGCATGTATTCCTTTTATGGGAGAAGACCAGGATAATGCTTATTATCTAAATGATAATAACGAAATATATCAGGAAGAGCCAGATCAAAATGCCAGGGCTAAATTTGAAATAAGAGACGGTGGCATGCTCTTAATGGAAATCTACCTGTATTAAGCTGGAATTTCATAGGTGTTGTGTGAAATCACCGGTGGCCGGCTGTAGGGGCGGTCTTTGACCGCCAGCTTTAGCCGATAATTCACAACGCATGTATTAACGATCATGTGCGGGCGACCACAGGTGGCCTATATCTGACCTACCGTTATACTATGGAGCACACACGGGGCTGTATACGAAACCGAAGTTTCAGTACAGCCCCTGCCCGAATTTATGCATCCAATCACGTTGTGCGGGGGTTTTCACAGGAGAATTAAATACAATCTTTTTTCTTCAATTTCTCGCCTTTAGGGGAGGAAGGATATACTGCCAGAAAAATACTTAGGAAAACCAGCCCGGCGCCCAAAAATTGAATTGGGCTCAGGCTTTCGTTTAAGAGAGTAAAGGCCAGTAGCACAGCTAAAACAGGTTCCAGGGTTCCCAGCAAGGTGGCCCTAGCTGCCCCTAATTTTTGAACTCCCTTGAGGAAGAATACTACCGCGATAAGGGTATTTAATACCGTCATTAACAAGACCAATGCTACACTTTTGATGGTTAAAGCCGATAAAAAGCTCAAATCATGAAATAGCAGCAACAAGACTAACAGGCTGCCTAAAGTAAGAGTATTGGTTATGCTTAGGGGTGATACCTTAACCACAATATTTTGACTGATTAAACTATATATAGTATAGGACAGGGCTGAGCCTATTATTAACAGCAAGCCCAGAGGAGATAATTGCCCCAACCCTGCTGCTACTCCTGAAACCAGAGTAACTCCACTCACAGCCAGCAATAATCCCCATATGAAATATAAATGGAGTTTTTCTTTAAATATAATGGAACCCATAATAGCCACCAATACCGGATGACAGAAGAATATTACAATGGTAATACTGGCTGACAGCTGGGACAGAGCGTAAAAGAACATAATTCCTTCAACGGCAAAAAGTAAGGCCTGTATTAGTACCAAGGGTGATTTATCAATTACAGGTATTCTCATTAATAACAGGTAAGGGGTAAGCAAGGCGCTGGTAAAGGCAAAGCGCAAAATCAAAAGGGATTCCGGGTTAAGTCCGGCTGCAAAGGCATATTTTCCTAATATGGTTTGGGTGGCATAAGCAAAAGCGGATATGAATATGTAAATTGCTCCCAATATAGAATCTGACAAACGGCTCAATACTATTACCTCGTTGATACTATAAATTTGCTGGTCTAAGTATAAGCCAAAGAGATGGAAAAATAAATCTGCTAATGTATTCAACTAAAAGGTATAATTGATAGCCTTATAGAAATATAATAACAAAGGTTAAGGAGGCTCGCTGATGCGCCTTTTAAGGATCGAAAATTTTAGATATATTGATGGCAACAAAGCGGGAGGAGATGCTTGCTTGGAGTACGGTGACAAAGAGGTCCGGGCGGAGTTCATTTTCTACCTGCAGGGTAACGACTGCCTTAATATCAGGTTAGGCCGTCATGATACCCGGGTCAGCACTCAGGAACTGGAGGATTTTTTAGCTAAACAGCGGCAGCATTTGCGGCAAGGGATCAAGCCGGAGGTGGAACGGATCCGTCAGGAACGAAGGGATAAATTGGAAATATCCAGGAGTTAAAGTATTGTCTACCCAGGCCAGGTTTATACAAGAGTATGTGGGGTAGGCTGCTGAGGAAGGGCAATTATTAGGCCGAACCCTTATTTGTATTCAACTCTTGCAAAGGGTTTCTTTTCATGGTATAGTTTTCTACCATAGGCATAATATAAGCCTAAAATATTAGCAAAAAATGTCGAAGCTATGATGGTGTTCCCAGTAAATATCACTGTTTTTTATATAACAATTCACATATAATCAAATAAGAGATAACATTATGTAATGTTGATGTCATCCTATATGTTTATTTTTAAGAGGCGTTGACCAGATGCGGAGGTGAGATTATGAAAAAGAGATGGGGCAAAGGTGAGCCGGTAAATCTATCAGATCTGTTAAAAATTACTCCAGTTGCCAATGAAATTATGCATCTAACCGAGGAACTAGATATGAGTGCTACCGACGTTATGTGGATTGTTGCACAAATCATTGATAATGGTAAGGAGTTTGATTCGGAGGCTTTCGAAAAAGTATTTAATGAAAATGATAATTCGCTTTCCTATGACCTTGACGATATAGATTTGGATATTGAAAACGTAGAAGACGAGATGGAACAAGCTACTTACATGGTAAATGTAAAGATCAATAGTCCGGGCAGATTTCCAGAAGTCGGTTTTAAAGCCGGGATGAACGATAAAGACGATATTAACTATTTCTTTGACATGATTCTTGACGTGATGGAAAAACTTGAGTAAATATTATTTGAATCAAGATAGAAGCCCGGGTTTACCCGGGCTTTTTCACGCTGGAGGACCATATGCTGATTAGAATTACTCCCCGGATAAAACTGCTAAGACCGGCAGGAAAAACCCTGTATCCATATAGCAATTCCCTATACATAGATGATGATATAAAAGCCATAATTGATGCCGGGGCAGGCGGTCGATCCTATCAAGATATTGCTGCCGGCCAAGTGGAATTGCTTTTATTAAGCCACTATCACTTTGATCACATCAATGGCTGGCCTTTTTTTCCTCAGGCTTCTGTATATGCAGGCCAGGAAGAGGCTTTGGTATACTCCAGTCCGGAAGAATATTTTTCCCATACCGGTCGTTACCGTTGGCGGGAACTGATGGGAGAAGATAAGACTGAAGCCCTGCGTTCCCCCCAGGATCTTCCTGATGATGTTCCGGTTAAGCCTGGTTTTCATTCTATTAATCTGCAGGGCTGCTTTAGCGATAAAAAAGTATTTGATCTGGGCAGAACCAGAATCCAGGCTCTGCATCTCCCTGGCCATACCGGAGGGCATTATGGATTCTATCTAGAAGAGGAAGAAATGTTGTTTTCCGGCGACCTGGATTTAGCTCCCCAGGGTCCCTGGTATGGAGGAGAAAGCTCGGATGTAGAAGAATTGATGGAGTCCATTGAGCGGATAATAGAGATTAATCCGCGCCTATTGATCACCTCCCATCGCAGGATTTTCCAGAGACCGGAAGATAATATTGTAAAATCTGTGTTGGAATACCGAGACATAGTTTTGCGGCGGGAAGACAGGATGTTACAGATATTAAAGGAGCCGGCAACTCTGGACCAGATTGTGAGCACTATGGGAGATTTTCCTGGCCTAGGGCGCAGTCAATACGCTACTTTTTATGCTAAGATGATGACCCTGAAACACTTGGACTATATGATGAAAACCGGACGAGTGGAGGATCTGGGAAATGCTTATTATCTACGTCGATAGCAGGAGGCCTTTAAATGAATTACCGTAGAATTATCTATATAGCGCTTATCATGTTTATACTTATCTGGCTGTGGCAGAATATGTCCTGGGACCATAGCCAGGAAGAAATGGCTATCATGCCCAAGGACAGGGTCATGGAGCAGATGGCAGCCCACTATGAAGAGCAGGATAGACTGATCATCTATTTTCCTAGGGATTACAGAGGAATGGCAGAGGAGGTTTTTTACCTTACTGTTTACCAGGGCTCGGAAATCTATACCGATAAATACCGAATAGAAAGTCTTGAAAAAGAGTCCAATCCCCAATTGGAATTGTCATGGGAAGACAGTTGGAAAAATATCCAGTTGCCGGTGAATAAGTTTGAAGCATATAGCCTGGAAAAAGGGGAATGGAAGCTAAACCAATAAAGCTGAAATTGGCAGTGACAAGCTCAGCTATGGCGGTAAGCCTTTATAATATTGTATAGCTCGTACAGAGGCGAGTAATGCAACAAGGCGGTAGCCAATTCTACCGTACCCATTATTCCGCTGATGGCAGCAGCAGTTCCCGTGAGCATTTGAGTGCCAGACAGAAAAAAGCAACAAAAAGCCAGTATAAATCTCGCCTGTACTCCATCTTTACTTAACATCCTTATGGTCCTTTCCCAGTTCTAGCTTAATAAGCATTTACCTAGCCGCTTATTATATTTTTTGCCTGATTCAGATTGTTATCCTGTAAAATGAAGGAGAGGTTTCCATATTTCATCCAACCCGTGGATAGGATAGGCTCAAGGATAAAATAAATATCCAGACAAAGGAAGTGCTCTAATGGACAACTACTATTCATATGCATTGATGGTGCTATTAGCTATAATTATTGGTTTTTCCCTGTCCCTGCCATTTAGCCGCATTAACATGAAAAAGCAGCAGCGACAACATCAAACAGAACTTCAAGTCCAAGAACAGAATTGGACTCAAAGATGGGAAGACAAACAGAACCAAGTGCTGGAAAGCAAAAAGTATCTCGAGGGGCTAGAAGCAGAGGTACAATCCTTAAGATTACAATTGTCAGAACAGCAGCAGGCCCGGGCTGCTGCTGAAGAAAAAAATGCTTGGCTGAATTACCTGGAAGAGCAGTTGCAGCAGCAGGAACAAAAGCTGGCCGGGATGCAAGAGGAAAATAGCCAACTACAGGTTTTAGCGGCAGAATTAAAGTCCAGTTTGGAGGAAGAGAAGAGAAGGGCTGCCGATAATATCTCCTTGCTGAAAGAGGCTCGGGAGAACTTACTCACCTCATTCCAGGCCTTATCTTCAGAGGCTTTAAAGAGTAATAATCAGGCTTTTTTGGAACTGGCTCGAAGCACCTTGGAAAAATACCAGGAGGGAGCCAAGGGTGAACTGGAAATGCGCCAAAAGGCTATAGATCACCTGGTTCAACCGCTGCAGCAATCGCTGCAGCAGGTTAATGAACAGATAATAGCCCTGGAAAAAGAAAGGACAGGTGCTTATGCTGGTCTGAGTGAACAAATAAAATCTATGGCCACCGCCCAAGGCCAATTGCAGTATGAGACAGCAGCCCTGGTAAAAGCCCTGAGAGCCCCAACGGTAAGGGGGAGATGGGGGGAAATACAGCTAAGACGTGTAGTGGAAGTAGCTGGAATGATACAGTATTGTGATTTCATAGAACAGGCTAGTGTCCAAACTGATGGGCAGGGAGTAATGAGACCGGATATGATAATTAGATTGCCTGGGGGAAGAAATGTAGTTATTGATTCCAAAGCACCCCTGCAGGCTTATCTGGAAGCGGTAGAAGCCGTTGATGAGCAGGAGAAAATTCAGCACCTTAAGGATCATGCCCGGCAAGTAAAAAATCATATCAGCAACCTGGCCAGTAAGAACTACTGGGAGCAGTTTGAACCCAACCCTGAGTTCGCAGTATTGTTCTTACCCGGGGAATCATTCTTCAGTGCCGCGCTGGAGTACCAACCCCAGCTGATCGAATACGGAGCCCAGCAGCGGGTTATTATTGCTACCCCCACTACCCTGATCGCCTTATTACGTTCAGTGGCCTATGGTTGGAGACAGGAACAGATAGGCGAAAATGCCAGGATAATAAGCGAATTGGGAAAAGAGTTGTATGAACGGATAAGGGTACTGTCCGGTCATTTTGCGGACATGCGTAAGGGACTGGACAGATCGGTAGATGCTTACAACCGAGCAGTTGGCTCCCTGGAAGGAAGGGTACTGGTTACGGCCAGGAAATTCAAGGAAATGGGGATCGCTTCCAGTTCGGATCTGGATAGCCATTTTCCCATTGAGAAACCTTTACGCAGTTTGACTGCTTTAGACAGCGGGGAGGTGGATGAGAGTGGATAGAAAGGCTTTACCCATATTTAGCAGGATAAGAACAGGCATATTATTGCTTACTAAACCCTAAAACGTAATAGATTTTACAATACTTTTACCATACCCAGGATATTATTTTACTTGCCAGAACTATAATATGGGTGTATACTTAGCAATTCAAGCCCAAGGAGCATTAATTAGTTTATTAAGGGAGGTGATAAATATGGATAAGAAATTAATAGACGAAATTTTGGAATCAATTGGCCTGGAGCATATTGATGAAGAAGAAAATCATTACCAGCGTTAAATCAGCCCTTAAGGACTTAGCCTTAAACGGCTGATCACTTGCCTGCCTATATATCCCCGGCTTATTTCTTATTATCTCTGATCCCTGCTTTATCTTCCTTTAACAGCTCGGAAACGGTAATCATTTTATAGCCCTGTTCCTTGAGGTTTTTAATAATAACTGGCAAGGCTTCTGCCGTCTGTTTGCAGGTATCACTGGCATGCATTAGTATGATGTCACCTGGATGAGCTTGCTGGCAAACCCTATCAATGATGGAGTCTACTCCCGGATTCGTCCAATCCAGGGAGTCAGTCCCCCATTGGATGGCTTCATAGCCGCTTTCGTGAATAGCTTCAATAACATGATTGCTATAATCTCCATTAGGGGTTCTGATTAGCTTTGCCTCAACTCCAGTACCGGCTTTAATAATCTGGTGAGTTTTACTGATTTCCTCCTTTATTTCCGTTTTACTGAGATTACTTAAATCAATATGGCGATAGCCATGACTGCCTATCTCGTGACCATCTTCTTTGATGCGCTGCACTATCTCCGGGTATTCTTTTACCCAGGGTCCAGAAAGAAAGAAGGTGCACCTTAAATCGTTTTCCTTAAGTATCTCCAGAACTGGCAAAGGAGTTTTATTGCCCCAGCTGATATCGAAGCTAAGGGCCAGAATTCTCTCTTCAGTCTTTACCTCATATATGGGTTTCAGCGTGTAATAAGCCTGCACATAGGCTGTGCCGCTGCCCAGAACCGCTAGTATTAAGAGACCGGCCAGGGTTATTTGAGCCTGCCGCTGTATCTGATAGAAGCCAAAGATTTTGGGCATTAAATTCATCTCCCGCAATCCTTTTTTTATTTATATTATCTGGCTACCGGCATTATTCATGGTTTTCCAGTTCCAACAAGCGACTTAGACTTACACATTTATAGCCACTTTTTTTTAACTGGGGAATTAAAATATCCATGGCTTTGACAGTCTGCATGCCATTGGATGCTCCATCATGAAGCACCACAATCTGCCCGGATTGAAGATGATTAAGAATATGTTTTGCTATTTGCTCCCCTGAGGTGCCATTCCGCCAATCTTTACTGTCCTGTTCCCAAGTCCAGTAGCCAATGGTAAGATCCTCTTCCTTGGTCAGATCTACCATAGCATGGGATAGATAACCGCCTGGAGGACGAAAGAATTTGGGATTCTGGCCAGTGATATCCTTTATAATAGCACTGGTTTTCTTTATTTCTTTTCGGATAAAATCATCGGATTTACCATTAAAATCTGCATGACTGTAGCTGTGATTACCAATTTCATGCCCCGCTTCCGTCATTTCTTTTACCAAATCAGGATATTTTTCAGCTAGCTTACCTAGGACAAAAAAAGTAGCCTGGGCTTCATGCTTTTCCAACACCTGAAGCAGAGCCCTGGTATTGACTGGGTCTGGCCCGTCATCAAAGGTTAGGGCAATCACTTTTTGATCGGTTTTAACTTCTCTGATTAATATCCCTTGTTTTTCCCAATTGTACATATTGGGGTGTAGGGCAAAATTGTACAGGCCTAGGCTGATACCAAAAAAAAAGATACCAGCAAAAACCATTCCAGCTGTTTTCCGCCGCATTACTATAAACATAAATACTCCTTAAAAAAAGTCTATAACATTTTATTAGGGTTAGGGCGAATTTATGAAAGAGGGTGCCAGGTAATAAAATAAGCAGGTCTATACAGCGGCAGAGCAAGGACATTCGTTAATACAAGTCTTGATTTTGCTGTATTATAGTTATATAATGAATAGCACGAAATGGGCCGTTAACTCAGCGGGAGAGTGCTTCCCTGACACGGAAGAAGTCACAAGTTCAAATCTTGTACGGCCCACCATAGAAAGTAAGTAATAGCGGGGTTTTGAAGCCCCGCTTATTTTGTGCCCAAGTGCAAATTTTGGCTATGGGCACTAATTTGGGCACAAGCTATACAAAAAGATAGCCAACTAAAGCCAATTGGTATTGGCTTATTTGGCTGGTTTTTTGGTCTTTGAATTGATAGGTCCATTTAACAGGTCGGGAACCTGGGATCCCAATAGTGTTCCTATTTTGTCTGCAGCTGCCCGTTGCGTGGCAGGTATACTACCCTGGTATATATTGAGGGTGGTCGATTTTTTAGCATGACCGGCATTGTCGGCCACAGTCCCCACATCAACCCCACTGATCAACAATAGAGTGATATTAGTGTGCCTCAGCCCATGGAAGGTAAGCTCTGAGGGCAGGTTATTATTGGCTCTGAATTTATTGAACCAGGTATCTATTGAATTTGGGTGCATGGGCTTACCGTTCCACTGGGTGAATATCAGATCATTTTTAATCATCTTGCCATCAACTTCAATTGTTGAAGTCCACTTATCGCCACATTTTTCCTTCTTATCCTCCAAGTTGTCCAGATTGGCCTGCAGTAACGGGATAAGCTCAGATGGAAAGGGAATTGTCCTCTCGCTGGATTCAGTTTTGGTGCTCAGCTGAATAAAAGGGCCTCCCTTGCTGTGGCTGCAGGTCTGGTTTATGCGCATGGTTTTGTTAACCAGGTCAAGGTTTTTTCTGTTCAATCCTAATATTTCCCCCCGGCGCATACCAGTAAAAATCGCTATGGCAGTAATGGCCCTGTACTTTAAGGATTCGTTAGCCAGCGCTTTTCTATGAAATCCTTAACTGAGGTTTTAGCTGGAGGTTTAAATTTGTTTTTGTCCACTTCCACAATAAACGTGGCTAGGGCCTGCTCCACTTTGGCTATAGTTGGAGCTTGAATTGTCTTCTTATTCCCTTTATAGCGCAATCTATAACTATCTCCACCGAAATAATGGGTTATTGTTTGATTCCTGATACCAAATACGAAAAAGCGGTCATGTGTACTGGCGCCGGCCGCAATGGGAAAAGCATCTTCCTGTATATAATGCAGCAATTAATTGGTAACGAAAATGTGTCCAACGTGGCACTTCAGGAACTGGAGGAAAATAAGTTTAGGGCGGCGGAGCTCTTAGGTAAACTGGCAAACGTATTTGCAGACCTGGACGCCAGAGCCTTAAAGGGCAGCAGCTTTTTTAAAATGCTGGTGAGTGGAGATACCTTAACCGCCGAGCGCAAATTTAGGGATCCATTCACCTTCTCTAATTATGCCAGGTTAATATTTAGCACTAATAAACTGCCCAGGAGCTCTGACAACACCTTTGCGTTTTACGAAAGGTGGTTATTAATCCCCTTTGAAAAAACCTTTGATGCTAAAAATCCTGCAACCGATCCAAACTTGCGGGTAAAGCTATCAACTCCTGATGAATTAGCAGGAATACTTAATCGAGCTTTAAAAGGATTACGCACATTGTGGCATACGGGCAGGTTTACTGAACCTGCTTCGGTTAAGGCGGCACTATACGAATATCGTCGGCAAAACGATTCAGTAATGGCCTTTTGTGAAGATTGTGTTGAGTTAGCTGCACATCATAATTTGTCCAAGCAGGAACTCTATAGTTCTTATAAACTGTGGTGCGAAAAACAAGGACTAAGTCCTATAAGTCAGACAAAACTAAAACCCAGTTTATTTCAGGTATTTCCACAGGTTTGTGAAGGACGAGATGGACGTCGTGGTCCACGAGTATGGGTTGGAATTAAACTTTCCGAAG
>JAAYJK010000082.1 GCA_012522955.1 Syntrophomonadaceae bacterium
CTTACGAAACCACTGAGGTGATGCACGAGGAAGAAGAAAACGGGAAATACGTCCCCTTCTTTGAAGATGCGCTTGTGGTTTTTGATACTGAACAGACCCATATTGATCGCAGGATGGATATTGACGGCAGATGCTTCCGTATCCGCTCAGTGTTTCTGACAGATACTGAAATCACCCCTACAGACAGATTACTCGACCTCATCGATGCCGAGCTTGAAAAGGATACACACACGGCCTGAAATCAATAGACTTATGGCAGCCGATACGGTATGATGTGTGGTACCGTATTCGGTTTGCCGCAGAAAAGGAGGATTTTTGAAAATGGCAAACCAAGAGAAATATACAATTTTGTACAGCAGGCTCAGCCAAGAGGATGAGCGCGAGGGCGAATCCAACAGCATCCAGAACCAGCGGCTGATGCTGGAAAAATACGCGGAGGACAATGGCTTTCAAAACCTAAAATTCCTGTATGACGATGGCTATTCCGGCACCAACTTCAACCGCCCGGCATGGAAAGAAGTGATGGGGCTGGTGGAGAGCGATCAGGTCTCCACCCTGATTGTCAAGGATATGAGCCGCCTTGGCAGGGATTATCTGCTGGTGGGTCAGTACACGGAGATGATCTTTCCCAGCTATGGTATCCGATTTATTGCGGTCAATGACGGTGTGGACAGTCTCTATGGCGACAACGATTTTGCTCCCTTTAAAAACTTGTTTAACGACTTCTACTCCAAGGATACCAGCCGTAAAATCCGGGCAGTCAAGAAAGCGCAGGCAGAACGCGGTGAGCGCATCGCCACAAGACCACCCTACGGCTACAAGAAAAGCGAGGACAACCCCAGGCGGATTGTCCCCGATGAACAAAGTGCGGAGGTTATACGGCATATTTTTCGACTCTGCGCCGAGGGCAGAGGCCCAAGCCAAATCGCTAAGCAGCTCAAAACGGAGCAGGTATTGACACCGACCAATTACTATTACCGAAAGACCGGCGTGGCCTTGGTGAATCTGGACACAGAAAGGCCATATAACTGGAGCTCTACAACCATAGCTAATATCCTAAGCGATGTTTCCTACCTTGGGCATACCGTCAATATGCGCTATACCACCGTGTCCTACAAGAACAAAAAGCAGATTGAACGCCCGGAATCCGAGTGGCTGAAGTTTGAGAGTACCCATGAGCCGCTCATTTCACAGGAGCTATGGGACATTGTGCAGGACATCCGTAAGCACAAGAAGCGTCCTCCCAAGCAGATGAATACACCAAATCTGTTTTCCGGATTGGTATTCTGCGCTGACTGCAACGGCACGCTGGTGCTTCATCGAGCGCACACCATGAAGGAAACGCAGAACAACTTCATGTGTTCCACTTACAAAAAGCGGGGCAAAGAGGAATGCAGCGCCCATTACATCCGAGAAACCCAACTCAAAGCAATCATTCTGGATGACCTCAAGCGGGTGACCCACTACGCCAGGCAGAAAGAAAAGCTGTTTGCGGAACACATCACCCGAAAGAACTCCGCTGAAACCCGGCTGGAAATCACCCGCATCCAGCGGGAGATTGACGCCGCCAAGCGGCGGGACAGTGAGCTCACGGCTCTGTTTAAAAGGCTCTATGAGGACAACGTGCTTGGGCGCATCCCGAATGAGCACTTCCGGTTGCTTTCCGCAGAGTACACCACCGAGCAGGCAGAGCTACGAAACAAGCTCCCGAAGCTGGAGGAACGGCTGGAACAGCTTCGGAACTCGCTGACCAATGTGGCGCAGTTTATCGACAAGGCTAAACGGTATAGCCACATCACCGAGCTGACGCCGGAAATCCTGCGGTTGTTCATCGAGAAGATCGTAGTGGGCGAAAAGGCGCAGAAATACTCCCGCACCGCCGAACAGGATATCTGGATTTACTACCGGGACATCGGACTGATGGACACTCCTGTAACGCAACCGGAAGCGCTGGAGGCCGAGTTGGGCGAGGGTGAGGACATCTTGACGGACGAGACCCTCACAGCCACCAGCGCCGCCACAGCAGCCAGTACGGACCCCGCCGCGTAAACAGGAAAAGAGGCGGACAGCCTAAACTGTCCGCCCCATCACAGGGATTTATACTCGGTTCACTTTTTGTCCCTATGACACCCCGCCTAAGGGGCAGGGGCTGTTAATAGCGCAGGTATTTCATAGGATTATCAGTTTCACCGTTAATCTTAACTTCAAAATGAAGATGAGGCCCGGTAGTCCTGCCGGTCATACCGATGGTAGCTATGGACTGTCCTTTAACCACATAGTCATTTTTATCTACCAAAATTTTTTGACAATGAGCATAAATACTTTGTCTGCCATCCGGATGCTCAATTACCACCGTCTTGCCATAGATAGACCGATTGCCTGCAAAAGTCACCTTACCTGCGGCCGCTGCTTCGATTGCATCTCCTATATCTCCAGCAATGTCAATGCCATGATGAAAACCTGATTTTCGCCAGCCATAAGGGGAAGTAATACTACCTGATACTGGCCAGGCCATCATGCCCATGCTGAAACCAGCATAGCTGCGGGATGGCTGAACTGCTAATGCACTAACGCTGGCGGTACTATCCGGAACCGCTATTCTATTTCCGATTTTCAGCCTCTGGGGATTAATGTCCGGATTGGCCTGAGATAATTGGCTTAAGGACACCTCATAGCGCTCGGCAATGCCCCACAGAGTATCCCCGGCTTTTATGGTATGCACCCGGGATCTATGGTAGGGAATCTCCAGGATCTGTCCTATTGATAGCGCACAGCTTCCATCCAGCTTGTTAATTATTCTCAGTATTTCCAAATCAACTTTAAACTTTCGGGATATGTCCCACAGGGTATCTCCTTTATTCACCTGATACATTTTCATTTTGCTGTCGGTGGGCACACTCCTGGCACTGCCACAGGGCAAGAAATTACCCGGAATCAATGCTCCTATAACCGGAGCCACACAGCAGGTTAATATTAGGAGACAGGTCACCAGTGAACTTATCCACCTATTATTCACTTATTTTTCACCTCTCATTCTGCAGACACAAAAAAAGGGCCTACTGACCCTAATTTTTCACATAAATGGAGGCTTTTATTCATTAATATCTCTAATATGCTTTATGGGCGTAGTCTTTCTTGCCAAAGACAATAGGAGCGGCCCGGATTAGATCCTTGTTGGATTTGGTTTTCTTAATGGTATCGAGAATAATCTGCATGGTTTCCACTTGATTATAATCATTGAACATATTGCGCAAATTCCAGGTTAGATCCATTTCTTCCGGAGTAAAGAGCAGTTCCTCTTTCCTGGTTCCAGATCGTTTTACCTCAATGGCTGGGAAGATTCTGCGCTCTGCCAATTTTCTATCCAGGTACAGGTCCATATTACCACGACCTTTAAACTCTTCGAATATCACATCATCCATCCTGGAGCCGGTCTCAACCAGGGCGGTAGCAATGATGGTAAGACTGCCGCCTTCTTCAATATTCCGGGCTGCACCGAAAAAGCGCTTGGGTTTGTCCAGAGAAGCGGGATCAATTCCTCCGGAAAGAGTGCGCCCACTAGGGGGTACTACCAAGTTATGAGCCCGGGCTAAGCGGGTTACACTGTCCATAAGTATAACCACGTCTTTTTTATGCTCTACCAGGCGCTTGGCCCTTTCCAGTACCATTTCCGTTACCTTCACGTGACTTTCCGGTGGTTCATCAAAGGTGGAAGCCACTACCTCAGCTTTGGTGGAACGCTGCATATCGGTAACCTCTTCCGGCCTTTCGTCTACCAGCAGTATGAATAGGTCAATATCCGGATGATTGGTGCTAATACCCTGGGCTATTTTTTGCAAGAGCATAGTCTTTCCGGCTTTAGGAGGAGCTACAATCAGTCCCCTCTGACCTTTGCCTATGGGGGATATTAAGTCGATAACCCGGGTGGATATTTCTTCACTGCTAGTTTCCAAGATGATTCTCTCAGTAGGATACAAGGGGGTTAGGGCATCAAAATGGACTCTTTTTATGGAATCTTCCGGAGGAAATCCATTAACTTCCTCCACTCTGAGCAGGGCGAAAAACTTTTCATTATCTTTGGGCGGTCTCACCTGTCCGGCCACCCTATCTCCAGTTTTCAATTCGAATTTTCTTATCTGGGAAGGTGAGACATATATATCCTCGTGGCTGGGGAGATATCCAAAAGGCCGTAAAAAACCATACCCATCCTGCATAATCTCTAAAACTCCCTGGGCTTGCAAGAGTTGGTCCGATTTAGTCAGAACCTTGGTAATTTCAAATATCAATTCCTTTTTTCTTAGTTTAGAATAGCCAGTAAGATTATTGTCCCGCGCTATCTGGTATAGTTCCAGGATAGTCTTGTGTTCCAATTCGGATATGTTCATTTTATCCTCCTTCCACGCTAATCACTGGCTATTGAGTGCTCATCTCTCAGTACTATCGAGCATTAACGCACCATTGGCTTAGCGCTAACATATCGTTAATTTCTTTTATATAGCATTAATATCAATTTGTGGGTACTAAAATTGAATATAGCCCAAGACATGAATTTGTGTGTTACATCAGCGGCAGGCTGGCTCACTGATACGACTAACCATGTTGAGTGCTCAATAATAAGTATACCATCATTTTGCAAAAATAATCCTAAAATTTATCTTCAATCTAATCTTAATTTGATTCTTTTATCCTTGAAAAGAGGTTTTTTATCTAGATGGTGGTCTGCACTAATATGCCTAATAGTACCGGATAGGCTTCTCATCACTAGAGTCTCGGTAACTGCCCGGCGTTGATGATATCTGACTCCTTTGAGCAAAAAGGAATCGGTAATCCCGGTAGCTACAAATATTACATCTTCCGATTGTATCAATTCATCTATGGTGAATAGTCGCTCAACATCTTTAATGCCCATTTCATGGCAGCGGCGAATTTCTTCTTCTGCTTCTTCTCCCTCTGGACACAAACGAGCCTGAAAATCGCCTCCCATACACTTTAATGCCGCAGCGGTTATGACTCCCTCTGGAGCTCCTCCAATCCCCATCAATATATCCACCCCGGAATCTGCATATGCTGCTGCTACTCCCGGAGATACATCCCCGTCATTAATCAATTTGATTCTTGCTCCTGCTCTCCTGACCTCTTCAATAATGTTTTCATGCCGGGGTCGATCCAGAATAACTACCGTAATTTCACTGATCAACTTATGTAAAGCCTTGGCTGCCTGATGTAAATTCTCTTTTACTGTAGCATCCAAAAATATCCGGCCTTTACATTCTGGACCTACCGCAATTTTATCCATATACATATCCGGAGCATGTAATACGGTTCCTCGTGGGGCAGCTGCCAATACTGCAATGGCACCTGTACCTCCTTTAGCCACAATATTCGTACCCTCCAATGGATCTACTGCTATGTCTACCTCCGGGGGTACCCCCATGCCGACCCGCTCCCCTATGAACAACATAGGGGCTTCATCCATTTCTCCTTCTCCGATCACTACTACCCCGTCAATGGAAACGGTATCAAACATTACTCGCATAGCAGTTACAGCGGCATCGTCAGCCGCTTCTTTATCTCCTTTGCCAACCCAACGAGCAGCTGCCAGGGCCGCTGCTTCAGTTACTCGGGCAAACTCCAGCGCTAATTCTCTTTCCAAATTAAACCCTCCGTTCGGATTAAAAAACCTGTTTCCAGTCATTCATGAATCTTTCAATACCCGCATCAGTCAACGGGTGTTTTATCATTTGTTTAATAACACTGTATGGAATAGTGGCAATATGGGCACCTAATCGGGCACACTCCAGCACATGCAGGGGGTGTCTAATACTGGCAGCAATAACTTCCGTATCTAAAGCATATTGGTCAAACACGCTCATAATATCTTCCAGTAGGATTAGTCCGCTGTTGCCCACATCATCTACTCGGCCTAAAAAGGGGCTGACATAACTAGCTCCGGATCTAGCTGCCAACAAGGCTTGATGGGCAGAAAAAATCAGAGTGGCATTGGTAGCTATACCTAAGCCTTTAAAAGCATGAATAACCTTCAATCCCGTTTCTGAAAGAGGCACTTTGATAACTACATTAGGATGGATGGCCGCCAGTTCCTGTCCTTCCTTAATCATGGTCTGGTAATCAAGGCTGATTACTTCTGCACTGATTGGTCCGTTTACAATAGCGCAGATTTCCTGGATTACTTGATGATAGTCCCTTCCTTCCTTGGCGATCAATGTTGGATTGGTAGTTACCCCAGCCAAAAAACCCATCTCACTAATTTCCTTGATTTCCTCAATGTTGGCAGTATCAATAAATATTTTCATAATCCATCCTCCTTTCCAAAATCAATATTCGCTGCTATTTACCATGCGTTTAATTTTATTGAGCCTTACCAATGGCTATAGCCAGGCTTTTTATCCCGGTCTGTTCCACGAAATACCTGGCTTCCTCGGGGTCGGTATACATGGCTTCTTTTTCCCTACTGCATACTCCTCTATTTTGGCTCGGTCCAACAGCGCATCTATGTTACCAGTGCCATACAAATCACCTCTTTAATTTAGTTCAATATATTTATCGTTTTGCCATTTTATTAACAATATCTTTTAAATTCATAATATCGAAGGGTTTGGTAACGCACTTTTTAACCCCTGCTTCCAGTGCATTTTTAATTACATCCATTTCTCCATAGGCGGTCATCATTATTATGGACATATCCGGATGCAAGGCGAGAATCTGTTTGGAAGCTTCCAACCCATTAATATTTGGCATCTTCATATCCATTAAAATAATATCCGGCTGAAACTCACCCACCTTGTTAATGGCTTCTCGTCCATCAGCAGCAGTGTTTACTATCCAGTTGTCCTTTTTAAACAGTTCTTCCAGGAGTCGACGAACTCCTTTCTGATCATCCACCACCAATATCTTCATCTGCATCACACTTCCCCCCTCTTTATAGACTGTTATCTGACCCCCGCTGTGCACCCTGGATTATATCAAATCATCATCCCCGGTAGTAATGAAGCCAGGGACAAGAGCGTAATCAGTAGCAGCATGAAAAAAACCGCTCCCGGCAGAATAAACAATAAGAAGGCCTGGCTGCTTTGAATCAGCAGGGCTTCTCTTATCCCTATTATTTGCAATACCACGATCCAAATAAAAGCCAAAAGAGATATACCCACATTAAAGGTATCTATATTTAACAGAGACAAAGCATATTGTAGTGGAGAAACCAGTATGCCTGGAACAAAAGCAAAAGCCAGGCAAGTCAGAAGCCCACGGCCATTGGCTTGCTGAAACAAAAGTTCTCCCAGCAAAGCATATATGGCGGTTGCAGCTGCCAAGGCGGCCAGAGCAAACACTAGTCCCAACCCTAAATATACTCCTATATATCCCTGGGGTAAAGCGCCCCCCAGCCCCCCATGCATATTAATGCCCAGATTAACAAGCATATTTCCCAACACCGTAACGGCAAAGGCGGTCAAAGCCATAATCAATGGTTGGCCGCTGCTTAAATATCTTAAGGTAGCTAAGGGCTGAAAAACTATACCGTACAAGATTTCTGTCCCGGTCAACCTTAAACCCTCCCTGGATAAATATATTTTAATCCTGGATATCCAAAATCAACAGCATCAGAGCCTAATAGATGTCCGGCTGGGGCCAATCTCTTAAAAAACACATCCCAGTAAAGGCTGCCATTTAAAACTTCGACTCTGCTCTTGGGGTCCAAACCCGCAATTGAGCGGGCTACGTCGATAGCATCATAATAATTGCCCAGGCTATCCACCAAGCCCATGTCCAAGCCCATACGTCCGGAAAAAATCCGTCCATCTGCTATTTGCACTAATTTATCTTCTTCTATTTTACCTCGGCGCCCGCGTCGAACCTGGTCTAAAAATTGTGCGTAGGAATCATCTACTATTTCCTGTAAGAGCGCTTTCTCCTCTTGGGTCATATCCCGGTAGGAAGATCCGATATCCTTATAGGGAGCGCTCTTGATCACCTCTTGCTCTAGTCCTATTTTTTCATATAAACCCTCCAAATTGGTTAATTCCATAATAACCCCGATGCTGCCGGTCAAGGTGCCCCCATTGGCTACTATATGGTCACTGCTGCAGGCAATCCAATAACCCCCAGAAGCACATACCTCTCCCATGGATACCACTACCTTTTTACCTGCAGCCCTTAACTTATCTAATTCTATGCCTATTTCCTGGGAAGCCACGGTAGTACCGCCCGGACTATTAATCCTCAATAGCAGCACTTTAATATCTTCTCTTTCTCGGGCCGTTTTTATTGCGTTCATTATATCATCGGAGCTGGCAGCTGCTGAACTAAACAGATTGGCTGAAGATTCAGCACTTATCACACCGTTGATTTCAATAACTCCTATAGTATCAGGGCCAGTATGAGCAGCAGGGCCTGCTTCTCCTCGAACTTGCCATATGGCCAGACCGGCCATAGTCAATAAAAACAAGGCCAGCAGCAGCACCACTATATTTTTATGCATATATTCTCCCCCCGACAATTAATTCAGCCTTAGTCGGATCTAAGTCTTCCTCACTGATATACCCTTCCTGGTATCGATAAAATCTCGGAATCCCATCTCCTACCAGGGTCTTGCGCAAGGGAACTTCTACCTGATCCTGCCTGGATAGCTGGATGTCGTCCGGAATCTCTACCAGAGCCATTTGCATGAAAACCTTACCTCGAATAGGATAGTTCTTTCCTTGGATCACCACGCTGCGAGTAAATCTATTTAATCCCAAAAAACTCAGTATGGTCTTCAATATAATTTTTGCCAAATCCAGCCACCCGCTGGGCGGATTTCCTACCTCCAGTGCCAAACCGTTGATAAAGCCCACTGGAATTACAACAATTTGGGCATCCCGCTTTAAGCGGTAGGTTCCATAATAACCCAGAGTGCTTCCTTTTCGACATTTTTTTATGGCGATTATCCGGCACTTAAATTTAAAGGGATCCATCAACTTCAGCCCTCCTGATACTCCAGCCGGATAATGCCCTGAAAGCAAAGTGCCAATGCGAACCGCACCCATTTGCATATGGGGATAGAGAGCCAACACCCCGCTATTAGCACAGTGTTGCCAGGTAAAATGATATCCGCAGGCCTGCAATTTTTCAATGGTGGCCTGGAATAAGCTGAATTGTTGCTGGCAGCTGTCAGTAGAAGATGCATTGACCATATGGGTGTATATTCCATCCATCTTGATCAGAGGATTTTCGCTCAAGCTATGACAAATCTCCAGCGCTTCTGAACCTTCCAGGCCAAATCGTCCCAATCCGGTCTCAATTTTTAGGTGCACCTTGAGGCTCAGCTCGTATCGCTTAGATACCCTATCAATCAATTGAGCATCATAGGCGGAAGCCAGCGTAAGGGTTATGTTCTGCTGCGCCCCTTGCATCACCTGTTCTTCCTCAGTCACAGGACTCAATATCATTATTTCGGACTTAATGCCTCTGCTTCTAAGCTTTAAGGCTTCCTCAAGATAGCTTACGGCAAAAAAATCTACCCCCTGACTCTCCAGGATACTGGCAGTACCGAGTGCTCCATGGCCGTAGGCATTGGCCTTGACAACTGCTATCAGCCTTACCCCTGCTTTGAGCAGAGTTTTAACTTCTCGCAGATTTTGTACAATTGCTGCTGTATCTATCTCTACCCACTGCTGGGGTTGTTGATAATCCACTTTTTATTCCTCCTGACCCCTTTTTTTAGCCGATCTGCTTATGGTCTGATAGAGGGGCAGAAAATTGTTCCACAGCCAATAAAAAAAGGGCGAATAGACTTGGTCCCACTCTCCGATAAATTCGGTCAATTGACCTCCAAAACCCTTTTTAAATCGATATAGCCCATAAAGAGGGTTGTCTTCGTCCAGGTCGCCGGAAACTCCTCTAAAATCATATAGAGAACAACCTCTTTCTTGAGCCCATTGAATCATGGCCCATTGGATTAGATAATTGGGCATTAAGTTTCTTTTATTATTGCTGGAGGCCCCATATAGGTACCATACTTTATCACCCGTAATCATAGCCAGGGTAGCAGCTATGACATCTCCTTCATGTTCGGCCAGAAATATCTGAGCGAATCCATTATGAACCATGTAATCCCATATCCATTCAAAGTATTCATAACCTCTAATTAAGAATTGGTCACGGCGGGCGGTTTCCAGCAGAATATCATAGAAAGCCTGCAAATCCTCTTTGTCCCTGGCCATACGGATTTCTACCCCTTTTTTACCTGCCAGCCGCAAGTTGTACCTCCACTTGGAATGCATGTTTTCCAGCAGTTTTACTTCGCTGGGAGTGATATCCAGACGAAAGACAAAGCGTGGTTGCACTCCTTCAAAATTAAATCCGGTTTCATTTTCTTTGAACCCGCAATCGCCCAGAACATTTTTATATGCCGTATTATCCTTTATAATATCTGGATCAATTTTAAGAAAGATAGCCCCATGTTCCCGGGCCACTTTCTGGGCCCCTTCAAAAAGATTGCGGTTTAAGACCGGCTGATCCATATCTACTACTGGTCCCCGGGGGGAATAGAATATACTTTTTTTTAGTCCGGGCACTGGTAGGTTCCTTTTCAAAATCAGGAGAGAAGCTCTTATCTCCCCATCTTCCTCCAGTAACAGGGGTAATTTTTCCCAGCCCATGCCTTCTTTTACCTGCCCCCATTCCCATAGTTGCAGAAAATGTCCCCGGGGATGCTGGACTACAAAATCGTTGTATCTATCCTTTTCTTTCTCATCTATAACCCTGGTAGTAAACATTGTGTCGCTCCCTTGTCATATTATCCCTTAATCTCACCATGAGGATACAGCGGTATCCTCTTAATCTTAAGCTACTGCTTAGCTGAACATTCCTTATTTCCTGTCCTGCCCCCAATTCAGCAGTTGTTGGTTTAAACCTGGAATTGGGGCTAGAATTAATCCCGCCCCTCAATTTATTTAGTATTTCGGTATACTAATGCATTTTCGATTAATCCTGTAAAGAGTGGATGCGGTCGGTTGGGTCGAGATTTGAATTCGGGGTGAAATTGACAGGCTACAAACCATGGGTGCTGGGGTAGTTCAATGATCTCTACCAACTTTTGATCCGGTGACAGTCCACTTATCTTAAGACCATGCTTCTGCAATATGTCCCGGTAGTCGTTATTAATCTCATAGCGATGCCTATGCCTTTCGTCAATCCGTTCTTGTCCATAATACTTATGGACCAGGCTCCCCGGCGCCAGCTGGCAGGGATACGTTCCCAAGCGCATAGTGCCGCCTTTATTTTCCACGCTCTCCTGATCCGGCATCAAATGAACCACTGGATAGGGGGTTTCCTGGTCAAATTCCGCGCTGTTGGCCCCCTCTAATCCGCATATATTCCTGGCGAATTCAATCACTGCACACTGCATACCCAGACAGATGCCTAGAAAAGGTATACTATTCTCCCGGGCATGGCGGGCAGTGCTAATCTTGCCTTCAATACCTCTTTCTCCAAATCCGCCCGGAACCAGTATGGCATCCAGATTGAGCAAGAGTTTTTCACAACCGTCCTTTTCAATCTGCTCCGCATATATCCATTCTATTTTAACATCACAATTATACTGAAATCCCGCATGTTTTAGGGATTCGGCTATACTCAGATAGGCATCCGGCAGTTCCACGTATTTCCCCACCAAACCCACTGTTACCTCTTTATCCTGGCAAGCTATCTTCTCCACCAATTGTTCCCATTCCTCCAGATTGGCTTCCTGGCATTGCAGACCGATTCTCTTTATTACTTCTCTGTCTAAACCTTCCTTAGCCAGCATTAGAGGTACTTCATAGATGGATCCGGCGTCTTTCAACTGAATTACCGCCTCTTCGTCTACATCGCAAAACAAGGCCAGTTTCCCTTTTAATTCCGGCGATAAGTCTTTTTCGGTCCGGCACACCAGTATATCCGGTTGGATGCCTATGCTTCTAAGCTCTTTTACACTATGCTGGGTAGGCTTAGTTTTAAGTTCTCCGGCTACTCGGATATATGGAACCAGCGTAACATGTATATACAAAACCCGATCTTTACCTAAATCGAATTTTAATTGTCTAATAGCCTCCAAAAAGGGAAGTGATTCAATATCGCCTACCGTTCCGCCTATTTCGCTTATTACTACGTCTGGCTGGACCTTGTCTTCGATCAGGGTGACCCGAGACTTGATCTCGTTGGTAATGTGGGGGATAACCTGCACCGTCTGCCCCAAATAGTCTCCTCGACGCTCTTTATCCAATACTGCTTGATAGATTCTTCCGGTAGTGCAGTTGGCGTACTGGCTGAGATTAACATCTACAAATCTCTCATAATGTCCAACATCCAGGTCAGTCTCAGCTCCATCCTCGGTTACATACACTTCTCCGTGTTGGTAAGGACTCATAGTGCCCGGGTCAACATTTATATAAGGATCGAACTTCTGCAGGGCTACTTTTAAGCCCCGGCTTTTTAACAATCTACCCAGAGATGCTGCGGTAATGCCTTTGCCCAAAGAGGAAACCACTCCACCTGTTATGAATATATACTTTGTCACCCTAAGACCCTCTCTTTCCCTTGTAAAACATAAACAAAATCCTCTAGAATTTTACTACTCTTATTCTGAAACGGTCAACCGGCTGCTGTAATCCAATATTATTATTTCCATGGTCTCGGGAAGATTATCAGCATTTATCTTCAGATAAGGTTGTTTAATCACCTGCTCGAATTGACAGGTAAACTCTTCAACTGGAGCTAATTCAAAACAGAGATGAGGAGTATGATAATGCATGGGAATCACTATCCTGGGCTTAATGGCCTGGACAATATCATAGGCTTCCCTGGCATCCACAGTATACACCCCTCCGACCGGAATCATTAAAAGGTCTATCTTCCCCAGGGCCGTATACTGTTCCGGACTCAGCTGATGACCCAGATCTCCCAGGTGCAATAGGGTAATACCTTCAGTTTCGATTTTAAATATTATATTTGAACCCCGTTCCTTGCCTTCCGACTGGTCATGGTAGGTAGCAAATCCGCTGATTTTAAAGCCAGCTACATTAAATTCTCCTGTTGCTTGCAGCTTGATTGGACTGCCCTTTAAGCGGTCTACCGCACAGTGATCCCAATGATCATGACTAACCGTAGCTACATCCACTTCTGCTTCCCATACCGGATATCCTAGTTTTTCATCAAAAGGATCCGTGATTAGCTTTTTACCCCCACTTTCCACGAAAAATGAAGCATGTCCCAGCCAAAACATCTGCATAATGACCTAATCCTTTCCTTTAACTCTTTTGGGATCCAGGTACCAGAAACCATCCCCCTGGTATTGTAGTCGATGATCCAGGTTTAAACGGGAGAATATAGGTACCAGGGTTGATATCTTCTGATCTCTGCCCATTCGCGCCGCAATCTCTTTTAATAAAGCCTCATAAAACATAGACTCCTGGTTCTCTAACAATATCTCTACCGCTAAATCTGCTTCCGTCTTTTTTCTGCTAACCATGATTTACCTCCTACATATACTCAGGTGCACTGACACCTAGAATCGATAGTGCATTCTTAAGGGTTATCCCGGCAACCTGCATCAGCAGCAATCTAGCTCCCTGCAGTCCGGCTTCTACATTTATTACTCGGTGACGATTATAAAAACTGTGGAATAATCCGGCCAGATCCAGCACATATCTGGCTATGCGATGAGGAGCCAGAGTGGCAGCCGATAAGCGTATTTCTTCGGGAAAATCAGCGATCTTCCTTAACAATGCCATTTCTTCCTCCTCCTGCAAAAGACCTGTATCAATGCTATCCAGGGAAGGCATGGTGATACCGGCGGCGGCAGCTTGGCGAAAAATACTGCAAATCCGGGCATGGGCATATTGGACATAGTAAACTGGATTATCCTGGCTTTGCTCAGCTGCCAGGCGAAGATCAAAATCCAGCTGACTATCGGGACTGCGCATGACAAAAAAGAAGCGCGCCGCATCTTTTCCCAACTCTTCTATGAGTTCGTCCAGGGCGATGGTGGTTCCGGTGCGTTTAGACATTCGAACCAAGTCTTTACCTCGATACAACCTTACCAGTTGCATTAATAAAACATCCAGCATATCCCGCTTGTATCCTAAGGCCTCGATAGCATCTTTCATGCGATTAACATGTCCATGATGGTCAGCTCCCCAGACATTTATCACCCAATCGAAACCTCGCTGATATTTATCCTGATGATAGGCAATATCGGCGGCAAAATAAGTAGGCAGCCCATTGGCACGCAAAACCACGTTATCTTTATCTTCTTCCGAGCTATTAGTTTTAAACCACCAGGCGCCTTCTTTTTCATAAATATAGCCTTTCTCCTGCAAGCTATTTATCGCCCTTTGCACCGAACCGGATTCATGCAGGGTTTTCTCACTAAACCAGACATCGTATTCAACTCCAAAACTCTTTAGGGTTCTTTTGATATAGGATATTTTTTCTTCCAGGGCAAATTCCACAATAATTTTTCTTCGTCTCTCCTTGGGCATATGGATTAAGCTGTCACCATAATGATGGATAATGTTTCTCACGGTTTCTATTAAATCCTGTCCCGCATATCCATTATGGGGGAATTCTACATCATGCCCGGTCAATTGCAAGTACCTGGCTTCTAAAGAATCCCCAAAAATTTCGATCTGGTTCCCAGCATCATTTATGTAAAACTCTCTTTCCACTTCATAGCCGGCATATTTGAGTATATTAGCCAGAGTATCGCCTATAGCTCCACCTCGGGCATTTCCCATATGCAGATTGCCAGTAGGATTGGCACTGACAAACTCTACTTGCACTTTGCAGCCTTGCTCTTCATTGTAGCCGAAGTCTTCCCCCATTTGCTCCACGATAAAAGGTATTTGGTAAAGCCATTTATTATTAAGAAAAATATTAATAAATCCAGGTCCGGCAATCTCTATCTTTTCTATTTGTTCCTGTTCTCCCAAATCAATGGCATTGACAATTATCTGAGCAATTTGACGCGGAGCCATCTTGGCCTCCCGGGCCAGGATCATGGCCGCATTGCAGGCGAAATCCCCATGTCCCTTTTCCCGGGGAACCTCTATTATGAATTCCGGTATCTGCTCATAATTTATTAAACCTTCCTCTTGGGCCGATTCCAATGCTGCAACTATCTTCTCTCTAATTAAGTGATTGATCTCTTGAATGGGGTTCATTGTTTTCCTCCTCAAATTTGCTTCTCAACCTACATATATTTTATCCCATTGTGGGAAAAACTTAAAAAAGAACTGCCCCTTTAGGGAACTTATTTTTTTATTACATCATTGAAGGAGGTATCCAAATGCAACTGAATCCTGGTGAAAGATCAATTCTAGCCTATTTCACCCAGCAAGAGCAGGCCCAACAAGCTGCCCAAACTTTACGATCCATGGGTTATCAGGATCTGCAAATTACTTTACTATCCCCTTATCCTCGCCGCCCCATGCATAAATCCTCACCCTCCTATTTATCCCACCTGGTTTTGGGAAGCCGGGGAGGCGGGGAATATAATCCTGGTCATGGTCCCCTTATGGCTGCCGATCCAGCCGTTAGCGGCATGTCTTCTCCTTCATTGGCCGCAGCTGAGCCCAGCTACCTGCTTACCCTGGTATGCAACACCGAGGATGGCGCGGCTGCCCTGGAAGTTCTTAAACAGTATGGGGCCAGCATATAATGCTGTTCTTTTCAGTTTCCAAACAGGAATACTCCAGACCGGCTTAAATGGGCCTTATTTCAGGTATTGGTTTCTAAACCTGACCGCAAAGATAAGCAGGAAAATACCTCATACCTATTATTATATCCTGCTTAAGCCTAATGTAAAAGCACTCTGGCCCTGGACGGCAGCCTTAACTGCTCAAGGCTGCTCAGGCCTGAATGTTAATCCTATTCCTCCTCCTGGGGTTTTAAAGCAGTTTCAATTTCCTCCAAGGCTACTATCACCAGGGGATCAAGTATTGATCCCGACGATTTTTTAATCACCTGCAAAGCTGAAGCCGGCGATAGCTGTTCCTCACCTGGACATAAGCAGGTCAGGGCATCATAGATATCGGCCACCGCTATGATTCTAGCTATAAAGGGAATATCCATTGCGGCTAAGCCTTCTGGTTCCCCGGTGCCATTATATCGTTCGTGGTGATAACGTATACCCTCCCTGACTCGTTTTAAGTCTCCTATCCCTTCCAGCAGCCCGGCCCCACGGGTGGCATGCTCCATTCCATCCGACTCCATAGTTTGCCCGCCTATTTTGCCTATATCATGTAATAAGGCACTGTAGTATAAATCCTTTATTTCATCTTTATCCAAACCCAGCCTCTCTCCCAACAATCTGCTTAGTACAGCTACCCTTTCGCTATGCCCCTGAAAATCAGCTTCCTGATCCTCAATGGCTCGGACCAAAGCCTTTATGATTTCCATAGGGTACAACTGCGCCTCTTGCTCTTCCAGCAATTGTTCCATACTGGAAAGGCACACGTCCTTTAGCTCTTCAATCATTTCTATTTCTCGATGGCTGAAAGCCTCCAACTTTTTCTTGTTGAGGATAATTAAAACCCCATAGCCATTGGTTCCCCTGCGGAATTCTACCGCCAAGATTGACTGAACGGCATCCGGCAACTCCAAATCAGCCGGAACCCTATTCTGCTCATCCACCACCAGGCTCTTCTGCTTGCCTTCCACCCATCTGCCGATAGCAGCAATATAATCCGGGGCCTGCTCCCGGGCATATTTCTCTTTAAGGGGTTTCCATATTATCACCTTTTCGCAAGGAATCATACGCATAGCATATTTGGAGGCTATTCTATAGACTCCCTGAAGGTCCCGGTTTTGGATCAAACTTCGACTGAATTCCAATTGCAGTCTCTGTTCAGCTATATATTCAATTCGATTCCGACTTAAGGCTGCATAGTAGGTAAGCCCAAGACCTCCCGGCAGAATAATGAAAGCTGCAAGCAGACCAGGTATAAGGTCCACCATCATAAGGGCAGTAAGCAGGGCAGTTATTATCAAGCCCATCCACAAGATATTCTTGGTCTCCATCTCAAGTTCCCCCCAGCCTCTTTTCTTAAAGCATTCTCTATTTCGGCCATTTTTCCTACCCCTTAACTTATTTAATCAGATCTAATGCCCATGGATTTTACATGGGAGCGTATTAATTAACTTATCACCCCACATGATTAGGGAACACCAGCTAGTATGAAGAATTTGTGGCTATACCCGACGGGCGGTTAAAGACCGCCCCTACTATATTAGGCAAACACCTGATAAATCGGGATAAACCAAAGCCAATTCCCATTTAGCCCATTTAATCAGCTTATCAAATGATGGGCATAATTTCCTTATATTTCTGGTATAATGAAGCTTAACTATATGTAAGAAAGGAAGATTTGATGAGTAAATACCCGCTGCTTAGCATTGAATTAGAGAATGGAGGCCTGATTAAGGCCGAATTATATCCAGAAACCGCTCCCAACACAGTTAATAATTTCATCTCCTTGGCCAATAAAGGCTTTTACGATGGGGTCATCTTCCACCGTGTAATACCTGGTTTTATGATTCAGGGCGGTTGTCCTGACGGAAACGGCATGGGGGGTCCGGGTTATTCCATTAAAGGCGAATTCACGGGCAACGGTTTTAAAAACCAGCTCCAACACGACCGGGGAGTGCTATCCATGGCCAGGACGGCTCAGCCTAATTCAGCGGGATCCCAGTTTTTCATAATGGTAGCCAATTCTCCCCATCTTGATGGGCAATACGCTTCCTTTGGCAAGGTGATAGAGGGAATGGAACAGGTGGACGCAATTGTCAGCACTAAAAGAAATCGTATGGATCGGCCTATGGAAGATCAGAAAATGCTAAAAGTACGAGTAGATACCTTAGGCGTAGATTACCCGGAACCTCTTAAAGCTTAATATAAGCTAGATACCAAAGGGCGGTTCCAAAATGGGCCGCCCTTTTACGTAGGCCAGGAGGACAGGTTCCCCTGTTATAGGCTAATGCTGCTTCTGTGATTGGGAAAGGTGCGATACAAATATATATCTCTACCTACCTGATACCCACTGTTGCTTAGAAAGTTAGCTACGGTTTTTTCTGCCAAATCGGGATGGTTATTATGCTGGCTCAGGTGAGCCAGGAATATCCTCATTTCCGGCTGGCAACGCAAACGAGCCAACAGTCGCCCTGCATGGACATTGGACAGATGGCCGCTGCTACTTTTAATCCGTTGCTTGAGAAAACGGGGGTAAGGACCATTTTCCAGCATATCCAGGTCATGGTTGGCTTCAATCACTGCGGCATCAGCACCCTCCAGGACCTTTTCCACTCGGCTGCTTACCACTCCCAAATCGGTAAGCATCACCACTTTTTTCTTCTTATAGGAAAAGCTAAATCCTACCGGGTCAGCCGCGTCATGGGAAATATTAAAAGCATTAATCCCCACTGGTCCTATGCTAAATTCCTGAGCTATTTCAAAACAGGATTTGGGAAGAAAATTATGCCGGCAAGGCAGCTCTTGCCAGGTTTTGGCTCTGGTAAATACCGGAATTTGGTGCCGGCGAACCAAAACATCCAATCCTTTGACATGATCGTTATGTTCATGGCTGATCAAAATGCCATCCAGGTCCCCGGCTTTAAGCCCCACCTCTGCCATTCCCTGTTCTATTCGCCGGGCGCTGATGCCGGTATCAACCAGGAGGGTGGTATTTCCGAATTTAAAAAGGGCTGCATTGCCCGTACTGCCACTGGCTAATATATGAATTTCCACTGCTTTTTTAATACTCCTTTGCACTTCTTACGGAACGGTTAGGGCTGTGCTGAAACTTGGGTTTCGAACCCAGCTCCGAACAAATCATGTATTATATTATACATAATTAGCAATTAGATTTAGTAAAAAGAATCGAGAAACACAGGAGATTTCTTTATGTTCAAATGGGGCAAGAAACACAAAAGCATCCGGGAGCTAAGGCGTAAACGCGGTTTTACTGCCAATGAGCTGGCTATCCTAGCTAAAGTTGACACTGTAGACATTCTTAAGCTGGATGATCTCAAGTTAAAGGATATTGATAAGGAGATGAAAAGCAGGTTGCTGCCTTATCTTTAGGGAAAGATAAGGCAGCAAGCTAAAAAACATTGCACAATCTTAGTATACTAGGTATACTAAGATTGTGAATATAGTATACTTAGGGTAAGACCTTACAGTCAAAGATAAGGGGAGGCTGAAGTATGCAAGCCAAGAGAGTTATTATCTCAATTGTAGTCTTAAGCTTATTCGGATGGGCTTCATACTGGGCTTATCATCATTATTATCAGCCCCCAGCTCAGAGAATGGAAGCCAGTGGAACTATAGAAGCAGAGTCAGTAGAATTAAATGCTCGCGTCAGCGGCACCTTGATGGCCCTGGCTGGGGAGGAAGGTGCCGAGATAAGTAAGGGACAGCTGGCAGCAGAAATCTCCCGCCCGGATCTGCTGGCCCAAAGGGAACGGGATGCTCTAAGCGTAGCCGCCCTGGAAGCTAAACTAGAGGATTTACAGGCAGGAGCCCGGTCCCAGGAAGTTCAAGAAGCTTACACCCATGTAAACACAGCGGCAGCTAATTTAAAACAGCTGGAACTTGATCTGGAGAGAACCCAACGCTTGTATGAGGCCGGAGCAGTATCGAAAGCAGAACTGCAACAACAGCAATTGAAACGGGATAATATGGCTTCCCAACTGGAATCCGCTCAAGCCCGGGTAAACCTTTTACAGGCCGGAAATCGGCCCGAGGCCATAAAGGCCTCAGCAGCGGAATTAGAACGAAGCAAAGCAGTATTGAAAGCTACCGATGCTCAACTACAAGACTTAAAGATATATTCACCCATTAATGGTATCATCAGCAAGCGAAATTATAGGGTGGGAGAATATGTGCAGATGGGCAGCTCACTCTTACAGATTATTGATGTACAAGATCTGTGGATCAAAGTATACATTCCTACTAATGATCTTCCCCACGTCAAATTGAATCAAACTGCAAGCATCCAGGTTAGCGGCAGTGATAAAGTTTTTGCCGGTACGGTAATTTTCATAGCTACCCAAGGAGAATTTACACCCAAGACTATACAGACCAAAAAGGAGCGAACTAATGTAGTCTATGCAGTTAAATTGGCGGTTGATAACCAGTCCGGTATCTTAAAACCAGGTATGCCGGCAGATGTATTTTTCAACCGGGGTGATGCTGATGATTAACTTTGCTGAGGTCAGTAAAAATTTTGGTCCACTAATAGCTGTAGATGCTTTCTCCTGCCGGGTTGACAAGGGAGAAATCTTTGGCCTGGTAGGCCCCGACGGAGCTGGCAAAACTACTATCCTGCGCTTGTTAGTGAATCTGCTCGACCCGGATACAGGCACTATTACTATCGATGACGTGCCCACCCATCGATTTCCTCGAAGTAAATTAGGCTATATGCCTCAAAAATTCAGTCTTTACGGAGATTTGACCATATCTGAGAATATAAACTTCTTTGCTTCCCTGTACCGACTGGACAAACTCACCATTCAGCAGCGCTCCCAGGAGATGCTGAGCCTCACTGGTTTATCCGGCTTTGAAAACCGCCTGGCTGACAATCTTTCCGGGGGTATGAAGCAGAAGCTGGCCCTAAGCTCAGCCCTTATGACCCGGCCGGAACTGATGATCCTGGATGAACCAACCTATGGGGTGGATCCTGAATCCCGCAAGGAATTTTGGCAGATCCTTTACCGACTCAATCAGGAAGGAATAACTATAGTAATTTCCACCCCTTATATGGATGAAGCCGAGCTATGCCATCGGGTAGCCCTGGTTAATACCGGGCAACTGTTGCAATGCGATACTCCTTCCGCTCTCAAGCAGATTTTTGCCGGACAGGTAGTGGAAGTAGGAGCTAATACTAGTGATCCCTATTTTTTCGATGATTGCAGACAGGTTATCGATTCTTCCTACTATTACCTTCGTTTCCATTTGTGGACTGAGCGGCATCCGGAGCTATTCCAACTGCTTAAGGAGTATGCCTTTAATAAAGACGGTCCGGATCTGGAAATCAAATATATCTCTCCCAGTATGGAGGATGTGTTTGCCTTCCTGGTTGAACCTCGTCTAGGACCCGACCGTTTTAATGCTCAGTAATAAGTAGGGGAGGTCTGCCCTGTGGAGTATAGCATTGTTACCCATAATTTAAGTAAAAAGTTTGGCTCATTTACTGCGGTGGATAAGATTAATTTGAATATCAGACCTGGTGATATCTGTGCATTCCTGGGACCTAATGGTGCTGGCAAAACCACTGCTATTCGTATGTTATGCGGTATACTTAAGCCCAGTGCCGGCAGCGGCAGCGTACTAGGTTATGACCTCTTGCGGAATCCGGAAAAAATAAAGGAAAACCTGGGTTATATGTCACAGAAATTCAGTCTTTACTACGATTTAACAGTACGAGAAAACCTGAATTTTTATGCCGGTATATATAGCCTAGCCTCAAAAAGACGTCATCAGAAAATTGAAGAAATGATAAACCTGGCTGACCTAGCCGGGCGAGAAGATCAGCTGGTAGCTAACTTGAGCCAGGGTTTTAAACAAAGACTGGCCTTGTCCTGTGCTATCATATCTGATCCCCAGGTAATCTTTTTAGATGAACCCACCAGCGGGGTCAGTCCCGCTGCCCGGCGCTCGTTTTTTAATATTATCCAGGAGCTAGCCAACCAAGGTAAAACTATTATTATAAGCACCCACTTTATGGATGAAGCTGAGCGCTGTGGACAGATCGCCTTTTTTAATCAGGGCCAGCTTTTGGCTCTGGACCATCCCGCCCAGCTCAAAAAACATGCGGTACCGGGAAAGCTTTACCGCATCGAAGTAGAAGATCCCATTCGTCTGCTGAATAAACTAAGGCATTGGCCGGGAATAAAGGAAGTCAGCTTACATGGACGCAGTTTGCATATACTGCTGGAAGAAGACCGGCTGGCCATCTTAAAAAAATATTTGGGAACAGAACCCAAGGTGATCGAACCTACCCTGGAAGACGTATTTATGGCCTTAGCCAAGAGAAAAGAAGGGGAGCGTTATGAGTCGAATTATCTCGGTAATTAAAAAAGAATACCTGCAACTGCGCCGAGACCGATTAACCCTGATTTTGATATTTATGTTGCCTTTGGTACAACTGCTGCTTTTTGGATATGCTATCCAGACCGAGGTGAAACATATCCCTACCGTAGTTTTCGATCAATCCTTATCCAGTGAAAGCCGGGATATTCTCAGCTCTTTTTCTGCTTCCGGCTATTTTGATGTAATGTACAGCGCCAACAGTTACCAACAGGTAACCCGCTATATTGATAAGGGCCGGGCCCAAGTGGGAATCATTATTCCCCCCGATTTCAGCCGTAAACTAGCCCAGAATGAGTCCGCTCCCCTGCAGGTGATAGTAGATGCCAGCGACAATATGGTGGCCAACCAGGCCATTGCCATTGCTAATTCCATAGGACTGATAAAATCTCAGCAGATATTGCTGCAAAAGCAACCCGGCACTTCCTTACCCTTGGATGTCCGGGTACGTCCCTGGTATAATCCCGATGGTATAACGGCTTACTATATGGTTCCGGCCATATTGGGAGTCATTGTAACCATGACTATGGTAATCATAACTGCTATGGCTATCGTGCGGGAGAGGGAACGGGGGACCCTGGAACAATTGATAGTCACCCCCTTGAAGAATTACGAGTTGATGTTAGGCAAAATCATTCCCTATATTGTCCTGGGTTATTTGCAGATAAGTGTAGCCTTGTTGGTAGGCAGCCTGGTTTTTAAGGTTCCCATTCGGGGAAATATTTTAGAGCTATACTTGTTGACCCTGTTCTTTATAACTGCTTCCTTGGGTCTGGGTCTTACTATATCCAATATAGCTAAAACTCAGATGCAGGCTATGCAGATGGCATTTTTCGTAATGCTGCCCAGTATACTGCTATCCGGGTTTATGTTCCCGCGCCAGGCTATGCCGGATGTTATTTATTATATAAGTTATATAGTTCCTCTTACTTATTACCTGGATATTATCCGGGGTATTGTATTAAAGGGTATCGGCTTCTCTTATTTGGTGGGTCAGGTAAGCGCTTTGTTGATTTTTTCGCTGCTGATGCTGGGGATTAGTACCACTAAATTCAAGAAAAAACTGGACTAGGAGGTTGCTAATATGGAGATAAGACAAAGAATTATCAATTCCTGCCGGGAGCTGGCCCTTAAAAAAGGATTCCGCCAGCTGACTGTGGAGGAGATAGCACAATCAGCCGGGATTACTAAAAGGACTGTTTACCGGAGATTTAGAAGCAAAGATGAAATACTTACGGCCTGTGTAGATGATTTCCTGCAGACGGTGGGTCAGCATTCGGATGCCTTATTAAACAGCGCCCAGGATATACCAATAATTGCGGAGCAAATACTAAGCTATCTTATAGCTGGAGAAAAAACTATTATCAGCCAGAGGACACTGGAAGATTTACATCGATATTACCCCCAGCTCTGGCAGAAAATCGACCACTTTCGTACAGAGCGAATTAGCTTAATGCTGGACCTGGCTCAACAACAATACTCCCATAAGCTCTCCATTGATCCCCTGATTTTAAGCACTATAATCTCAGCTTCTATCCAAAGCGTATTGAATCCGGAATTCCTGATCCAAAACGATCTAACTTTCAAGGAAGCTGCAACTCAATTAACAGCAGTTTTTTCGCCTCTCTTCAGTTCATCATCTTGAGGCATCATATTGCTCATCCTCTTAAGCTGCCCAAAGAGCCGCACAGCTTGCAATTAAAATAAATTAATTGCCTAGTATATAATATAGTGCCCTTTGGCAATAAATAAGTTAGAGGCAATTTGTTTTTAGTATCCAAAATCATCAGCTATTGCAGGAGGTATATGAGTATGACTGTGAAGAGCCGGTACCAAAAGCTGAATCAACAGGTGTATCAGTCCAGCCAGGAAGCTATCAGATCTGCCCAGCAGGCCCATGACGCAGTTAACCAGGCTCAAAGCAGCCTGTTGCCACAGGAGATTCAATACGCCGAGCACAAGGTCTGCGAAGCTCTCTCCTATTTGCGCCAGGTTCAGAACCAGCTGCAAAACCAAAGTATTGCCCCAGAAATCCAGGAAAGTCTGCAGCAGGAAGAAAGCAGGCTGATACAGGAATATGAACTATTCTAAATTCCATAACCCAATTCCCCCCTCCAGCAGGAAGGAATCCTGAACGGATCTCCCTCCTGCTTTTTAGTATAACCTTGATGCTCCTGCGAAAACCCCAGCAAAACTAAATTTACCATCCCAGGGGGAGAATTGATTGTTTTAGGCCGGAGGGATACTAATGAAAAAGGGCAGAGGTTTTTATATGACCAAGATCTTTCGTTCTTTCTTACTGCTTACCCTGGGCTCCTTTTTGGACGCAGCAGGCTTTTACTTTTTTATGGCCCCTAATGACATAGCAGCGGGAGGAATTAACGGCTTATCCCTGATATTCAATACCTATCTACCTCAATTCCCTCTGGGTAGCCTAGTTCTAATAATGAGTGTGTTTTTTCTCTCGCTAGGCTTTATCCTGATAGGAGCGGTATTCGGATTTAAAACCATTTATTGCAGCATTCTAATTCCATTAATTATTTGGGGACTGGAATACTTGTATCCTTTGACTGCACCCATGGGTAATGACACCCTGGTTCAACTTGTTTTTGGAGTTCTAATATCTGGCACCGGAGTGGCCCTATTGTTAAACCAGAATGCATCTAGCGGCGGTACGGATATTGGTTCCCGTATCCTGCACAAGTACTATCACCTGGATCTGGGCAAAGGGCTGTTTATTATAGACTTCTTTATTACCATAGCAGCGGCCATCACCTTCGGTTTTGAAAAGGGTATGTATGCCTTACTTGGGGTCTTGCTCTATAGTTTGGTCATCGATGCAGTAATAGCCGGCTTTAACGTGAGCAAACATGTTATTATCATCACCCGGGAAAGTAAATTACTTAAGCAATTTATTATCCAGGATTTGCAGCGGGGTGCTACCATTTACACTGCTCAAGGCGCTTATACAGGGGAAGACCGGGAAGTAATTATGACCATATTGGGCCGCCGACAATTTATTCAATTGCGGGACTATATCAAAAACCTTGATCCACAGGCGTTTATAAGCGTACAGAATACCCATGAGGTCCTGGGCGAAGGTTTTAGAGCCCTGGAATAATTGCAGCTCCCAGCCGGCCTGGCAGATACGACCCTCCCTCCACACCCAGTAAAAGCAATTGCTTTTACCATCCGAAAGTGCTAGTATGTTCCTGGTAAAGATCAGGATCGGAGAGGACCTTTTGATGCTGGGTACCATAGTAAATACAGCTGCCATCCTGCTGGGAGCAGTGATTGGATTATTGTTTAAAGGCGGCATCCCTGAATCTTATAATCAGACCATCATGAAAGCCATTGGTCTAGCGGTAGTATTAATCGGATTGCTAAATGCCTTCCAGACTGAGAATATTCTATTGCTCATATTCAGCCTAGCCATCGGCAGCCTGCTGGGTGAAATGATAAAAATAGAAAATGGCCTGGAAAACCTGGGCAATTGGCTGGAATCTCGCTTCTCTTCCTCTGACAGCAACATCTCCCGTGGTTTTGTTACCTCCAGTCTCTTGTTCTGTGTTGGAGCTATGGCCATTGTTGGTTCTCTGGAGAGCGGCCTATCGGGCAATCATCAAACCCTTTTTGCCAAATCGGTATTGGACGGAATTTCTTCCATTGTCTTTGCCTCCACTATGGGCCTGGGAGTAGCTTTTTCTGCTGCCTCGGTATTTATCTACCAGGGTTTTATAACCTTAACTGCATCCTTTCTTCAGCAATTTCTAATTGAAGCCGCTATTACCGAAATGTCTGCAGTAGGAGGACTGCTGATATTAGCCATTGGAATGAATATTTTAGATTTGCCGCGGATTAAAGTGGGGAATATGCTGCCGGCTATATTTTTACCTTTGATTTATTATATACTGCTGCCATACTTCTCAATCCTGCAGGGACTGTTTTAAAAGCGCCGCCACCTGAATCAAGATGGATATAGATCCTTCGGTTAAATTCCTATATAACCCCTTTTTCTTTTGGTTTAATTGCTTTCCCTGCTCAAAGTTATATTTCACTGGATGGGATGCAGAAATACCCCGCCTCCAGATTTCACCTGGGCAAGATCATGCTGCATCTAATGGCTGCCAATTATACTTCATCCATTTATCATTTGTTTATTAATATTAGTCCAACGATACAGAATATAGCCCCCAGCATTTTGTTGATCCCGAAACCCTCTTTGTAAAACAGTATTCCAATGGGAATCAGCATCAGAGCCAGAGCTATATTGGCCACTAAAGAGCCCACACTTATTTTCCATCCTGCCCGATAGGCCATCAAATAGCCAAATTCCAGGCCCACAATAGCAATACCCAGAGCCCAACTGGTCCAATTTAAATTTTCTAAGGATTGAAAAAATCCCTGCTGGTTTTTGTTAAACAAAAATAGAATAAGGGTAACTACAGCTGCCGTAATATAGGTGATGAATAAAGCAGAAAAAGGATCTGCTTTGGCCGGGGTAGATTTCTGGCATATATTGTATATAACATTGGATGCCACTATAAGTACAATTGAAAAGACATACATGAACATAACGCTTATCTCCTGAAATTATCCGCAGACCCATGTTGTTTCTGCCTGCAGCATTTGAATTGGGGCCTTCCATAAATCATCTCACTATCTTCGATTAATAATACTATATCTTATAAAAATATACACTTGTTCCCTGCGAAAAACCTAGCGCAACTGGTATGGATACATAAACATGTAGGAGCCATTTAATGCAGCATGGTAGCAACACCTTGGGAAACCCAACGACGAAGAGAAGCGAGAGGACCTCCCAATAATTGAAGATGGATCATTTGGGTGCATTTGGGGGTAGTCGTTACCATAAAGGAGCATGGTCTTATCGATTCGCTCTATCGCTAAGTCAGCCTATCATAACCCCTTTCAATACTTTATATAAGGTTTGCTTCCCTTTTCCAAATCCTGTAGCATATATTATATCATCTTTCTTCCAGATATGCCCTGTTATAAAAACCCCAGCTTGTATAAAATAGGCAAAATTGTTCTTTATATGTGTAGCCATATATAGTAATAGGTTTTCTTGTTACGGGAAAATTATGTCATTTATGGTTTTTTGTGTAATTAAGATTGCTTGGTAGGTGAGGAAAATGAGAAAAGAAAAACAGTTTAAATCATTAGAATTACGTAGTCCCCGGATAGAGGATGGGGGAGCTGTGTGGCAACTGGTTAAGGAAACGAGATCACTGGATTTAAATTCCCCTTATAGTTATTTGATCTTATGCAAATTTTTTAATAAAACCTGTGTAGTAGCTGAACATAACGGGCAAATAGTAGGCTTTATCTCTGGATTCAACCCGCCAGAAAAACCCGATGTTCTTTTTATCTGGCAGGTGGCAGTAGCAGAATCCCAACGCAAAAAAGGACTGGGTCTTAGAATGTTAAAAACACTGCTTAAACGCCCAGAATGTAAAGAAGTACAATTCCTTGAACTCACGGTTAATCCATCCAACCATCCCGCTATAAGTCTATATGCCAAACTGGCCCGTGATATGGAGACTAGCTACACTATATCAGAATGTTTTTCCAAAGATATGTTCCCGGCAGGGAATCATGAGCCTGAACTGCTTTACCGCATTGGCCCCTTTTTCCCAGCCGTTTAGATTAAAATGATAAGATTGATGTTTTTTTGGTGTACAAAAAAGGAGGGTGTTTAGTTGCAGACAACTATTACTAAACCAAGGAGTGTATTTGATGAACTGGAATCAGAAGTGCGAAGTTATTGTAGGAGCTTTCCCACGGTATTCAACAGGGCTAAAGGTTATAAGCTTTGGGATGTCCACGGTCGGGAGTATATTGATTTCTTTGCGGGAGCTGGAGCCTTAAATTACGGACATAACAATAGCCGGCTACAGGAAAGACTGGTTGATTATATTGCAGCTGATGGGGTTACCCATAGTTTGGACATGTCAACCAAGGCCAAGGAAAATTTCCTGGAGCGTTTTGATGAAATAATTTTAAAACCGCGGGGCATGAGGTATAAGATTATGTTTCCGGGGCCAACAGGTACTAATGCAGTAGAAAGTGCATTAAAACTGGCCCGCAAGGTAACCAAGCGTGATACTATTATCTGCTTCACCAATGCATTTCATGGGATGACCATGGGATCTCTTTCTGTTACTGGTAATTCCTCTAAAAGGAAGGGGGCCGGGGTTGCTCTTCATAACAGCGTCTTTATGCCCTATGACCAGTTTCTGGGGCAGGAGGTCAATACGGTGGAGTATCTCCAACATTTCTTGGATGACAATTCTAGCGGCGTTGATCTCCCAGCCGCCATTATATTGGAAACCGTGCAGGGTGAAGGTGGTATCAATGTTGCTAGCTTTAAGTGGCTTAAAGGTGTTGAAGAAGTTTGCCGTCAGAACAACATCCCCCTGATAGTGGACGACATCCAAGTGGGATGTGGCCGCACCGGAACTTTTTTCAGTTTTGAACCGGCTGGTATTAAGCCAGATATAGTATGCCTATCCAAATCCATCAGTGGTTATGGTTTACCTATGGCGTTAACCCTAATTAAACCAGAATTGGATATCTGGTCTCCAGGAGAACATAATGGTACCTTTCGGGGAAATAACCTAGCTTTTATTACTGCTGCTGAAGCATTGAGCTACTGGGAAGATAACCAGCTAAGCTCCCAAATTAAAGAAAAGGGGGAAACCGTAAGCTCTTTCTTGCACGAGATGGTGGAAGAGCATCCGGAAATCGCCGGAGAAGTACGGGGTAGGGGTTTGATGCAAGGAATAGCCTGTGGTGTTCCGGGATTAGCAGAGTTAATATGCTCGGTTGCATTTGAAAAAGGCTTGATAATGGAAACTTCAGGTTCCAACAGCGAAGTGTGCAAAGTAATGCCCCCCCTGATAATTGATAACTCGGGGTTGAAACAGGGATTAAATATATTTAAGGATAGTATTAAAGATCCCCAGATAAAAAATCATATCAAGAAAAATCCCCGGCTTAAAAGCAAAAAGAAGGCCCCTTCTTTTAGGGCTTTAGCTAAACTGAAATAGCCCGATAGACTATCTAAGAAAAGAGGTAAGATAAAAATGATAGTGAAGCACCTGAATGATATTATCGGAACCGAAAATGACGTTGATACGGAAACCTGGCGAAGCTACCGCATCCTGTTAAAAAAAGATGGCATGGGATTTTCTTTCCATCACACGATTATTAAAGCTGGAACCGAGACCTTAATCTGGTACAAAAAGCATCTGGAAGCTGTATATTGCATCGAAGGGTCAGGAGAGATAGAATTGGCCGATAATGGGAAAATCCACCTCATCAACCCAGGCACGCTCTATGCACTAAATGGACATGAAAAACACTTGCTTAGGGCTGAATCCGACATGCATATGGTTTGCGTATTTAATCCGCCGGTTACAGGCCGGGAAGTACACGATAAAGACGGCTCCTATCCTCTGCCGGCTGATGATTAATCTATAAGAACTTTAATAATAACAACTCCACGCTGCCGTCATTTAGCTATGCTAGCTAAATGACGGCAGCCAAATTGAGGAGGTAATTAAACCATGAAATCCTCTCATGATGATGAATATATTATAAATATAATATGCCAAGTGATTGAAAAAACAGAGTATGAAGACCTGCCTCCCTACGTACTTGATTTTGCCAAGAGACATATCCTGGATACCATTGGAGCCATCATTGGTGGGTCAAGCATGAAGCATATTTCTTCCGTAGTTGATTTTGTCAAAGAGCAGGGCGGCAGAGCCCAGAGTACGATTCCCCTGTTTGGAGGCCAAGTCCCGGCTTCCCTGTGTGCCTTCGCCCTAGGACCTGCAGCTAGGGCTACTGACCTGGGAGATTGCCATGAAGAAGCGGGGCATAGTGCCGAATATACCCTGCCTGCTTTAATCGCAGCTGCTGGTTTAAAACCTGGTGTTTCCGGTCAACAATTACTGTTGTCTTTTATCCTGGGGCAAGAAATATTGATTCGAACTGGTAAAGCCTATCACTGTGTAAGCTGTGAACAAAATTCAGGAAGCCAAGGGGGCCACTACATCTTTGGCCCAGTAGTAGCAGTAGGAAAGCTTCTGGGTTTGAATTCCAGCCAGCTTAGAACTGCTCTGGGAATGGCCAAATCTATGACTCAGCCATACGACATGTCCATGTATACCCCCGCCAACTTTATGATCAGCCTTCATCATGGTTTTATCGCTCAGGATGCTGTTAATATATGCCTATTAGCACAGAAAGACCTGATCAGAGAATATAGCCAGATATTTACAGGACCACGAGGATTTTACTCATTATTCGCCCGAGCAGACAATGACATTGCTCTTTCTATGATAAGCGATGGTATTGGGCAACGATGGGAAATGACTAAAACGACTCTGAAGCCTTACCCTTCTTGTAATTGTACCCATACTTCCATAACAGGGATATTGGATCAAATGGGCCAATACGGTTTTAGCTATTCTGACATCGCTGCTATACATTTGGATGAATCTCAGATTAACTGGACCATTGTAGCTCAGCCATATGATATAAAATGGAACCCTAGGTCAATTACTGAATGCCAATTCAGTTTACCTTATACAGTTGCTGCCGCAGCATATGATGGCGATTTCTTTCTCGACGCCTACATCGAAGAAAAAAGATTTAATAGGGATATCCGGGAATTAATGCGAAAGATAACGGTAAAAATGGATATGGACTTACCTGCCTATTCTGCCATAGTTACCACTAAGCTGAAAAATGGTATGACCCATAGCGGGAAATATCTAACGGTTAAGGGGCATCCTGAAGATCCTTTTACTGATGAAGAGCTGATTATAAAATTCAAAAAATGCAGCTTATATTCCCTTCACCCGCTGCCTGAGTCTACTATCAATACAGTGATAGAAAGAATCTTATCTCTGGAGCAAATTGAAGATATAGGGCACGAAATTCTACTACCCTTAACCCCCTAGGTAAATAAGCTGGCCCCTGGACTTTTCAGCCTTAGGATAATTTTCAGCTCCAATTAACTTCAGTTGCTGGACCACCCGAGTATGATACTGGGGGTTGACAGTAAACTCCGGTTAAGTACTTCATATTTACCCCAAGATACAAATATCATTTATGGTATTTTTCGCCCCTGATTATTTTGTATCCCCGGTAAAGCTGCTCAACAAGCATTAAAACCGCCATCTGGTGGGGAAAGGTCATGGAGGAGAAAGAGATGGATTGGTGAGCTCGTTGCCTTACCTCTTCGGATAAACCATGGGAACCGCCGATGACCAGGTTGACCCGGGGGTTGCCCGAATGGTTCCATTCATTGATGTACTGGGCTAATTGATGGGAGTCCAGAGATTTTCCGGTTATATCAAATATAATCAAGAGCTCGTCTTTTCCTAGTAAGCCCAGTATTTTTTCTCCTTCTTTGTACAAGATTTTTTCTATCTCTTTATCTCCAGCCCGGGGGTTGATCTTCTCTTCCAGCCCTTCCAGCAATTCTATGCTGGTGTAGGAGTTTAGTCTTTTAGTGTATTCCTTGATTCCAGCCTGATAAAATGGCTCTCTTATCTTCCCTACGGATATTATTCGGTATTTCATAATCTGCTCCAATAAAATTTTTCTCCAGTTTAACCTTATTCAATGAAAAAATAAAGTAAGTCTCCTTTCATATTATTAGACAAGTATTTCAGTAATGTCATCCTGAGGCAGTGCCAAAAGATCTAAAAGATTCTTTTCGCTGCGCTCAGAATGACAAACCCGGTGCTCAGAATGACAAACCCGGTGCTCAGAATGACAAACCCGGTGCTCAGAATGCAAGCTGCGTACTTAGATTGACCAGCTGGGTTTTTGAATTATACAAAATCTCATTTAAGCTAATTCTTGTTTTTCGCTTTGATGAATGCTCCTCTAACCCTGAGAGGCCAGAACCCGGCAAGGGATGCTGGGTAAAAACCGCGGTCATTAGCGTTGAAGACATCTGGGTAAAAAGGCTGAGCAGAATTATGAGCCCATGAAGAAATAATGATCTTTGCCATAATAATCATATAGATGTTCCAGAGTTTCACCAAATCTTTGATAATGCACAATTTCCCTTTGTCTGAGCCAAGCCAGGGTCTCGGTTACGCCAGGATCGTCGGATAATTGTATCAAGTATTCATAAGTAGCCCGGGCTTTTTCCTCGGCAGCCAGATTTTCATGCATATCAGCGATGGGATCTCCCTTGGATTGAATATAGGCGGCTGTCCACGGTACTCCATCACCATTCACAAAATAAAGGGCTTTATCATGATCTGCATAGTATCCATCCATCCCGGCGGCTTTAATGTCTCGGACTGAGGCATCTTTGGTAAGGTTATAAACCAGAGTTGCTACTATTTCCATGTGTGCTAATTCTTCGGTACCAATATCATTTAATACAGCCTTGGACCTACCGGTAGGCATGGTATAGCGTTGAGTCAAATATCGCAGTGATGCCGCCAGTTCTCCATCCGGCCCCCCGTACTGGGTGATTACGACTTTAGCCAGTTTGGGATTGGTAGTACATATTTTAGCCGGATACTCTAACTTTTTTTCGTATATCCACATTGCTCATTATCCTCCCTATCACAAAAATTCATTTCCCATGGCCAAGGCTCTTCAATCCATTGCCAGGGGTAAGAGCTGGGACTTAAGCCAAAATTGCTTAAAGGCCCATACTGCCTCTCATACTCCTCCAATAAGGCATATAGCCTATCGACGGTCTGGTTGTATAACTCCAGTGCCCTTTTATCCTGGGGATGGGTATCCAGATAGAGGTTAAGCTCGATGGCAGTAAACTCCTCGGCCATCAATTTAGTCAGTTTTTCTTTTTGAGTATCTTTCATTATTTCGATCCTCCTTATCCGGGCTTTTATGGTTTCCATCAGCATCTCTATATGAACAATAAAGTTCAGGAAAGATAGTGCCCTTCTCCAGGCCTTCCATAGGCGAAAAACGTCGATGATATTTTTGTTCCTGGAAAAATGCACGGGCCAGTCGTGGATCACACCAATATTTCATATTATCCACCTTAAGTCCTCCTTTGTTATTGCTTAACTGCTATATAAGCAGCAGTCATCGGCATTTACGGAAATAAATTCCTTACTAACCAATGTTTACTTATTATATGCAATGGGTTGCCCATGGGTTACTATACCAGGCATAATATGGAACATCCGCTAATAGAGGCAGGATAGTTCTTTGCGCAGCAAATCATTGCTTTCTCAAGATGAAGGCCAGGCAGATGAGGGTACGGGAGTAAAGGAGAGTTCTTGTGGAAGGCAAAAGTAATCGAGCTGGCTCCTTATATTATCCCTGCGCCCATAGATCAGCAAAGGACCCTCCTCTGACTTAGAAAGGTCCTTATAAATCTCGCCTCTGATTACCTGGGATAGAAGTGATGGCATGGGGAAGGGCCTACCGTGGATTCCCTCCAACCCCGGTGTGTGCAACAAGCCTGCTTAATTCAGGATAATCTGGATGCTGTGCTTCTGAACTTGGGCTGATTCTTCTGTGATCAGCCTGATAATGGATACCCGCACTGAATCTCCTCTTCTTTTCTGCATGATATAGCCCTGTAATTCCGGACCCGTAGCTATCTCTTGTCCGTCTATTTCATATATAAGGTCGAAGGCTTTTATGCCCGCCTTCCCAGCTGTGCCTCCCCTTACTGGTTCCACGATTACGCCGCCTTTGACCGGCAGTTGGTAATAACGAGCCTTTTCCTGGCTTATTTCACCCAATACCTTTATTCCCATCCTGGGACGCTCAATTTCACCCCGGGTTTTTAATTCGTCTATTACCACTTTAACCTGATTGGAAGGAATGGAAAAGCCCATGCCTTCAAACCCGCTTTCCGCTATCTTAATGGTGTTGATACCGATTAATTCTCCTGCCAAATTCACCAATGCTCCCCCTGAATTACCTGGATTGATGGCGGCATCGGTTTGTATCAAAGGAAATAAGAGGCCTTCTTCCGTGGTAAGCAGCCGATTCAAGCCACTGACTATTCCAGCAGTTACGGACCGGGCAAACCGTTGCCCCAACGGATTGCCGATAGCTAATACTTCCTGCCCTACTACCAGGGTTTCTGAATCACCCAACTTGATGGGAGTGACATGATTGTCTACCTTAATTTTGATTAAGGCCAGGTCAGTTTGAGGATCGCTCCCTATAATCTCTGCCTGTTCCTCGTTACCGTCGGCCAGCGTTACACTTATACTTTCTGCCCCTCTTACTACATGATTATTGGTAACTATATAGCCTTCATGGTCTAGAATAACTCCGGAGCCGGTGGATTCAACCAGGTTTTGGTTGAATATATCCTTACTGGGGCTAAGTTTGCTGATGCCCACTATCGAAGGGCTGACCTGAGCTGCCACTTGGCTGATTCTTTCACCATAGGAAGGAGCCTGGGTATATACAGTATTTTCAGTGTTCTGAGACTTATGAGCAAATTGCCCAGAGTACCAAAAAGAACCCAATCCTATGCAAAAAAAGGTCAAAAACACCATTAATATTAGCTTATTCCTCGCCACCCTTTTCCCTCCTGCTGTTATAATCTCTCACTCAAGCCTTAAGATAGCTTTTTCCGCAGAGGCCAAAATATACCGTTCAATAAATTCCAAAGCCTTTAGCAAGAGGCCTGCCTAACTAATCTGATTATTATCTGGGCTTAAATATCTCCCTGTTGCCCAAACCAGGCTATAAGAACTTGCCTAAAATTAAGGACTGCCCTCTGGCAGCCCTTTTAAGCAATATATAAATGATATCTGTTAACCCAACAATGAAGGGTGGTATTGATTTATGGACTAGCTACCTAACATCAGCTCCCAGCGAAATTAGCTTCTCACATAGATTTTCATAACCCCTGAATATATGAATTGCATTTTCTATTTCAGTTTCCCCTATCGCCGCTAGGGCTCCCAATACCA
>JAAYJK010000083.1 GCA_012522955.1 Syntrophomonadaceae bacterium
CAGGAAATAATGAAAATATTGCCTCATCGCTATCCTTTTCTACTGGTAGATCGTATTGATGAGTTAATACCAGGGAAAATGGCCATAGGCAGCAAAAATGTGAGCATCAACGAGCCCTATTTTGTCGGTCACTTTCCAGGTCAGCCCATTATGCCGGGAGTGATGATGATTGAGGCCATGGCCCAGGTTGGGGCCTGTGCTCTTTTAGCTGATGAATCTTTTCAGGGTCAGCTGGCTTACTTGGCCGGGGTGGACCGGATACGTTTTAAGCGACTGGTGGTTCCAGGAGACATTCTCACCATAAGAACTGAATTAAGTCAAATAAAAGGCAGTATAGGCAAAGGCAAGGGAGAGGTAAAAACAGACCATCAAGTGGTTTGTTCAGGCGAATTTATCTTTGCCCTGACTCCAAGAGAGGAGAGGCAATTTTAATTATGTTAAAAAGCAGCTTTGGCAAACAAAAGTTAATTCCCATTCCTGGCAGCGGCCGCGGACCTTTGGATAAAACAGTCCCCAATGAGCCAGGGCTCAAATGTCCTTCCTGTTCCAGGCGGGTAATGGAAATGGAGTTAAAAGAGCATAAGCTGTGTCCCCATTGCGGGCATCACTTCCCCCTTAATGCCCGGGAACGACTGGAAATAATAGCTGATTCCGGTAGTTTTCAAGAATTTGAGGTCGGGTTAAGATCCATCAATACGCTGGAATTTCCAGGCTATGATGAAAAAATGACTCAGGCCATTAATGAAACGGGTTTGAGTGAAGCTATAATTACCGGTAAGGCTACGGTAGGAGGCTATCCTTGTGTTTTGGGAATAATGGATCCCGGATTTATGATGGGCAGCATGGGCTCAGTAGTGGGAGAAAAAGTCTGCCGGGCCATGGAAAGAGCTATAGAGTTAAAAATAGCTCTTATTATCTTTACTGCTTCTGGTGGTGCCAGGATGCAGGAAGGAATGCTGTCTCTGCTGCAGATGGCCAAAACCACAGCGGTACTGGGCAGATTTCACCAAGAAGGGTTGCTCTATATCAGCATAATTACTAATCCAACCACTGGAGGCGTGTCGGCTAGTTTTGCTTCCCTGGCCGATATAATATTGGCTGAACCGGGAGCATTAATTGGCTTTGCCGGACCTCGGGTAATCAAACAGACCATAAGTGAAACCCTGCCGGCTGGTTTTCAAAAAGCTGAATTTATGCTGGGACATGGAATGTTGGACTGCATTGTTGAACGAGGGCAGCTGAAGAAAACCCTGGAGCTGTTCTTAAGGCTGCATGGGGGAGAAAAGAATGGTTAAACGACATTTTGATTATGAAGAAAAATATAGAAGCCTGAGGGAAAAATTTCAGGAACTGAAAAAATTAAGCCAGAGTATGGACTTTGATTTGAATCAGGAGTTCAAGCGGCTGGAAGACAAGATGGAGGATATTCGAGGCGATAAATATCATAATCTGAGCCCATGGGAAAAAGTTTTGCTCAGTCGTCACTCGGGAAGACCGGTAGTAAAGGATTATATAGAATATTTATTTGAGGATTGGATAGAACTGCATGGCGACCGGAGCTATGGCGAAGATCGAGCCATAATTGGCGGTATTGCTGCATTTGCAGGAATTCCGGTTACCGTTCTTGGGCATCAAAAGGGAAGAGATACTAATGAAAACCTGAAAAATAATTTTGGCATGCCTCACCCGGAAGGATTTAGAAAAGTTGAACGTTTAATCGGACAGGCAGAAAAGTTCAAGCGCCCGGTAATTACCTTTATTGATACTCCTGGGGCTTATCCGGGCTTGGGAGCTGAAGAAAGGGGTCAGGCCTGGGCCATAGCCAGGGTACTGATGCTATTTCCTCGCCTACAAGTGCCTACCATAGCAATAGTAACTGGGGAAGGCGGGAGTGGTGGAGCTCTGGCCTTGGCAGTAGCGGATCGACTGCTGATGTTGTCCAATAGCGTATTTTCAGTGGCTTCGGCCGAAGCCTGTGCCTCCATAATATGGAAGGATGCAGGCCGAGCTGAGGAAATGGCTTCCTATTTGAAAGTAACAGCCCAGGATCTTAGCGAGTTGGGTATTGCAGATGAAATTATCCAGGAGCCCATAGGAGGCGCTCATCAAGATTTTACTGACCTGGCCGATAGGCTGAAAAAAAGCCTTGAACTTAATCTAAAACAATTAATGGCTTTGGAGATGGAGCAAGTATTGGAACAGCGGTACCAGAAATTCAGGGGAGTGGGCCGATTTTTGGAATAACATTCTAAAGCCAGAAGTCCGTTTTGAGACGTAATTACGTTGAAAGAGCGGACTTTTTTTATGGTCGATAAGAGGGGAGTTGCTTAAATTTCGGCCGGATTTGCCGGACCAGAGAAGCCCTTTTATTCACAGACAATAATTAAGCTTGACTTCACTTCAGCAGCAGAGTAAACTATATACATGACAAATAAGATAATTATAGTCCACAATAAGAATTGATCTTAATAGAGAAAGGAGCAGTGAATCAATGGGGATGTTTTGTTTTCAATGTCAGGAAGCCTCTAAAAACACTGGTTGTACAGTAAAAGGGGTATGCGGTAAGCCGGAAGAATTGGCAAAAATGCAGGATTTGCTGATTTATGTATTGAAAGGGATAGCCTTTTACGCGCAAAAGGGCAGAATGAAGGGGATAGAGGACCCCGAAATCAATCATTTCACCATGGATGCTCTATTTATGACCATTACCAATGCCAACTTTGATCAAGATCGTATGGTTGAGAAAATTAAGGTGGGTTTGGCCCTAAGAGAGAATATTAAGCAAAAGCTACTGGAATCGGGTACCATCGATGGCCCTATACCCGAAGCAGCCACCTGGTACTCGGATAACGAAGCAGAATTCATGGAAAAGGCGGGACAGGTCGGAGTATTGGCTACTGAAAATGAAGATGTTCGTTCTCTACGGGAGTTATTGGTCTACGGTATTAAGGGAATGGCTGCTTACGCAGAACATGCCTATAATCTGGGATATGAAGAGGTCAAAGTATACGAATTTCTGCATAAAGGTTTGGCCGCTACCCTGGATGACAGCCTTTCTGCCGATGAGCTGGTAGCATTGGTACTGGAATGCGGCCAATACGGAGTAGAAGTTATGGCTCTGCTGGATAAAGCCAACACTGAAAGTTATGGCAATCCCGAAGTTAGCCGGGTAAATCTTGGTGTTCGCAATAATCCGGGTATATTAATCAGTGGCCATGATTTAAAGGATATGGAAGAACTGCTTCAGCAAAGCGAAGGAAGCGGAGTAGATATATATACCCATTCGGAAATGCTTCCGGCCAACTACTATCCGGCTTTTAAGAAATACTCTCACTTTGTGGGCAACTATGGTAATGCCTGGTGGCAGCAGAATGAAGAATTTGAAAAATTTAATGGTCCGATTTTAATGACGACCAATTGCATTATACCACCCCGGGATAGTTACCGGGATCGGGTTTATACCACGGGATCAGCAGGTTATGAAGGCCTGAAACACATAGATAATCGGCAGGATGGAAACCCCAAAGACTTTTCGGCATTAATAGAGCATGCGAAAAAATGTGCACCTCCCCAGGAGATCGAGAAAGGTGAAATTATTGGCGGATTTGCCCATAGCACCGTAGTATCACTGGCCGACACAGTAGTAGCAGCAGTAAAGTCAGGGGCTATTAAAAGATTCTTTGTCATGGCAGGTTGTGATGGCAGAATGAAGAGCAGGTCTTATTATACTGAATTTGCCCAGAAGTTGCCCGAAGATACAATTATCCTTACCGCTGGTTGTGCCAAATACCGTTATAACAAGCTGGATTTAGGATTTATTGGAGGAATACCTCGGGTACTGGATGCTGGACAGTGTAATGATTGTTACTCCTTGGCGGTAATTGCTCTAACACTCAAAGAAGTTTTCGGTTTGGAGGATATCAATGAGCTGCCTATTTCCTATAATATATCCTGGTATGAACAAAAAGCAGTAATAGTTCTATTGGCCCTGTTGTATCTGGGAGTGAAAAACATTCACTTGGGACCGACCCTGCCGGCCTTTTTATCACCCAATGTGGCCAAAGTACTAGTTGAGACCTTTGGTATTGCCGGCATAGGCGGTGTAGAAGAAGATATAGCTCTGTTTATGGGAGCTTAAACCCCTAAGTTGAAGGTTAGATAACTTAATAATCGTATTGAATTTGGAGGCCTTTTCCAGCCGGAGAAGGTCTCCTCAATTTTTCTGGTAAAGGAAAACATGTCTACCAACAATCGACAGAATTTGATAAAATGGTATAGGTATATAGACAGCAGGCTTCACTAGATAAAAATGGTATGGGTATTAATGATGTAAGATTATTGTTTTAGTAGAAGGTATAATTGGACTATTTGTCGCTGGCTTGAATAAATAATACTAAAACCATATTATTAACCTAGGGGGGATTTTAGATGGCTAAAAGAGTTTTAAGTGTACCGGATAAATTCAAAAAATTTGTGCAGAATTTGCAAATTGATAATGAAAATCTTATTAACCGTAGGTTTAAAGCCATTGTTCAAAAGGTTAACTTGGATTACAGGAATATCCGTTTTGATAGTGGAAACGCCCATTTCATAGGTTCCTATGGCCGAGGAACAGCTATAAAGGGAACCGGCATCTTCAATATAATGGTGGTGCTGCCGTCAAGCCATTTCAAACGAACGGAAAAATTGCCGGGTAACGGCCAGTTGCAATTGCTGCAGGAACTAAAAAAAACCGTACATGAGGTTTATCCTGAGACTATTATCAAAGAAGATGACAAGGGACAGGTAATAGTTCCCTTCCGGGATGGAATGCTTTTCGAAATTATACCCGCTTTTCTAGATGAGAAAGGTAATTATTTATATCCTAATATTGCTGATGGAGGCAGTTGGAATGAGTTTAACCCTATTAAAGAAATCAGTGTAATTAATGCTTTGAATTACCAGTATGGAGGAAAGGTGAAGCACTTGGCCCGAATGATGAGAGCCTGGAAGCACTCCAATAATGTGAACCTACCTGGTATGCTCTTGGATAACATGGCCATGAACTTTATGGAGGAATGGGAAGGTCGGGAAAGATCATATCTATTCTATGGCAGTATGATTCTGGCTTTCTTTGAATACCTAGCGGGAAAAAGAGATGACCAGGAACACTGGTATGCCAGGGGCAGCAACCGGGAACTACCAAGAACCGGTTTGTTTGGGGATATGGCCAATGATGCCTTCAAGGAGACCTATGAAGTATTGAAACATGAAGAAGAAGGAGATTATGTTCGGGCTGATGCAGGTTGGAAAAATATTTTCGGTAAATATTTTCCTGCTTAATCACCCTGTCTCATTCAGGGGATGATATGAAAAAAACCGGGTAATTTACCCGGTTTAATAATTTGGAGATTAAGAAGGAAAGTCGTGAAAACAATTGATATTTCCTGCTTATGTTTATCTATGCTCTGAAGGTGGATGAGCTCTTATTTATTATCTTCTAACTCTTGTTGTATCCTCTGCAATTCCTCTTCCAGGTAATTTTTATAAGCTGTTAAATTAGCACTACCTGGAGCTTGAATTGTTTGGCCTGCACCAAATCCGTATCCGCGACTCATGCCGAATCCACGTCCGTAACCTCTGCCACAACCACCAGCTCTGCCAAAACCACCAGCTCTACCGAGTCCACGGTTTCCAACATAAGTCGAGCAGTATCCCATTCCTCTGCCAGTGCCGGGACCTGCGCCTATAGGTCCACTACCATCTCTTCCGGGCATTTTACACACCTCCTTCTAATTATATGGGCATATGCACATTATTATTATAGAAAAATAACGGGCATATGTCAATAATATTATGAAAACTTGAACCAACACTGACTTATTCCAGGGTAGAGAATTGTAAATAATAGGTGTAAAATAGAAAATGAGGTTAAATATTACATAAAATAGGCAGGTGCTAATAATGGATTGTCATGGGTTATGGCTGGGAGTTAAGGATAATGGACAGCTATGAAAAAATTAAGCAAGGGAGAATAACTGGTGATGAGCCATCCAACGCCTCGGAGGCTCTTAAAATACAGGAACAAATGTATCGACAAATTTTAGAAACTGCTCATGAAGGAATTTGGTTGGTAGATGAGGATTATTGCATCACTTTTGTGAATGAAAAAATGGCTCAAATGTTGGGATATACAGTTGAAGAGATAATAGGACAGTCAATGTTCAATTTTGTGGACCAGGAGTGGCAAGAAATTGCCCGGGAACACTCAAGGCGGCGTAAACAGGGAGTATCTGAACAATATGAGTTAAAGTATCGGTGCCGGGATGGCAAGGAATTGTGGACCCTGGCTTCGGCAGCACCATACTATTACCCAGATGGCCAATGGGCGGGCGGTTTGGGCATGATTGTAGATATTAGCCAGCGCAAGAAGGCTGAGGAGGCCTTGAGAGATTCACAGCGCCGAGTGGCCGATATTTTGAATTTTTTGCCTGATGCCACCCTGGTCATCGATTGCCAGGGGAGGGTTATTGCCTGGAATAAGTCGGCAGAAGAAATGACTGGCATCAAAGCTGAGGATATATTGGGTAAAGGGGATTATGAGTATTCCATACCCTTTTATGGATATCGCCGTCCTATTCTGGTGGATCATGTATTAAACTATGAGCAGGATTGGGAAGCTAATTATTCATATATTGAAATCAAAGGTCAGATTGTAATTGGAGAAAGTCTGTGTCGAACCAAAGACAATCCCCAGGCTTATTTGTGGTCTATTGCTACTCCCTTATATGATATACAAGGCAATATAACCGGGGCCATAGAGTCTATTCGAGATGTCACTGATCGCAGGAAGGCTAGAGATGAGCTCAAGGCTAGTGAAAAAAAATACCGACGGGTAGTTGAAAACGCCAACGAAGGTATCTGGTTAAATGACCATAATAGCATAATTACTTTTGCCAATGAGAAGATGGCCAGTTTGATGGGTTATAATGTGGAAAGCATGGTGGGATGCTCTCTATTCAATTTTGTGACTCAGGAATACAGGCAGGTGGCTCTGTTAATGATAGAGAGAAATCGTAAGGGTATAAGGGTAGAGCATGATTTGCAGTTTTGCCGAGGGGATGACAGTAGTTTATGGGCCCTGGTATCCATGACCCCTATTAATACTGATGGCAGTTATTCCGGATCCCTGGTGATGATCAGTGATGTGACGGAAATAAAAAATCTGGAATTGCAATTAGCCCGTTTGGACCGCTTGAATATGGTAGGAAAGATCGCTGCTTGCATAGGCCATGAGATAAGAAATCCTATGACTTCGGTTCGTGGCTTTCTGCAGATATTGGCCCAGAACGAATTGTATGGGCAAGATAAAGAGCATTTTGAACTCATGATTGAAGAATTGGATAGAGCCAATTCTATAATAACCGAGTTCCTTTCTTTGGCTAAGAATAAGGTCATTGAGTTGAAAAATGACGATTTGAACAGCATAGTCAAGAGCATTCTGCCCTTAATAAACGCAGAGGCTCTGGTACAAGATAAGGTGGTTAAAGTTAATTTGCAGGAGATTCCAGCCTTATTGCTGGACGAAGGTGAAATAAGACAGCTGTTATTGAATCTGGCTCGTAATGCTCTGGATGCCATGCCGGCTAATAAAGGGCTAACCATAAAGACCTATATGGAAGATGAGGAAGTTGTCCTGGCCGTGGCGGATCAGGGCAACGGCATCCACCCTGCTATTCTAAGGGATATAGGCAAACCATTTTTAACTACCAAAAAAGACGGCACTGGTCTGGGTTTGCCGGTTTGTTACAGTATTGCTGATCGGCATAATGCAGTCATAGAAGTCGATTCCGGCCAAAACGGCAGCACTTTCTATGTAAGATTTAAGGTGCCGCCGAAAGGCCAAGAGGCGTTTAAGTAAAAAAAACTGATCTGCTCAGAGCAACCGGAACGCACATCTATGACTTGCTGTAAACGGTCCTAGTTTCTACTCCTGCTCCAAAGAGGGTTGCAATAAAGTACAAGCTAGATCGATCCGATCAAAATATAACTTTAAAGACTTAATTTTGTTGCAGGGATCAAATTCAAATACCTCTGCCTGACGGGACTGAATCTTCAATCCGTCAGAGGTTACTGCGCTAATAGCATATTCTTCAAAGAGTATGTTTTCCTTAACAATTACATTAATGATTACTAATCTTAGGTTCTGCATATTATCGAACAGCCAGTGAAACCATTTTTCTACTCCGGCTTTACCGATCAAGGTGGTTCCCAAAAGTTCAATCTGACAGTCATCTGCAAAATAGGAAGAGAGTCTTTCTAGGTTTCTGGATTCCAAGTCGTTGTCAAACCGGATGGCTATTTGGATGATCTGCTTTTCCCTTTTTTCGTTTACCATATGCCTTACCTCCTTGTATTAGCACAAGCGCTTGATGGGCAAATACCAGCTTTATTATATTTTACCACTTTATAGTCCCTGCACAAAGACCAAGCACCATTCCCAAAAAGGTCCCGATTCCCTTCCTTACCTTGTTTTCCTCCTAAAATAGCGAGTATAATAGAGCAGTAAGTTTTTTCGGGAGGAGACCATGGGCAACTTTTTATACTACCTTTTACCAGCCATTCTATTTAGCTTGTATTTTAGTTATGTGGGAAATGAAACCGCCATGTTTTTTGCGGCCTGTTTGTCCATAGTACCACTGGCAGGTATTATGGGTGAAGCTACTGACAACCTATCCTGTTATCTGGGAGAGAAGATGGGAGGCTTACTGAATGCTACCTTTGGTAATGCTACCGAACTGCTAATAACCCTGTTTGCCCTTAAAGCTGGACTGTTTTCGGTGGTAAAGGCCTCCATTGCTGGAAGTATTCTGGGCAATATCCTGCTGGTGCTGGGACTCTCTATTCTGGTGGGAGGCATTAAAAACGGAGTACAGTCATTCGATCGTATGCATATTAATAATCAAACCAGCCTGATGTTTCTTTCGGTGATTGCTTTAATAATACCGGCGGTATTTTTCCATAACCACAGCGGATACGCCCTGCAGGAATTCAGTTTATTGGTGGCAATAATTCTTTTTGTCAGTTACTTTCTAGGCCTCTTCTTCAGTATGCGCAGAAGAGATGTGGTTTGTGAGATATCCGAGACTCATGGCAGATGGAGTCAGCGCAAGGCTATTATACTATTGGGATTGAGCACGGTATTGATAGCAGTGGAGAGTGAATTATTGGTAGGGGGCATAGAATCAGTGACTGAGACCCTGGGCTGGTCGGAATTCTTTATTGGTATTATTGTCATACCCATAATAGGCAATGCAGCGGAGCACTTTGCAGCAGTCTTAATGGCCTTTAAAAACAAGATAGACCTGGCTTTTGAAATAGCGGTGGGTTCCAGTACCCAGATCGCAATGCTGATTACGCCCATACTTATCTTTGTCAGCTTTTTGCTGGGCACTCCCATGAATATTGAATTTAATTATTTTGAGATAGTAGCGGTGGGCTTGGCGGTATTGATTGCCCAGTTCATTAGTTTGGATGGAGAAGCCAACTGGCTGGAAGGCTCTCTGTTGCTGGGAGCTTATGCTATTGTGGGTTTTGGCTTCTATTTTGTATAAAGGCAGTACAGAATTATTAACAAGATGACCAAGCATGGTTTAGTCTTGTTTGGAGGTTATTTTTATGAAATTAAAATACGGCTTGGATGACCGCCCTCCTTCCCTGGAGATGTTGGCCTATGGTCTGCAATGGTTGGCTCTGACTATTCCTGCCCTGGTCATTATAGGACAGGTGGTGGCAGGAGTTCAATTCGGCAATGTGCATGAGCAAATAGTGTATCTGCAGAAATTGTGTTTTATAACTGGGGTTCTGCTTATAGCCCAGATATTGTGGGGACATGGAATGCCTTTGGTAATCGGTCCCTCTACCGTACTTTTAATAGGTATTCTGGCCAGTCAGGGCAGTAGCCTGGATAGCATTTATTCTGCTATCTTTCTGGGGGGACTGGTTCTGGCGGTGCTTGCTTATTCCGGACTTTTCAGCCTGGTACAGGGACTTTTTACCCCCCGGGTGGTAGTGGTAATCTTGCTTCTGATAGCTTTTACTATGGCTCCCACCATAATGAACCTGGTCATAGCTCGGGATAGTTCGGTTCCCCTTATTTACAATATCCTGTTTACCCTACTGGCGGTCAGCCTCTTATTTGCTGCCGAGCATCATATTAAAGGAGTTTGGAAGGCTACCCTGGTACTATGGGCTATATTGCTGGGCAGCATCTTTTATTATCTAATTTTCCCGTCTTCCCAGCAGGGCTTAAATGCAGTAAATACTCCTTATTTAGCTCCCTTTTGGAATGACTTCTCCTTTAATCTGGTGGTGGATCCCGGGGTTCTTCTATCCTTCTTACTGTGTTTCCTGGCTCTTTCCATTAACGATTTGGGTTCCATCCAATCTCTTTCCAGTTTTCTGCAAGCGGATCGTATAGAGAAAAGGACTCGAAGAGGAATGGGTCTAACTGGCTTGGGGAATATGTTGTCAGGTTGGATGGGAGTAATCGGACCGGTGAATTTCTCCATGAGCCCCGGAGTTATTGCGGCTACCCTTTGTGCATCTCGTTACCCGCTGTTACCGGCTGGTATGGGTTTGATATTAATATCCTTTTCGCCTTGGCTTATGAATTATATGGGGCACATACCCCAGGTTATCATCGGCTGTATTCTTATATATTTAATGAGCATTCAAATAGCCGCCAGCCTTGTTATGCTTAAAGAAAAGGAAGCCCTGTTAAACTTCAGCAGCGGTATAGTGATTGGCTTCCCTTTGATATTGGCTACCCTGATTGCCTTTATGCCCGGTGAAGTGGTAGGTACCTTGCCTAGCATCCTGCGGCCCCTGATTGGAAATGGCTTTGTCATGGGTGTAATAATGGTGATGCTGCTGGAACACTTGCTGTTAAAAGAAAGGGCATAAATAAATAGAGGGCGGGTTGAGAAGCTGACCATTCAAACCAGTTTTGCTAGGGTTTTCGCAGGGAATCAAAGGTAGGATTCCAGCCGGATACCCTAAAGGGATTCTGCTTCCAGATCCTCTTCCCAAACCTTTAACTCCCCTTCATCACCCTCTATACATTCAGCATTGAGTAATGCCGATAAAGTACTGGATTCTATTTTCCAGACCGAATTTAGTTTTACCGTATTAAGCTGAAAAATTTTATTATAGTAAGGGGAGGATGGGTTTCTATACTTAATTCTTCGGAAGGAGAAAATAAAGCAGCAATAAGGCCATCATAATTAAGCAGGCCAAGGCCAGGGCAGTTCTGTATTTATAAAGGTTTATTATCAATTAGTCTAGCATCCCCCTTCTGCTCCTGTATAAGAATATGAAGGAGCAGGTAGAGGATATTACAAAATAATTAATTAATTCCCCTGGGAAATTAATTGTGTTTCTTCTGATTAAGGCTGTTGCTCAAGAGCTTCAGATGGGATTTAAAAGACCTGCCTACCAGGGGGTTGGCAGCCGCTGGAGGGATACCCACTTCTTCAAGTATATTTCGACACCAACGAGGTTCAGAGCCTTCGGAATAGGAATCAGCATTATCCGCTACCACCTGATGGATGTGTTCTAGATAGGCCAGGCCAGCTTCCATAGCCTTATAGGCTGAATCAGCATGTCTAGGCTCATCCCAGGCTGATAGCAATACTTCTACTCCAGAAAGGTTTCTTAATAGCTTTATGGATTCCAAAGAGTCTTTAAAGTCGTCGTATATGGGTACATCTGAGGTCAGAGGCACTACATCCCCAGAAAAAAGTGCTCCATCCGGACGCAGGAATAAGGAAATTGAACCCCTGGAATGGCCGGGAGTATGTATTACCTCAAGTTCCAAATCCGGTTCCAGATTTATTATATCTCCATTTTGTAATAGCTGATCTACCTTAACCGCTCCACCCACCAAGGAGTGAAACCCAAAAAGAGTGCGCTCCCGGTACTGCTTGTCAAGATCTTCAATCCAGTCGATTTCATCCCTATGTGCTAACACAGAACAGGAACTGGCCTCTTTGATGGCTAGAGCCGCACCAATGTGATCAGGGTGGGAATGAGTGAGAATTATTTTATCAATATCTTTTGGCTTCCAGCCGGTTTTTTTTAAGTAATCAAAGATAGCCTGTTCTGATCCGGATACTCCAGTATCTACCAAGTATACACGCTGTCCATAAATAAGATAAACATAGGCGAATCTGTCCAGGGCCTGGGCTGCATTAATTTGCACCTTAAAAGGAATTTTCAGTGTATGAACATGTTCAGTTATTTGCATTTTAACCTACTCCCTTCCTACTATCCATCCAAACCCGAGAAATATAATTATTCGCAGGGGAATTATGGTATTAATTCTATTCCACTATTATAGGCTGAGCAAGCAGCAGAAATATGCTCAAGGGGAAGCTTTCCACCTTATAATCTCAGTTGCCACATATTTGTGCAGCATTTCTAAAACCTTGCGGTCAGTAGGGAAGGCCAGGTCTGGTAAATCATCTAGGTCAAAGTAGTCCAGTTCATCCAGATCATCACCGGGCGATAAGCTGCCGTCGATAATCCTCGCCCAAAACCATATTCCTACACTATGTCTGTCCGGGTCATGGAAATTGGACTGAGCTGTAAAAGGATTTAAGACCTCAATATCCAGGTTAGTCTCTTCTTTAAACTCTCTTTGGAGGGCCTCGTGGACCTCCTCGTGATATTCTACATAGCCGCAGGGAATGCACCAGTATCCCGAGTATTGGCCTCGGCAACGACGGCCCAGGAGTATTTGTTGTTCCCCATTCAACACAATTCCAGCCACCCCTACCACCGGATTTTCGTAAAACACATAGCCGCAGTCCACACAAGCCGATCGAGGGATATTTGAATCCCAAAAGCCTTTTAATACTCCACCGCATTTAGGACAAAAAGTGAAGCGTGGTAATTGTTGACCCAAGTTTAACACCTGCTCTTACTGATATAATTCTACTTTTCCCGTAATACCTGGCAGGAAAGCAATGTTCTCTGAATATAATAATAAAGCAAAATATCCAGGATTACCACCTTCTGGACAACTTAGAGCAAAGTGGGCCAGCCGCGGGAGGCAAGCAAAAGAACAATAGCCTGAATCCTAGGACTGGCTATACCCTGGCCAATGTGATTTAATTAATAAAGAATTGTTTACCCTGCGAAAAGTTGTCTTACGCAGGGTTGGATGCAAAAATAGCTGTGGCTAAATTTCCTATTGTAGCAACACCATCTACTGGCCTCACCAGTTTTAAAGCAGGAATGATGAGTCTGGAGATTTTATAAGGAGATGACAAAGCAATGAGTAAGATAATGGGGTTCGTTGGATTTAGTAATTCAGGCAAGACCACGGTAATATCCAACTTGATCAAGATCTTTAGCCAGCGTGGCCTCCAAGCAGCGGCAATAAAGCATGCTTCCCATGGTTACCAGATAGACACTCCAGGCAAAGACTCCTACCAGCATTTTCAGGCTGGGGCCACCCGAGTAGTTCTAATAGGCCCGGATTCCATGACTACCCACCAGCGCTTGACTAGCATGCCTCCATTGCAGGAAATACTACAGGAGATGGACGATGTAGATATTGTATTAGTGGAAGGATTCAAGCAGGACGTAAGTCCCAAAATATTAGTGTATAGAGCTGAAGGGCAAAAAGACCCGGGATTTCCCCCGGGAGTATATGAAGCCCTGATATCTGATTCAGTACTTCCGCTGCAGGTACCCTCTTTTACCTTTCAAGAAATGGAAAAAGTAGCTGATTTTATTGTCCATCATGGCCAATAATACTGCCAGGGAATTATTCTAATCATCTATAACTGAAAAAGAAAATTCTTTGATGGCACCTCTCTGATTGATATCAGGGGGGTGTTTGGGGTTTAAAGTCAGGGAACGACTTTTTCTATCCCGCCAGCAGGGAGGGAAGACCTTATTGTAGGATGATGGAAAGGTAAGGAACATTTTACTTGCAAAGGTAATAAAATGTAGTAAACCTATAGAAAGGAGATGAAAGATGATGTATCGAAGACTGCTTCATCCAATTGAAGATGCCTATATATCCCAGTATTATGCCAATAGCAACTTTGGCGCTGCACCCTATTTATACACTAATAGATATCAGGGACCAGGAGATGAATATCATTCCTTGCTGAAATTTAATGATGATTTCACCTGTCATTCAGGGCGCAGAATTCACTCTCAGATTCGTCTCAAGATATATCGCAATGAAGCACCCTGTCCCATTACCTTATTGGTATACAAGGTCTTAGATAGTTGGAGTGAATCAAATGTAACCTGGAACAATCGGCCCCGAATAGAGGCTCCACCTGTGGGATCAGCGGTTGTTCATCCCGGGTATTTTGGCTGGGTAGAAATCAACCTTCATGATCATTTTGACCATCATCATGGACTGCTTATAAAATGTGACGAGCCGTTTAACAGTTTGCTGGGTTTCTACAGCCGTGAATATGAAGATTCCGATTACTGGCCTCAATTAAGGGTAGCAGATGACAGGAGGGTAAGGGATGAAGCTGAAAAACCGGTAATTACCATAACCCCTGTCGCAGAAGCGGTAACTCTTTCCCCTGATCTGATTAGGGTGCCCCCTTATGAAAGAAGAAGAAGGTTAGTCAGAGACAGAAGGATTGATAGACGGTGTGACAGAAGG